>DASYDZ010000001.1:0-21004 GCA_036499305.1 Candidatus Didemnitutus sp.
GTGGTGCAGGGCGTGAACAACAACGAGGCCGACGGCGAATCGGTGAACGAGCGCAACATGATCGGCGTGGTGGTGGCGGCATACGCTTCGGCGGACAATCCCCTCCGCGCCGAACTCGCCCGGACCGTGGCTTCGCATTCGCGGATCGCTGCGGCGAATCGCGGCTGAGTTCACCGGCCAGAAATTTCTGGGGCGTCCCCGTCCGGCGGGTCACCAGTGGCGTCACATGATGCCGCGCCAACCGGACGGGGGCAACCCCCTGATGGAACGCTCGCGACGGCGAGGCGGTTCGCGCTTGCCGGCTCCGGAGGCGGCGCCACGCTGGGCTCCCAATGGCTTTCAGCCCCGAAATCCAATGGGTCGCAACGCTGGGTGCGGAGAAAGGCCTGTTCACCTTCGCGCAGTGCGCCAACGTCCTGAAGGTGCTCGGTGAGGGCGCGGATGGCGTTTCCTTCGCGCAGAAGCTGATCGACGCCGGCGTCGCCCACGATCTCGAGGCGCTGGAGGTGGTCCTCGACGAAGCCATGCGCAAGGCCGCCGAGGGCCCGCCGGCGCGCGATCCGTTCGCCGGCCCGTCCGCGAAGGTCGAGTCCCGCGGGGGCGGCACGGCGGAGGAGTCGGCCGCCCTGCGCGCGAACCTGCCGTCGTTTCCCTTCGAGCGCGTGGCCACGATGAACGATGCCGAGCTGCGCGACGCCTTTCGCGGACTGCTGGTCAACTGCGCGCGCGGCAGCGTCAGCGATCTGCACCTGTCGGCCGGCTCGCGCCCGTTTGTCCGCAAGAACCGCGAGCTGCTCATGCTCGGCCAGAAGCCATTGTCCGCCGACGACTCCCTGCGCCTGAACACCATCATGCTCTCCGACGGCGAGCGGCAGAATTTCCTGCAGCGGCGCGATCTCGACTACGCCCTGGCGGTGGATGGGTCGAACCGTTACCGCGTCAACCTGATGGTGCACAAGAACGGTCCCGCGGGCGCCTATCGCATGGTGCCCGCCAAGGTGCTGACGCTCGAGGAACTCGGTTTCGGCAAGCACGTCGACACGATCCGCAAGCTCCTCACCTACCACAACGGCCTGATCCTCGTCACCGGCCCGGTGGGCGCGGGCAAGACGACCACGCTGGCGTCGCTGGTCGCGTACCTCAACGAGACGCGCGAGGACCACATCATCACGGTCGAGGACCCGATCGAGGTCGTGCAGCCGGCGAAGGGCTGCAACGTCTCGCAGCGCGAGGTGGGCGCGCACACCCGCTCTTTTTTCTCCGCGCTCAAGGGTGCGCTGCGCGAGGACCCCGACATCATCGTCATCGGCGAGCTTCGCGACCTCGAAACCATCGAGATGGCGATCAGCGCCTCCGAGACCGGCCACCTCGTGATCGGCACGATGCACACCAGCGATGCGGCGACGACGCTGAACCGCCTCCTCGACGTCTTTCCGGCGGCGCAACAGACGCAGATCCGCGCGAGCGTCGCCGAAAGCCTCCGCGGCGTCGTCTGCCAGCGGCTGCTGCCCGCGGTCGGCGGCGGCCTCCAGCTCGCCTGCGAGATCATGGTGAGCAACCTCGCGATCCAGGCCCTCATCCGGGAGAACAAGGGCGCGGGCCTGCGCAACACGATGGAAACGGGCGTGAAGGAGGGCATGTGCCTGATGGATACCGTGGTCTTCGGGCTCTGGCAGGAGCAGCGGATCTCGGCGCAGACGGCGCTGACCAACATCACCAACCGCGTGCTGCGGCAGAAGATTTCCTGAGCTATGGCCGCGATCGATTCATTGCTGCGCACGATGCTCGACAAGGGCGGCTCGGACCTTCACCTGACGGTCGGCCTGCCCCCCAAGGCGCGCATTTCCGGATCGCTCCAGCCGATCGCCGAGAAACCGCTCGACACGGCCACGATGGAATCGCTGCTCAAGGAGATCTGTCCCGACAAGCGTTGGGCCGATTTCCTCGACCGCAAGGATCTCGATCTGGCGCACGAGATTCCGGGCGTGGCGCGCTTCCGCGGCAATTTCCTCTACAACCATTGGGGCCAGGCCGCGGTCTTCCGCCAGATCCCGGCGAAAATTCTCTCGTTCGACGAGCTGAAGCTGCCCGAGGCGATCAAGAAACTCTGCCACCTCGACCAGGGCCTCGTCGTCGTCACGGGCCCGACCGGTTCGGGCAAGTCGACCACGCTCGCGGCGATGATCGACTACATCAACTCGCACCTCGCCCGGCATATCATCACGATCGAGGATCCGATCGAGTTCGTGCATCCGGTGAAGAATTCGGTCATCGTCCACCGCGAGGTCGGCGAGCACACGGAATCATTTGCCACCGCGCTGAAGGGCGCGATGCGGCACGACCCGGACATTGTCATGCTCGGCGAGATGCGCGAGCTTGAGACGATCAAGCTCGCGCTCGGCTGCGCCTCGATGGGCATGCTGGTTTTCGGCACGCTGCACACGAACAATGCGCCGAAAACCGTCGACCGCATCATCAACACTTTCCCTGCCGAGGAACAGAACCAGGTGCGCATCATGCTCGGGAGCTGCCTGGCCGGCGTCGTCGCCCAGCTCCTCTGCAAGCGGGTTCCGAAAGGGCGGTGTGCCGTCCATGAAATCCTGCTTTCGCACGAGGCGCTGCCCAACACCATCCGCAGCGGCCAGATTGCCAGCATCAAGACGATCATCGAGAGCGGCGGCGGCGACGGCATGATCACGATGGACAACAGCCTCATGGCGCGCGTGAAGGACGGCACCATCGAGGCGAAGGAGGCCTACATGAAGGCCGCCAACAAGGCCGTGTTTGCGCCGCTGCTGAAGCCGGGCGATCTCGACGCCGGGCATTGAGGCAGGCGATAAGCCATAAGCTAAAAGCTCTAAGCGAAAAGCTGGAGCACGCCTCGATGTAGGGCGGCATTGCCGAATGCCGCCTTCGAATCATGCCGGATCGGCGGGGGTTCGGACCATTAGACGTACTCGGGTCAGGCGAGCCCGCCCTTTATCGGACCAAAGAGGCCGCCGATCGCCGCGGTTGCTCTGCGCCTGGAGCTTAACGTTTCCTGCTTACACCTTGCCCATTGCCCCTTACTGCTTGCCGCTTGTCGCTTGGAACTTGGAGTTTTTCTCACACCTGCAGCACGCCCGTCGCAAACTGACCCGATGGCGCCGGACGCGACGACAGTTCGAGCGCACGGACGAGGACCCTTCGGGTGTCGGCGGGCTGGATGATCGCATCCACCCAGCCGCGGGCGGCACCATAACGGATGTCGGCCTGTTCGATGTATCCCTGCTTCACCTTTTCGCGCAACTGCTCCAGCTCCGCCGGCGGACGATCCCGGGCGCTTTTGGCGAGGATGTTGTAAACGACGTCGCTGGCCTGCGCCGCGCCCATCACCGCGTAACGGGCGTGCGGCCACGCAAAGATAAACCGCGGATCGAAGGCCTTCCCGCACATCGCATAGTTGCCCGCGCCAAAGGAGCCGCCCGTGATCAGCGTGATCTTCGGCACGGTCGAGTTGCTGAGCGCGTTCACCATCTTCGCGCCCGACCGGATGATCCCCGAATGCTCGGCGTCCTTTCCGACCATGAAGCCGGAGACGTCCTGGAGGAACAGGAGCGGCACGCGCGTCTGGTTGCAGTCCATGATGAACCGTGCGCCCTTGTCCGCGGCGTCGGCATAGATCACGCCCGGCATCTGCAGTCCGGAGGTCTTCGATTGCACGCGCTGCCGCTGATTGGCGACGATGCCGACGGCCCGACCGCCGAGGCGGGCGAAGCCGGTCACAATGGTCCTGCCGTAGTCGGCCTTGTACTCGTCGAGGGTGCCCGAGTCGACGAGGCAGCGCATGACCTCGCGCACATCGTATTCCCGGCGGCCGTCGACGCTGACGAGGTCGAAAATCCTTGCCGCGGGAAACTCCGGCGAACCCGCCTCGGCGGGCGGGGGCGGTTCGGGCGGCAGCAAACCCACGAGCGAACGCAGGCGGCGCAACGCGGCCGCGTCGTCCTTCTCGCGATAGTCGACGGTGCCCGAGATCTCGGCGTGCATCGCCGCGCCGCCGAGCGTCTCGGTGTCGGTTTCCTGCCCGATCGCGGCCTTCACGAGCTGCGGGCCGGCAAGATAAAGGCCGCTGCCCTCGGTCATGAGAACCTGGTCGCACAGGACTGGCAGGTAGGCGCCGCCCGCGACGCAGTTGCCCATGATCGCGGCGTACTGCGGAACGCCGGCGGCGGAAAGCACCGCGTTGTTCCGGAAAATGCGGCCGAAGTCATCCTCGTCGGGAAAGATCTCATCCTGCATCGGGAGAAACACGCCCGACGAATCGACGAGGTAAAGGAGCGGCAGGCCGCAGCCGAAGGCGACGCGCTGCGCCCGCAGCACCTTCTTGCACGTCATCGGGACGAACGCACCGGCCTTCACCGTGGCGTCGTTGGCGACAATCATGCACGGATGACCGCTGACCCGCCCGATGCCCGTGACGACACCCGCGGCGGGAAACGCGCCCCAGTCGCGGTACATGCCATCCGCGGCCCACAGGCCGAGCTCGAGAAAATCCGCGGGCTCGTCGAGCAGTCCGGCGATGCGCTCGCGGGCGAACAGGCGCCCGAGCTTGTGCTGGCGCGCGAGCCCATCGGGCCCGCCTCCGCCGCGGAGCTCGACCTCGCGGGCGGCGATCTCGTGGCAGCGTTCGAGAAAGGGGTTGGACTTCACGGCCGGTCCGGAACGCCGGGTGGGCGCTGCCGGTACGGGAAAGGGAAAACAAAGCGCGTCCGGGCGCAACCCTGCGAAACTCACCCAAAGGAACTAATCGGGCGCGGGGCGCTTGCGCCACCGGCGGCCGCGCCTTAGCTGCAGGGAGGGAGGCCCGCCCCATGCTTCATCCGCACTCGCTCTATCTTGACCATCTCCGTCCGGAGGAGATCGCGTACCTGCGGGAGGTGGAAGCCTTTGCCGCCCGCGAGATCGCGCCCCAGGCGGCGGCCTGGGAGGAGAACGAAGAGCTGCCGCGCGATCTTTTCACCAGGGCCGGGCGCGCCGGGCTGATGGGCGTGCTCGCGCCTCCGGCGGTCGGCGGTCGCGGGCACTCGGTCCTGTGCTTCTGCCTCGCGATCGAGGAGATCGCCCGGCACTGCGGCGCCTTCGCGATGAATCTGGCCGCGCACAACGCGCTGTGTGTCGGCCATCCGCTCGGCTTTGCCAGCGACGAGCTGAAGGCGCGGATTTTTCCGCGCGCGCTGAACGGCGACTGGATGGTGGCCTGGGCGCTGACCGAGCCGGGCGCCGGCTCCGACACTGGTGGCGTCGAGACCACGGCGGCCCCGGACGCGGATGGCACCTGGCGGCTGCACGGCCACAAGACCTACATCACGATGGGTCTGCATTCCGACCACATGATCGTGATGGCGATCACCGGTCGCGACGAGAAGGGCAAGAAGGAGTTCTCGGCCTTCTGGATCACGACGGCCGACATCACGCCCGTGCGCAAGGTGCCCACGAGCGGCGTGCGCGCGAGCAACACGAGCGAATTTTTCCTGAAGAACGTGCGCGGCGAGATGATCGGCCGGCGCGGGCGCGGCCAGGCGGACGCGCTGTCCTGCCTGGATGCCGGCCGGCTGGGGATCGCGGCGATGGCGATCGGGCTCGGCCGCGCGGCGGTCGAGATCGCGAAACAGCGCATGCTGACCCGGCGGCAGTTCAACCGGCGGATCGCCGAGTTTCAGGCGCTGCAGTTCATGCTCGCGGATTGCGAGGTGGAGCTCCGGGCCTCGGAGGCGCTGCTGCTCCAGCCCTGCGTCATGCACGCGCGCGGCCAGAAATTCACGCTCGAGGCGTCGTTCGCCAAGCTGCACGCCAGCGAGGCGGCATCGCGCGCCTGCAATCGCGCGCTGCAGATCTGCGGCGGCTGGGGCTACACCCGCGACTCGGCCGTCGAGCGGATGTGGCGCGATGCGCGGCTGACGGAGATCGGCGAGGGATCGAGCGAGATCCAGCGGTTGATCATCAGCCGTGCGCTGCTGCGCGAGGCGGAGGAGAAATACGGGCTCGCGGAAACCCCGAAGAAGTGACGCGGCCCGCGTTGCGCGCTTGCGGATACGCCGGCTTCGGCTAGGCTCAACACGCGTGAAGAAGCGGAACCAACCCCATCTGTTCTCCCGCCGCGAGTTTCTCGGCCATCTGGCCATCCTCGGCGGCCTTTTGCTTCTGCCCCGCTGGGCGCGCGCGGCGGACAAAGTCGTCTTGTCCACCCGCAAGCTCGGCGTGGTGCTGGTCGGCCTCGGCAACTACTCGGCCTATCATCTCGGACCCGCGCTGAAGGAGACTCCGCGCCTGCGGCTCGCGGGCGTGGTGACGGGCGAGGCGGACAAGGGGCGCCGGTGGGCGCGCGAGTATGGTTTTCCGGAGAAGAACGTCTGGAACTACGACACGATGGGCCAGATTGCCGGCAACCCCGACGTCGACCTGATCTACATTGTCACGCCGAACGGCCTCCACGCGCAGCACGCGATCGCGGCCGCAAAGACCGGCAAGCACGTGATCTGCGAGAAGCCGATGGCGAACACCGTTGCCGAGTGCGATGCGATCATCGCGGCCTGCCAGGCGGCGGGCGTGCAGTTGTTCATCGGCTACCGTCTCCATTTCGAGGCCCATGACGTCGAGTTTGCGCGCTATGGACGCGAGGGTACTTTCGGGACATTCATGAAGATGAACGGTGGCAACGGATTTCGTGTCGACAACGACATGAAGAACTGGCGGCTCGACCCGAAGCTGTCGGGCGGCGGCCCGCTCATGGACATGGGCGTCTATGTCATCCAGGCCGCCTGCATGGCGAAGGGCGAGGTGGCCCCGGTTTCGATCACGGCCAAGTTCGGGCCGACGAAACGCCCGAAGGTGTTCACGCAGGTCGAGGAATCGGTCAACTGGACGATGATCTTCGGCGACGGCGCCGCGGCCGAGTGCCTGGCGACCTACGACGACAACGTCAGCAGCTTCCGCGCGGAAGGGGACAAGGGCTGGGCGAAGCTGAACTACCCGGCGTTCTATTACGACCCTGCGACCCTGACCACGTCGAAAGGTCCCGTTCACTTTCCCAACGTGAATCAGCAGGTCGCCCAGTTCGAGGGCATCGCGGCGACGCTGCTCGATGGCGTGCCGAACCTCGTGCCCGGTTCGATGGGTCGCCGCGACATGGCGATCGTCGAAGCCATCTACACTTCGGCCCGCTCCGGCGGTTCAAGTGTGGCAGTGAAGGCCTGATCGGCCTTTCGGGAGAGTCGACCCGTTGCGATCAGACCGAGGTCTGTCGCCCTCGGCTACAACCATCCGGCATGTAGCCGGGTCCGGAGGGCCCGGTGCGATCGCGGGATGAGGCTGCTCCCACCGCAATTGTTCGTTGGCCAATGGCAGGCGGGACGAAGTGAAGGCCTGACCGGCCTTTCGGGAGAGTCGAAGCATTGGGATCGGACCGAGGTCTATCGCTCTCGGCTACAACGATCCGGGATGTAGCCGGGTCCGCAGGGCCCGGTGAGATTGCGGGATGAGGCCGCTCCCACCGCGATTGTTCGTCGGCCAATGGCACGCGGGTCGAGGTGAAGGTCTGATCGGCCTTTCGGGAGAGGCGACCCATTGCGATCGGACCGAGGTCTGTGGCCCTCGGCTACAGCGATCCGGGATGTAGGCGGGTCCGCAGGGCCCGGTGAGATCGCGAGTCGCGCCGGCCGCGCCCACAGCGATTGTTTACAAGCCAGCGGCGCGATGGCTCCGTTTCCGAGGTCTGTGGTCCTCGGCTACAACTACTCAGGCGAGGACTTCATTCAAAATCGATCCAACCCGCATAAGGCCAATCCTCGCTGCGCGAGACATATCCGGCCCGCACAGGATTCTGAGCGATATACAGCCATTTCTCGGAACGAGATTCATTTGAACGCAGGACGTGATCAAAGAATTGCGGCTGCCAGAAGCGACCGCGCGTGCGGTTCTGGGCGTTGATTCGCCTGCTGGTACGTTCCTTCCATCGCCCGATCACCACGCTGATTGATGTTGAAGCTCCGGCATCCGGCATTGCAAAAAAGTGAACATGGTCGGGCATCACCACATATCGGCCAATATTCCAACCCAGATGCGCGCGCAGCGAGCGCCACTCATCGAACAAGACGGCAAAATTTGATTCGGTTGCCAGAACGGGCCGGCGCTTATCCACGCATACTGTGATGAAAAAGACTGGGAGACGGTCCCAGACATCCGCCAATCGCAGCAGGTGTCGTGGCATCGTGCAGATCAACCGGATTTCGCCGAGGCGGCCAATGGCGTCGACTCACCCCGGTGAAGGAGAATGCATCGTTGATTTTTTCGTCAGGATTGAAAAGGCATGGACATGGCCATTGCGGGGCGGAAGAGGACCGAGGTCTGTGGCCCTCGGCTACAGCAATCCGGGATGTAGCCGGGTCCGCAGGGCCCGGTGGGATCGCGGGATGAGGCCGCGCCCACAGCGATTGTTCGTTGGCCAAGGGCACGCGGGTCGAGGTGAAGGTCTGCTCGGCCTTTCGGGAGAGTCGAAGCGTTGCGATCGGACCGAGGTCTGTGGCCCTCGGCTACAGCAATCCGGGATGTAGCCGGGTCCGCAGGGCCCGGTGAGATTGCGGGATGAGGTCGCGCCCGTTCACTAGAAATCCGCGGATTTCGGCGTGCGCGCAAAAGGGATGACGTCGCGGATGTTGGCGACGCCGGTGACAAACATCAGCATGCGTTCGAAGCCGAGGCCGAAGCCGGCGTGCGGGACGGTTCCGTAACGGCGCAGGTCGAGGTACCACCAGTAGTCCTTTTCCGAGAGATGATGCCGCGCGAGATTCTCGCGCAGGATTTCCAGGCGCTCCTCGCGCTGGCTGCCGCCGATGATCTCGCCGATGCCCGGCACAAGAAGGTCCATCGCGCGCACGGTTTTTCCGTCCTCGTTGACGCGCATGTAGAATGGTTTCAACGAGCGCGGATAGTCGAAGAGGGTCACCGGACACTTGAAGTGCTCCTCGGCGAGGAAACGCTCGTGCTCGGACTGGAGATTGTCGCCCCAGGTGACGGGATGCTCCCATTTCCGGCCGGACTGCGCGAGGATGTCGATGGCGTCGGTGTAGCTGCAGCGCTGGAACGGCCGGTCGAGGACGAAGTCGAGACGCGCGATCAGGCCCTGGTCGACGAACTTGCCGAAGAACTCGAGATCCGCCGCGCAATGCGTGCGGGCGTCGCGGATCAGGTGCTTCACGAATTCCTCCGCCACCGCCATGTCGCCCTCGAGATCGCAGAACGCGATCTCGGGCTCGATCATCCAGAACTCGGACGCATGCCGCGACGTGTTGGAGTTTTCGGCGCGGAACGTCGGCCCGAAGGTGTAGATGTTCGACAGCGCGCAGGCGAAGATCTCGCCCTCGAGCTGGCCGCTCACGGTGAGGTAGGCTTTCTTGCCGAAGAAATCCTGCGCGAAATCCGGCGCGCCATCGGGTCCCTTCGGCGGATTGGAGGCGTCGAGAGTAGTGACACGAAACAGTTCCCCGGCGCCCTCGCAGTCACTCGCCGTGATGATGGGGGTGTGCACGTATTGGAAACCGCGTTCCTGGAAAAACTGATGGACGGCGTAGGCCAGCCGGCTGCGCACGCGAAAAACCGCGCCGAAGAGGTTCGAGCGCGGGCGCAGGTGGGCGATCTCGCGCAGGAATTCCATCGTATGGCCTTTTTTCTGGAGCGGGTAGGTGGCATCGGCCCCGCCGAGGACCGTGAATTTGTCGGCCACGACCTCCCATTTCTGGCCCTGGCCCTTCGACTCGACCAGGCGGCCGCGCACCTCGACGGACGAGCCGGTGTGGGCATGGGCAACGGCCGGATAGTCGGGCAGGGTGGCGTCCACAATCACCTGCATGCCCTTGAGCGACGAGCCGTCGTTGACCTCGACGAACGAGAAGGCCTTGGCGTCGCGGCGGGTCCGGACCCAACCCTGGAGCAGGATGGCGTCCGCCGGCTGCATGGCCTGGAGGGCGTCCTTGACGAGCGTGCGTTGCATGGGAGGACGGCCAGCGAAACGCGGGCGGGTGCCGGAGGCAAATCAGGAAAGCGCGGGGATTCCTTGCCGGCCCGGCGCCTGCGGTCTAGGAACCGTCGGCACAACCCGATCGCCGATGAAATACGCCAAGCTCAGCATGGGAAACCGCAAGCGGATCGCGCTCGTGGCGCACGACGGCAAGAAGCAGGACCTGGTCGAATGGGCCAGGTTCAACCGCGCGGTCCTCGTCGCGCACGAGATCTGGGCGACGGGCACCACCGGCTCGCTGCTGGAGGAACTGCTCGACCTCCAGATCAACAAGCTGCAGAGCGGCCCGCTCGGAGGCGACCAGCAGATCGGCTCGATGATCGTCGACGGACGGATCGACTTCCTCATTTTTTTCTGGGATCCGCTCGAACCGCAGCCGCACGACCCCGACGTCAAGGCGCTGCTGCGCATGGCGGTCGTCTGGAATGTGCCGGTGGCCTGCGACCGCTCGACCGCGGACTTCATGATCTCCTCGCCGTTGATGCACGTGGCCTATGATCGCCTCGTGCCCGATTACGACGACTATCTCCATCGCAATATCAAGGTGGGGAAGAAGAGCGTGCAGACGACCGCCCCCGTGCCCAAGCCCATCGCGGCGGCCAAGGGAATGTAGCGCGGCCGGGCTGATTGCCGGCGGTCGGCGCGGGTGCCGGCCCGACATCGGACGACGGCGTGATTGCGTGGGCTGTTCGCCCCACGTTGACAAGACGGGGACAGGTTTCGCAGCGGGCGGTGCCCCAATAAAATCCGCCGCGCGGTTTTCGGGCAACTGCCCATGAATCGGTCCGGTCCACAGCGACGTCATGAAAACGTCATCAATTCATCAATACACGACGAGAGCCGCGCTCTTTTCCGTGCTCGTCGGCTCGGCCTTTGCGCTGCTGGCCGGCTGCAGCTCCGAGCCCGAGACACATGTCGTGTCTGCCCCTCCGCCGGGAACAACCGTTGCAGTGGCCGCCAACCCGGCGCCCGTGCAGATGGTCGCCCCGGCCACGACCACGACCCTGGCCAACGGCACCGTGATCCTCACCCAGGCGCCGCCGGTGTCGACCCAGCCGCAGGTGATCGTGGCGCGTCCGCCGCGTCCGTCATCGGATCACATCTGGATCGATGGATACTGGACCTGGCGCGACGATCGCTACGAATGGGTGAACGCCCATTGGGAAGCGCCGCCCTCGTCGGGTTCCGAGTGGATTACGCCGCGCTGGGAACAACGCAGCGACGGGAACTACAACTTCATCGAAGGACACTGGAGTTCCTGAGCCATGAGAACCGACACGCTCCGTCTCCGCCTTCTCGCCGCGGGTGCCCTGCCGCTCGCGGTGCTCGGTCTCGTGGCCTGCAACCGCCAGGAGCCACCGCCCCCGCCGCCCGCCCCGGCCACCACTCCCACCACGACCGCGGCCCCGGCACCGTCGGATGAGGTGGTCGAAACCGCACCGCCGCCGATGCAGCAGGAGGTCGTGGAAGTACAACCGGGCCCCGACTACGTCTGGGTCGGAGGCTACTGGGCCTGGCACAGCGGACGGCACGAATGGGTCAAGGGACGCTGGGAACACCCGCCGCGCGGCAAGCGCAGCTGGGTTGCCCCACGCTGGGAGCATCGGGGACGGGGATACGTCTTTACGCAGGGTCACTGGGACTGAGCTTCCCTTCCATATTTCGGGCCGCGCGGTTTTACCGTCGCGGCCTTTTTTGCGATCGGATTTTGCCCGCGTGAATGAGAACGTCGCCCGCCAACGACGCACGTTGCCGCCCGAAATTGCCGAGATGCCCCAGGATGTAGCCGGGTCCGCAGGGCCCGGTGTTTCCCTTGGCGACGAAGGGTGCGGGGTGTGGCGCCCCCGGTTACACCGATGTGTGCTGCCTGTCGCCCATCAGCGCAACCGGCCGCGGCCTGTCAAGGGGGAGGGGATTTAACCCATGGGCCCGGAAATCAGCAGTGCAAATATCGCGCGTAAAGCCCCGGCTCAACGCGGGTTGCGAAATGTATCCACAAAGGCGAACCCTGAAAATATCGATCGGTCTAAAGTGGTATCATGCATACATCATGGACTGACTTCATCAGCAAACGCCGCGCCGCCGCCCTGTGTGGTCTGAGCGTGGGTTTGATGTCGCTCGCCGCTCCCCGGATGGTTTCGGCCACGATGCCGATTGCCACCCTGCCGATCCCGAATCTCGTCGGCGAGATCGGAGTCGGAATTAACATCGACGTCGCTCCGCCGCCTCCCCGCCAGGAGGTCATCGATGAGCGCCTCCGGCCTTCGCCGGACCACGTCTGGATCAACGGTTATTGGGCCTGGCGCGGGGGGCACCACGAATGGGTTCGCGGACACTGGGAGCGCCCGCCCCATGCGCATGCGAGCTGGGTCGAGCCGCGCTGGGAACGCCGCAGCGGTCACTACGTCTTCGTCCAGGGATACTGGCGCTAGACTCTTTGGGTTAGATGAGACGACGGCGCGGATTCGTCCGCGCCGTTTCTTTTTGGGAATCCTTCGCCCATCCGGTTCGCGGTGATGCAGGCGCCGGTGACGCTCTGGATGTCCGTTGCGATCGCGGCATCCTTGTGGCGGTTGACGACGTTGATTATCACCTGCCCGGCCTTCGCGTCGTACACGGACGACACGTCGAGATATGGGATGTGCGCATAATTTTCGCCGGTGGAAAATGTGTCGCAGTCGACGAACGTGGCCAGCGCCGTGCCGCGGCAATGAGTCGAATAGTCCTTGAAGGTATAGAAGAGAGGGGTCCTGTAGGTCTCCCCGTTCTTGGGATCACGGGCGAGGACCGAACTCAGAAGCGTGTAGTTCGCCATCTTCACGACGTCGGCGTGGCGCAAGAAGGCGTTGAAATATTGCGCGAGCGCGAGCGTCGAGAGATGCCCGCCCCGGAAAGGCGGCGCCCACTCGTCGACCGAAATCCCCATCGGATTCAGCTTTCGGACGTCAGCCACGGCCTTGATCTGGCCGGCTGTAATCTCGATCTTCTGGTCCAGGTCGACCGCACGCTGGCCCATCAGCACATAGTAGTCCTTGCTGTCATCCCAATAGCGGTGGATCGACAGATAATCGGCGATTCCGGCGAGGCCCTTGATGACCTTCCAATTCCATTCCACCCAGTCGAGATTATCCTGGTAGTTGGACGAGCCGTTCGCGATGAATTCCAGCCTGGTGCCGGGCGAACTGCGGCGCATCGCCTTCGCGGCTTCGACCGCAAACTTCACGTAGTCGTCCGCGTCCTTGTGCCCGATGATCCACGGCGCGCCGTCCACTTCATTTCCGAGGCACCAATACTTGATGCCGTAGGGCTCCGGATGGCCGTTCTCGGCACGTTTGTCGGACCAAAAGGTGCAGGCGGGAGCGTTGCAGTACTCCACCCAGAACCGCGCGTCGTCGAGCGTTCCGGTTCCCATGTTGATGCAGACGACATTGTCCGTTCCGATCTTGTGGTTGAGCTGCACCCACTCATCGGTGCCGACCTGGTTCGATTCAACCACGCCCCACGCCAGCTCCATTCGCCGCGGCCGGGCATTCTTCGGACCGATGCCGTCCCTCCAGTCATAGCTTGAGGTGAAATTGCCGCCCGGCCAGCGCATCTGCGTGAGCTGGAGTTCGCGTGCGGCCTCGATCATGTCGGTGCGGAAGCCGCTCGAGTCCGACCGCGGAGAGGCCGGATCATAGACCGGTCCATACAGGGTGTTGAACTTCATGTCGGGTCGGTTGAACCCGATCGGTTCCATGAAAATGCCATAGATGCGCGGGTCCACCTCGGCGATGGCGTGGTCGAGGTCGATTCGGATCGTGGCCGAGCCCGCGAACACGGCGAGCGGGGCAAAAGCGGTGAGGGCGATGATCTGGTGCGGGGTGATTTTCATGGGCGAAAGGAGATTCCGGGGCGGATGGGCAGCAGTGCTGTCAGGGCAGGCCGGCATCGGCCCAGGCGAAACTTGCGCCGTTCCTGCGATCGGGTGCGGCGCCGCGCGCCGACGCGTTCAACAATCCATTGGCGAGCGGATCGACCGCGAGGAACCGATCGGTCGCGAGGGACAGCAGCATGATGTCACCACTCTCCATCGGTTCCCATTGGAAGGTTGCCGCCTCGCCGGGATCGGCCGGCACCAGGCGGACATCCCCGGCTTCGCCCGCTCCGGTGACGAAGACGAAGCCGGCGCCATTGTCCGCCTCGAGCGCAATCCGGCCATGGCCGCGATCCCGGACATGAAAACGCGGCATTGCGGGTGTGAGCCCGGACGCCGGCATCGCCCGGACGTGCCCGTTCCATGCCACCAGCGAACGCCCGTCGACCAGCGAGGTCAGCGTAATGGTGTGTCCCAGGGGAATGGGGCGGCCCCGCCCATTGGCCCGGGGTTCATCCACGGTGAAGCGGCTGAAGTCGGCGAATCCGCCCTCGCGGTCCTCTTCGTTGAAATTGAAAAGCGCGAATCGCACGCCCTGAAAGGTCTTCAATTGAAAAACCAAGGGCAGCGGATCGCCGACGGTTTGAAATGAAGTACCGTCTGTGCTGACGCTGAAAACGCCCTGCTCGGTGTCGAAATTGCAATGCGCCCGCAGCCAGAGATGCGGGCCCGGCAAGGCCACCGATTTCGTGGCTTGGTGGATTTGGTCGTACCAGATGATCTCCGCCCCATCCCTGCTGCGCCGGACGCCGATCCAGGCATACGGCCAGTTCAGCAGGGCGAGGCCCGCGACATCGCCGGGCTTTCCGCCGGAAACATCGAGCTCCACCGTGGCGGTCGATTCGGGCCCGACGGCCCGCTGCGTCAGCGAGTTTCGCGCGTGCCAGAAATCCGGAGCGCCGAGGGCGTGCAGTCGCAATGCGCCCGGCCTTTCCGCCAGCGACCAGCGGGTGTTGTCGGGCGCGTGATTCCACTGCCAGACCGCCTTCAGGGCCGGTCCGGCAAAACTGTCGTTCCGGTCGTACGGCGCGTGCGGGGGATCGCTGTGGCCCGTGGCGGGTTTGACCCACGTGAGCGGCGTGCGGGTCAGGTTGCCCGGCAGGCCGAAATAGGGCCAGCCCTCACGCCAGGTGATCGGCGACAGGCAGGTGAGGCGGCCGACCGAATTGTGGTCCATCATCGAGAGCCCCCACCATTCCCCGGATGCGGTCGGGACGATGCCGCCCTGATGCATCGGCAGGCTGGCAATTTCGCCGGGCCGGGGTGCGATCAACTGCAGGCCGGGTTCGCGCCCGAGGCCTTTCAACCTCCACCCGGTGCCAAGGCCGAAACTCTCGAGCGCGCTCGTGGTGGTGACTTCATAAGGGCCCTCGGGCCGGTCGGCGCGGGCGACCACCTCGTAGCACATGGGATCATAATTGGCGCTGAAGATATAGTACCGGCCCTTGATGTGATAAAAATGGGATCCCTCGCCCATGCCGCGGCCGGCGGGAATGAGCACGCGTTTCGTTTCGGGCATGATATCGCTCAGATCCGGTTTGAGCTGGGCAAACTTGATCTCGTTGTAATCCCAGACGACGTAGATGCGGCCGTCGTCGTCAAAGAGCACGGAGAGGTCGTGAAGCGAGCTGCCCAGCTCCGTCCGCGTCCATGGGCCCGCCGGATTCGTCGCCCGGAAAAGCTGCGTCTTGCGGCCGTTGACGTTGGCAAAAATGTAGAATGTGCCGGCATGGTAGCGAAAACAGGGCGCCCAGATGCCCTGCCCGTAAATCTCGCCACCCTGAAGCCGATAGGAGGGGCCGAGATCCAGCTCCGCCAGCGCGTAGCCCACGAACTCCCAGTTCACCAGATCCCGCGAATGCAGGATCGGGAGGCCCGGCATCGCGTGCATCGTCGTCCCGGTGAGATAGTAGTCGTCTCCGACCCGGATCACGTCCGGATCGGAGAACTCATCGTAGAAGAGCGGATTCGTGTAAGTCCCGTTCCCGTTGTCCGCCATCCAGGTCGTCCGCATTCCCTCCTCGCCGGCCCGTCCTCCAGCGGCAAGAAGAACCCACCCGGCGACGAATCCAAGGCCGGCTCGCAGGGTGGATCTGTGCATGGCACCGCCGGGTTGCAGAATCAGATGGTGGCAGGAGCCGCCATTTCAGCGGAATATCCGCTGCAGGAAATGATACAGGTTGCTGCCCCAGGTTTCGGCGTCGTGCCCGTGGTCGTCGACGTTCCAGACATGCGGAACGTCGTGTTCCTTCAGATAGCGGTGCACGCCCTGCGAGATGCTGATCAGGCCATCCTTGTTGCCGCAGGAAAGATAAAGCAGTTTCAACTGCGCGCGCGCCGCGGCCGGATCCGGCAGCAGTTCGGCGGGAGGCTTGGTGTTGGGCGCGGCGGAAAAGGCCCCGAGCCAGGCGAACATGTCGAGATGTCCGAGGCCGAAATTGAGCGTCTGTCCGCCGCCCATCGAAAGCCCGGCGAGGGCGCGGTGCTCCCGATCGGTGAAGGTCGAAAAATTCGCCTCGATCGCGGGAATCAGGCAGTCGAGGAGGTCGCGCTCGAACTGGGCGAAGCCGGCCATTTTTTCCGGACTGAACGGATTGCCGACCGCACGATCGTCCGCGAGAGCCCGGACGTTCGGCACCACGATGATCATCGGCCCGGCCTTCCCGTCGGCGATGAGGTTGGCGAGAAGCACGTTGGGCGAGGCGTATCGCATCCATTCGGTCTCGTCGCCGCCGATGCCGTGAAGCAGGTAGAGAACCGGATACTTGCGGTTGGCGGAATAGCCCGGCGGCAGGCAGACATTGGCTTTGCGACGCGTGCCGGTGACGGTGGACTGGTAGGTAAAGATCTCCACGCGTCCCGCCGGAACATCGGCGCGCGGCGTCTTGAATCCGGCCGGAGCTTCGGGAAAGGCCCGCACGTCGTCCGCGGCCAGGACGATGGGCCGGGCCGAATTCGCGCGGGCACGATCGCGCGACGCGTCGCCGGGTTTTTCCTGCGCCATCGCGGAAACGAAGCTCACCGACAGGGACAGGACCAGATAACGGATCATGGGGTTTATGGGCGTCGAGGGGTTGCCGGCATTCCCGGCATCACGGGACATGCGTCAAAAGCATCCGACCTTGGTGCCGGTTCAAGCGGCGTCCCGTGTGACCGTTCACTGGCCGGCCGTGGCCCGGGGGGCGGGCAGCGCGGTGCAGACGCGGGTTATCTCCGGTCCGGAGCGAAATGCGCCGGCAGGACGGAAGAGAAACGTGGCGAGATTGAGGTTGCCGTTGGTGACGATGTGCACGGTCAGCACGCTGATGCCCTTCGGCAGGGTGATCTGGAAGGCATCCCGTGCGACATTCCAATGATGCCACTGGCGCCAGGGAATCGTCTCGGCCGGATCGAAGGTCGAAATGAGCGCGAAGGGCTGGGACAGCGGCGCGCCGTTGACGTCGAGGCCGATCGTCCCGCCACGCTGCGAGGTGTAGAGCACGTCGGCGACATACGAACCGGCCGCCGCCGTCTCGACCGTGATTTTGAACCATTCACCGGGTTCGTTCCAGCCGACGTAGAGCAGTCCGAGCGGCGGCGTGACCTTGTTGCAGGGCGATTCCCGATCCGGCACCGGCTTCGTGTAGGAGGTGTCGATTCCTTCATGGCGGCGAAACTCGTTCAGGTAGGTTCCGTCCGCCGGATTCAATTTCCCGCTGCCCTGATTCTGGGCCTCGGTGTCGTGATACGCCACGCCTTCGCCGCCGGTATCATAATAGGCGCAGAAAACCGGTCCGGGTATCGACTGCGGCTTCGCGGCATGGAGCACGTCGCCGAAAGGTTTGCCGGCATAAGGTGGAGCGGGGGCTGCGGACAGCACGGCGGTGAACGCGGAGACGAGCGCCAGCAGGTGGCGCCGCCAACCGCGATTAGGGGCGGGGTTGTTCATGTCATGGAGTCTTCTCACCGGTTTGATCCCGCCCGTTCTGATGCAGGACCAGCCGGACGAGATGTCCGGCCGCGTCGCGTTGAAAGGAGATCTGGGCGTCGACCACTTTCAGGAAGAATTCATCCCGCGCCGACGCGTACATCACGAATCGCGATTGGCCGGTCGCCTGGCCGAACAATGTGCCCTCCTCCTCGTTCACGACGATCGCGAAGCTGGGAGCGAACCGGTAGACGCCGGTGTATCCGCGCAGCACTTCCGGCGACAGAACGATCTCCCTGGGCGGTGGCGGCAGTTCGTGCCGGCTGGCCCGCTGGTCCACGCCATTTTGATGAAGGATCAAGGCGGTCACTTTTCCGCCGGCATCGCGCTCAAACGAGATTGCGGCGGGCACGTCGATGATGATGAAGCGGTCGTAGCCGGCGGGCTTGAGGCGCAACGGCATTTGACCGGTGAGCTGGACCGTGAGGCCGCCCTTCCTTGGGCGCACATCCGCCGCGAGGGAAGAAAAGGTGTAGCGCCCGGCAAACTCGTCAGCGTGGGCGATCTTGGGAGCCGTCTCGGAAGGCGGATTTGCCCCCAACAAGGCGAACCCGAGATTCCGCGGACCCCTGCTCTCGTTGGCCAGGATGGCGACGGCTGCTCCGGTTTTCGGACAGAGCGCGATGACGGAACAGGTGCCCCCGGTGGCGCCGTTGTGCCAGATGATCGTTCGATCGCTGTTGGTGGTGAGGAACCAACCCAGGCCAATCTGTCCGGCGTCGTCGGCTTCGTGCTGCGGCTGGAACGTGGCCTCGAGGGCAGGGCGCAAGGGATTGTCGCCTGGGTGGAGGCACACGGATAGGAATCTGGCGAGGTCGCGCGCCGAACTGCGCAACCCGCCCATCGCGGCGAAGGCCTCGAAGGTCCAGTTCGGGATTTCCTTCCCGCCTGCGTGGGCCGGCGCGAGGTCGGCGGGCGCGGGCGCTCCCGTCAGGCCCAGCGTGGTTGCCTTCATTCCCAGCGGGTCGAGGACGTGGGTGCGAAGCGCGTCCTCGTAGGAGGTGCCCCACGCCGCGGCGAGCGCCTCGCCGAGGACCGCGACGCCGAAATTCGAATAGGCCTCGGTGAGGCCCACCGGAGCGCCCGGACCGTGAACCCGCAAGGCGTCGATCAACCGCGCCCGGTCGTAGTCCGCATAGGGTTGCGTCATCCCGTCGGGATTCGGCCCGAGGTTGTACGGCAGGCGGGGCAACCCGGAGGTATGGGTCGTGAGCGAGAGAAGGGTGATTTTCGCGAGAGGGGCCTGGGCCCGGTCGTCGGCGGGCAGCAGATATTTCACCGCCGGATCGAGGCGGTTCACGCGGCCCGATTGCTCGCTCTCGGCCAGCAGAAGGGCCGTGAAAACCTTGGTGATCGAGCCGAGTTCGAATTGCGTGTCGGGTGTGATCGGTCGGGCATCCGTCGCCGAATGCTTTCCGGCGGTGTAAAACGCCTCGCCGTCGGCATCGACCCACGCCACGGCGATGCCGCCGGGTTGCCCCGCAATCCAACGGTCGAGCCGGGCCTGGAGATCGGCCGGCGGCTTGGCGCCGAGACCGGCGTGCAGAGCCAGACCGATGAAGCCGATCAGGAAGATCCGCATCCCGCTCGCAGAGCCCGGGACAGCGTTTCGGTCACACCAGCAACTGGGAGACGAATTCATGGACAGGCATTGCATTGAGTCTCCTCGCGTCGGAGAAGAGCGACAGCAGCGCATCCGCCCGGGCCACGCCAAAATGTCCGGCGAACGCGGCGTGGGCCTTGTCCTGCAGTCGCGGGATTCCCTCCGCGCGCCGGCGGCGGTGGCCGAGGGGATATTCCACCGCGAGGCGTTCCGTCGACGATCCGTCCGCGAAGAAGACCTGCACGGCGTTGGCGATCGAGCGTTTCTCGGGATCGAGATAGTCGCGCGAATACGCCGGATCCTCGCGCACGACCATCCGCGCGCGGAGTTCATCGATCCGGGCATCGGCGGCGATCCGGTCCTCGTAGTGATCGGCGGTGAGGTCGCCGAAGATCAGTCCGATCGCGGTCATGTACTGGAGGCAATGGTCGCGGTCGGCGGGATTGTGGAGCGGGCCGGTCTTGTCGATGATGCGGATGGCCGACTCATGAGTCGTGAGTTCCACGCGCTCGATTTCGCCGAGGCGGTGGACGACGGAGGGATGGAGCTGGACCGCAGCCTCGACGGCGGTTTGGGCGTGGAATTCGGCCGGGAACGAAATCTTGAACAGGACATTCTCCATCACGTAGCTGCCGAGCGGACGCGCGAGCATCACCGGGGTGCCCTTGAAGGAAACGTCCTGAAAGCCCCAGGTCTTGGCCGTGAGCGCGGAGGGATAGCCCATCTCACCCGTCATCGCGATCAAGGCCAGGCGCACGGCGCGGCTGGTGGCGTCCCCCGCGGCCCACGATTTGCGCGAACCGGTGTTGGGGGCGTGCCGGTACGTGCGGAGCGCGGAACCATCGAGCCAGGCGTGGGAGAGTGCGTTGACGACCTGTTCGTGTGTGCCGCCGAGCAGGACGGTGGCCACGGCGGTCGAGGCGACGCGGACGAGCAGCACGTGGTCGAGGCCAACCCGGTTGAACGAGTTCTCGAGGGCAAGGACGCCCTGGATCTCGTGGGCCTTGATCATCGCGGTGAGAACATCGCCGACGGTGAGAAGCCGGCGCGGCGCCGGCAGGGTGGTGGAGAATGCTGAAGGCACGATGGCCTCGGCCTGATGGCGGGAAAGCCAGTCGGCGACGGCGAGGATGGCACCGAGGTTGTCAGACGGATGCCCCCATTCGGCGGCGAGCCAGGTGTCGTTGAAATCCAGCCACCGCACGAGCGCGCCGATGTTGAAGGCCCCGGCGACCGGATCGAGCTCATGGCTGGTGCCGGGCACGCGCACGCCGTTCGGCACGACCGTCCTCGGCACCAGCGGACCGAGCAGCTTCGTGCAGGCCGGGTAGGCGAGCGCCAGGATTCCGCAGGCGAGCGTGTCCGCCAGGCACCACCGGGCCGTGTCGAGTGCCTCGGCGCTGTCAACGCGCGCGCTCAACGCGTACTCGGCGAGATCAACGAGGAGGGAGTCAGACGGCGGCC
>DASYDZ010000002.1:0-5359 GCA_036499305.1 Candidatus Didemnitutus sp.
TTGAATACTGAAACATTCCCCGCAGCTTGCTGCGGGGTTTCCATGCGAGTTAGGACGCGGCCCGGCGTTGCCCTGCTTGGAGGGCAATGCAAGCCGCGCGTAGAATCCCCGGAGCTTGCTCCGGGGAGTAGCGCTGGCGAAAGGGCAGTGTTCAATGCCGGGCGGGCGCTGGAATCGCGTGGCAAACCCGGGGTTTTGGTGTCAAATTAGCCCATGGTTGGACACCTTTGGGTGCGGCCAGCCTCTACCCTCAACTCCGGAGGCATCATGAATGCGACGCTCTTTCTCGCGAAATACCTCGGTGTTTCGCTGGTGGCTGGACTGCTGGGCGGCCTGGCGATGGAGCTGATCATGGCGGCAATCACCCGCGCGGGACTCGGGCGCGGCGACATGGTCGTGGCTTTGGGAAGCTTGTTGACCCGGAGCCGGGAGAATGCGCGCCGCGTGGGCCTTGTCATCCATGCCACCGCGGCGATCGGATTCGCCCTGGTCTATACACTGCTGCTTGTAACGCTGGGCTACACGCATCTGCCGATGAGCCTGATGCTCGGGCTTGCCGTGGGCACGCTGCACGGTCTCATCGTAAGCTTGATGCTGGTGTGGATCGTCTCGGACCAGCATCCGCTCGAGGAATACAAGGACGCCGACCTCGTCGTCGGCCTCAGCCATCTCGCCGGTCATGCGGCATACGGCGCGGTCGTGGGGCTCGTGGTCGGGCTCATGCCACTGACGTGACGGCGTGCGGTATTTTGCGGGCGGCATCTCCGAATGCGCGCCTGGCGGTCGCGCCCTACCCGTCCGAATCAGCGCGCGTCGTCCGCGATGGGTCGGTGGTGCTCGTACTGGGCGACGCGGTTGCGGTACTCATCCTGCCGCCTGGCATCACTCTCGAGTTCGATGCATTTCCTTTCCCACCTGATTGCAGCGTCAAAGTCTCCCGCGGCCGCGGAGGCGGCGGAAAAGGTGTCGAGGTACCGCACTTCCTTCCATCCGGTTCGCTCGCAGGCCTGGCGCGAATAGGTGACCGCGGCGGCGCCGTCGCGCACGTTCGGGTCGGGACAGGTGGCCAGCAGCCAGGCGAACGTGTTGAGCGTCTTGTTGTCATCGGGCTTCAGGCGGAGCGCCTCCTTGAAATTTTCCGCGGCGCGCGCGTACACATGCTGCTTGGAATAGAGCGTGGCCATGGCGAGAAATGCCCGGCTGTCCGTCGGATCGAGACTGGCCGCCATGGTGGCATCCTTGATCGCTCCATCGAGATCATGCAGCTTCGCGCGGGTTGTCGTCCGGTCGAGGTACGCCGTGGGGTCCTTGGGATTCAGCCGGATCGCCGTGGTCAGATCGGTCTGTGAATCCTCCAGGGCGCCCATCAGTCCTTCCACGTAGCCGCGGGCCATGTAGGCCGACCCGTTCTCGGGATCGTTGCGAATCACCTCGCGGCAGTCCGCGATCGCCGTCGCCAGGTCGCCCATCTGGGCGAGGAGGCGCGCCCGCGCGAGACGTGCCCCGGTGTGGGCCGGC
Source organism: Candidatus Didemnitutus sp. (assembly GCA_036499305.1). Classification (GTDB taxonomy): domain Bacteria; phylum Verrucomicrobiota; class Verrucomicrobiia; order Opitutales; family Opitutaceae; genus Didemnitutus. Next base: position 1,519 of record DASYDZ010000002.1, read on the forward strand.
TCCTGGCGGATCGCCTCGTTCAGTTCCGCGATCGCATGTGTGTTGTCGCCCCCCTTGGCGTGCTCGATGGCATGCTGGGTCAGCAGGTTGGCGCTCAGTTTTTCGGCTGGCGGAGGCGCGGGAGCCGGCTGCCTGGTGGCGGCCAAGGCCTCTGGCGTGGCATGGGGGCCGGTGGCGGTGTTGGCATCCCGGTCGGATGTCGTGGCTTTCGGAGCCAGTGCCTCGGCGCGCTTGTAGTCGGCGAGCGAGCCTTCAATGTCGCCCGCCATCTGGCGGATGTGTCCGCGGGCCGTGTAGGCTTCGGCCATCGACGAATCGAGCGCGATGGCGCGGTTCAGATGACGGAACGCCTTCGTCGGGCTGCCGTCCTGGTATTCGGCGTCCGCGAGGAAAAACCAGGTGGAGGCCGAATTGGGGCGGGCCTTCAGCGCCCGGTTGAACTGCGCGATGGCGCCCTTGAGATCGAGGCGCGCCAGGCGGACGCGTCCCTCGGCCACGAACGCGTCGGGCAGGCCCGGATTCAACGCAAGCGCCTGTCTGATGTCCCGCTCGGCGCCGTCGAGATCGCCCGCCGTCCGGCTCGCGTCGGCCCGGTGGATCAGGCTCTCGGCCGACTCGGCCGTCTGAGGATCGGAAAGGCGGCCCCGCGACGATTGGGCGCAACCGGCCAGCAGCCAAAGGATGGCGCCGGCGACCAATGCCGCTACGAGCGGGCGGATCCGATGCAACCGAAGAAGACAAACCATGGGACATGCTTCGGCGGCGTTCGCGGCCCCGTCAACCCAACTTCCGGCGGCGGCTTGGGCGACCCACCATGGATTTCAGGGGTCGGGAGAATAGAAGAGCCGGCCCATGGACAATCCCTCGACAAAAATCTCTCAACCCCAGCCCCCTTTTCAACCTTCAACTTTCTTCCATCCCCGATCCGTTTGCCCACGGAACACGCCGAATACACCGAAAAATCAAACGGCGCAGGACGCAAAGAATCCAATCCCGAGCTCCGGCAACGATCCGTGAAATCCGTGATCAATTCCCGGCCCGCGAAACACACGAAATATGCGAAAGGGCGGCCCGTGGACGACCCCTCGACAAGGATCCCTCAACTCTCAGCCCCGGCTCTCCTTTCAACCTTCAACTCTCTGTCTCTCAACCCTCCGCCATCAACTCTCAACCGCTTCGATCCGGCCCAACCCTCAACTCCCAACCGTATCATCCCCGCACCCAACTCTCGCGGATGTTGTCTATCGATTGAACTCGGCCGTCAAATTGCGGCCGAAACCTATCACCATGTCGACTGCGCCTCCAGGCTCCTCCGAAGACACGGCCACCTGCTGCATCGTCGGCGGCGGTCCGGCGGGAGTCATGCTCGGATTCCTTCTCGCGCGCCACGGGGTCGACGTTCTCGTGCTCGAAAAACACCGGGATTTCTTTCGCGATTTTCGCGGTGACACCATCCATCCGTCGACGCTCGAAGTGCTGCATGAACTGGGATTGCTTGCGGAGTTCCTCCGGCAGCCGCACCAAGAGGTGCGTGGCATCCAGGTCCATTTCGCCCGCCGGTCGGTGCACATCGCGGACTTTTCGCACCTGCCCGTCCGGTGCCCATTCGTCGCCTTCGTCCCGCAATGGGATTTTCTCAATTTCCTCTGCGCTCATGCGCGCAAATTCCCCGGCTTCCGTCTGCGCCTGGAGACCGAGGCCACCGGCCTCCTGGAGAAATCGGGACGCATCACCGGCGTGCGGGCGAAAACGCCGGCCGGTTTCCTCGAGATCCGGGCTCCCCTCGTGATTGGTGCGGACGGACGCGGCTCGATCGTGCGCGCCGCCGCCGGGCTGGAGATCGTGGACCTCGGCGCCCCGATCGACGTCCTTTGGTTTCGCGTCTCCAAAAAGATCGACGATCCCGCCCAGGCCTTCGGCTTCATCGATGCGGGGCAGTTCATGGTGCTCATCGACCGCGGCGACTACTGGCAATGCGCCTATGTCATTCCCAAAGACGGATTCGAGGCGAAGCGGGCGCGCGGACTGGACTCGTTCCGCGACGACGTGGCCCGCTGCGCGACCTTCCTCGCGGGTCGGACCGCCGAGATTCGGAACTGGGACGAGGTGAAGCTGCTGAGCGTGAAAGTGGATCGTCTCCGCCAGTGGCACCGGCCCGGGCTGTTGTGCCTTGGCGATGCGGCGCACGCGATGTCGCCCGTCGGGGGCGTCGGGATCAACCTGGCGATCCAGGACGCGGTGGCGGCGGCGCGGATGCTTGGCCCGAAACTGCGCGCGGGACCGGTCGACGAGGATGATCTCGCGGCGGTGCAGGCGCGCCGCGAGGGGCCCACGCGTTCCACGCAGCGCCTGCAGGTCTTCCTCCACCGGCATCTCCTGGAGCCCATTTTCGCCTCGCCGGAGGTCATACCTCCCCCGCTGGTGTTGCGCCTGACCGAACGATTTCCCCGGCTTCGTCGCATTCCAGCCCGGCTCATCGGGATGGGGTTCGGTCCCGAACACCTCGACCACGACTGACCTGCCGCATCACCTCGATTTCTTTGCGTCCTCTCGCGGCCACAGGAATATTGGGAGCGCTTCAGGTCCTAAAATGAAGGAAGCGTGTGGTCGCCGGCCCTCTGTGAGCTCCAAATCGCAGTGGTTAATCCTCCGTTGAGGATGTAGCCGAAGGTCGGTCGCCATGCTGCGCCAGCTCATTTCTGACCTGCATCGGCAATTGGTTTTCGTGCCTATTCAATATTTTCGCGGGGTGATCGTCTTCCGGTGGGTTTTGTGGGCCAGATTGGGACAATGGACGAGAGCACCCCAAGCGATGGGCCAGTGAGCCCAGCCCGCGTCTTGAGGAAAGTCGCTCCACCTTGAATTGCTCCATGCCTCGGTGGTTCCAATTCGTTAACCATGGTTTTCACAAAAAACACAGATGGAAGATCGCCGCCGGTGCCGCGGCGACCACCCTTGCGGCCAACGATCGGAGCTTACGGCTTGGGGCTCGAGGCTGTCCGCGCTTCCTTGACGAGTGCCTCCGCCGCGTTGCCGGCGACGACCCAACTGGCCGAGCCGGCCACGACGGCCTCGTGCTCGAACCAGAGAAATCCGAAATCGTCGATGCACTCCGGAAAATCCGGCTTGATGATGACGTATCCGGGAATCACGGCGCCGGGAATGTACGCGTTGTCCGCCCGGTTGTTGCTGTACGTCCTCGTCTTCGAGACGGTGCCGACGCCGGCGACGTACGACGTGCTCGAAACCGGATGCGTGCCGAGAATGTAGTTCACCGCGCGCAGCGTGTACTCCGGTCCCACCAAATCCGGAAATGCCTTGTGCAGAAAATACATCCGGGTCGCCATATCGACCACCTCACCCGATCCACCCCAGGGGCGCACGCTCGGGGGAACGCCGAACGGGGTGGCCGCCAGTTGCGGGTCCAGACCCGCCACGTAGGTCTTCACGGCTTCCCGCATTTGCTCCTTCGCCGCCGCGTCCAGATAGGGCAAGGCCCGGACGGCCGTCCACCCCCGGAACTCCATCTGCTGCGGCGCGATCATCAGCGGAAACAACTCCTTCAGCCGGGATTTGTAGGGCTCGGCGCCATGGGTGGCGATGGTCAGCTCCAGCGCCGCGGCCCAGTCCATGCCGACGCCAAAGGCGCCGCGGCGGGAACCGGACGGGGGAGCCGTGGGTGCGGCCGCCGGGGCTGAAACGGCCGGAGCACCGGAGCTGGCAGAAGCGGCATGAGTATTGCGCGCGCCCATCGCCCCCTGAGACGCACTCAGCACGCCGCCGGTGGGAGCTCCCTCCGGGGGAGGTTCGCCGCCAAAGAACGGCCATCCGGGCGGGGTTG
>DASYDZ010000003.1:0-5005 GCA_036499305.1 Candidatus Didemnitutus sp.
CCGTCGACCAGGGCCCGGACCATCACGCTCTGGCCGTGGACGGGCGGCGGCGTCTGGGCGAGAACAACGAGCTTCATCTTCGGAATTGGAAACCGGGCGGGAGCTTGGATGATGGGTCCTGACCGTGGGCAATCCAGCAACAAAAGACGAATCGGGCGCCCCTGGCACTACCTGGCCCGCCGTCGCATGCGCGCTGGCCGGCGTGGTGGTTTTTCAGTGGTTCGGCAACAGCGCCCGCGGCTACATCGACACCCGTTCGATCTTTCGGTGGTGGGGTTACCAGTGGATCGATCCGGCGTCGGAGTGCCAGCATGGCTGGCTCATCCTCGGGGCAAGTCTCTGGCTTGTCTGGCGCCACCGACCCGTTTCGCCGATGCGCTGGCGCAGCGAGGTCCCCCTCGCGGCAGCGGTGATGATTGGCGGACTGTCGATCCATCTGCTCGGCTACGCCCTGCAGCAGACGCGTCTCTCGATTGTGGCGCTGCTCGTGTTCGCGGGGGGCTGGATTCTCCTGGCCGGCGGACGGGCCTGGGGCCGGGCGGTGGTGTTTCCGTTGGGTTTTCTTCTTTTCGCCATTCCGCTCAACGTGCTGGACACGCTTGGGTTTTACCTGCGCCTCGGAATCATCGCCGTGTCGAGCCATCTGGCCCACGGCGTCGGGATCGCCGTCATCCGCAACGGCACGCAGCTCTTGTCGCCGGACGGACGCTATTCCTACGACGTCGCGGCGGCATGTTCGGGCGTGAATTCGCTCCTGGCGCTGGCGGCACTCTCGACCCTGGCCGGATACCTGTCTTTCCGAACCTGGCCGCGGCGAACGGTGATCGCATTGTCATGCATCCCGTTCGCGTTTCTTGGCAATGTGCTGAGAATTTTTCTGATCGTGGTCGCGGCCGCCTGGCGGGGTCAGCACGCCGGGCAGGTGGTCCACGACTGGTTTGGCTTTCTGATCTTCCTCGTTGTGCTGGCCTTGGTGCTCGCAGCGGTCGCGCTGGTGCATCGCCTTTGGCCGGAAGGGCCGGAAGGGCCGGCCGGAACGAAGGCCGCACCGGAGCGAGCGCCGACGGAACGCGGGTCCCGGGCGGCTTCGACCGCGATTGCCGTTGGTGTGGTTGCCGCACTGGTCATATGGGGGGCGGCGCGACTGGACACCTGGCAGGCGGCGCCGGTGTCTGGAATAATCCTGGCGCCAAATGAAACCGATCCCGCGGAACTGCCGGAGTCGGTCGGCGCCGGGTGGTTCGGGCATCCCACGCCCGTCACGGCGGTTGAGCGGCAGGTGTTGCCGCCGGACACCGGTTTTTCGCGCAAAAGTTATGTGTCGGCCCTCGATCCGGCGGAATGGGTGCTGTTGTCGGTGGTGCTCAGCGGGCGCGACCGAACCTCGATCCATCGTCCGGAACTCTGCCTTGTTGGTCAGGGCTGGACCATCATGGGACGATCCGAACGGCATTTTTCATGGCCGGGCGGAAATGGCGCATCAATCCGCGCGACCGTGCTGCACGTCGAGCGCACGGTGTTGGCGACATCCGGACACAGCCGGCGGGTGCCGGCGGTCTTTGTTTACTGGTTCGTCGGGGCGGGGCGGCAGGTGGCGACGAGCTGGGAGCGGGTGCTGGACTCGGCGACCGATCTCCTGTTGCACCAGCGTCGTCACCGCTGGGCCTATGTGTTTGCGCTCACGCCGCTCGACGGAGACGAGACGGATGCCTTCGACCGGCTGCAGCTCATCTTCAACCGGACCCTGCCGGCGTTCGAGGAGAAGCCGCGGAACTGAGGCGGGATCATGCGGTTGAGCCAAGGTGGAACCGGACCTCCGGGCCGGTTTTTCTATGGAAGTCTTGCGAACCCGCCCGGAGGGCGGGTTCCACCATTCAGTCCACGTCTTCTCACTCGTAAGAGCACATCCAACTGCATGAGGCTGATGCTCCGCGCGACGACGGACTGCGGGACCAGGGGACGACAGACGATTGGGAGCACGAATAATGAGGGACAACCGTCGTCCCGCTTTGTGCTTTAAGGCGGGCGGCGAAACCATTGAGCTACGCTTCATGGCGAATCCGAAGATTCTCGAGACCTTTCCCAATCCCGCGCCGGAGCGCGACTACGTGATCGAGCACACGCACCATGAGTTCACCTCGTTGTGTCCGATGACGGGCCATCCCGATTTTGGCGACATCACGGTTCGTTACGTGCCCGACCGGAAATGTGTCGAGCTCAAGTCGCTGAAACTGTATTTCCACGCCTATCGCAACGAAGGCGTGTTCTTCGAGGCCGCGACGAACAAGATTTGCGACGACCTGGGTGCCGCCCTCCGGCCGCGCAGCCTGACGGTGGTATCCGACTGGAAGGCGCGCGGCGGCTTCACCTCGCGGGTGACCGCGGAGTGGGGCGCTGGCACCAAAAGGCGGAAGAACTGAATGCCGAAGGTTGAGACCAAGTCCGCAGCAAGCGTTGAGCGCCGACGGGACCAACGCCTGGATGCCAATCGATGCGAGGCGTGGACAACCGACAACAAGCCGATGGCTTTTCCGCACGAGTCGATGACCGGCTGGCACCAAATCGCCGATAGCGAATTTCCAAGGCCTGGCCTTCAGCCTTCACCCTTCACCCTTCAGCCTTCGGTGGCCGCGCCATGGAAGCCCATCTGATCGAATTCCTGGGCCTGCTCGTCCGCTGGCTGCACGTCGTCGCCGGCATCGCGTGGATCGGTTCCTCGTTCTATTTCATCTGGCTCGACAACAGTCTTGAGGCGCCGGCGCCGGGTTCGGAGGCGGCGAAGAGGGGCGTGGCGGGCGAATTGTGGGCCGTTCACGGAGGCGGATTCTACAATCCGCAGAAATACGCCGTGGCGCCGGCGGCGCTGCCGGACACGCTGCACTGGTTCAAGTGGGAGGCGTACACGACCTGGTTGTCGGGGACGGCGCTGTTGGTGCTTGTCTACTGGGGTCGGGCGGCGGTGATGATGGTCGACGCGAACGTACGGCCGACGTCGGCGGGCATGGCGGTCGGCGTGGGCGCCGCCAGCATGATTGGCTCGTGGATCGTCTACGACCTGCTGTGCCGGTCGCCGCTCGGAAAAAAGGACGGTCTCCTCGGCGCGGTGTTGTTCGTGCTGCTCGGCGGACTCGCGTATGGACTGGCGCATATGCTCGGCGGACGCGCGGCCTACATCCAGGTCGGAACCGCCATCGGGACGATCATGGCGGCGAATGTTTTTTTTGTCATCATCCCCGGACAGAAGCGGATGGTGGCCGCGATGCGCGCCGGGCGGGCGCCGAACCCGCTCGACGGCAGGCGCAGCAAGCAGCGCAGCGTGCACAACAACTACTTCACGCTGCCGGTGATCTTCATCATGCTGAGCAACCATTACGCCTCGACGTACGGCCATCCGTACAACTGGGCGATCCTGGTGCTCATCGGTGCGGCCGGGGTGCTGATCCGCCATTTTTTCAACCGCAAGCACAAGGGAGTCTATGCGTGGCCCTATCCCCTGGCCGCCGCGGTGCTGCTCGGCGTGGTGGCATGGTGGACCGCGCCGCACATCGCGCCTCTGCCGCCGGTGCACGGTGCGGTGACCTTCAACCGCGTGCGTGCGATCGCGGGTCAGCGCTGCGTGCCCTGCCACTCGCCGGCGCCGACGTTTCCCGGCATCACGCAACCGCAGGCCGGCGTCATCCTGAGCTCGCCGGACGGCATTCTCCAGGCCGCGCAACGCATGTACCAGCAGGTCGTCGTCACGCGGATCATGCCGCTCGGCAACGCCACGCAGATGACGGACGAGGAACGCGCCGTCATCGCGGCGTGGGTGAGGGCCGGGGCCAGGGCGGAGCCGTGAGGGAAGCCATAAGCTTTGAGCAATAAGCTGTAAGCCAGACGCTGAGCCGGAGGCATGCAGTTGGGGGTGGAACGCGTTGTCTCAACACGTTCGCGAATCGAAGCGCGTTGAGGACAACGCGCTCCACCATTTGATTCGCAGCTTCACAGAGCCAATCGAGTGTTCAATTGCATAAGTCCGCTGAGAGCCGGAGGCGGCGCACGATGGGGCGGGATATCCCCGTCGCGCCGCAGACGTCGGCTCACCTGCAGGGCGGGGTTGCCAACCCCGGCGAAGTGGCATTGGCAATGCCGCCCTACCTCCCGGATATTCCCCTTTTCGGCTTACGGCTTACCGCATACAGCTTTGCCTCCTGCCATGCATTGGTCAGCCACGCCGATTCATTTCATCGATTTCGAGGGCGGACGCGCGTGCGGGATTCTCGAGTACGGGGTCGTGACGCTGCAGGGCGGAGCCATCGGGTCGGTGCGGACCGGTCTCTGCCGGCCGCGGGGGCGCATCCCGCCCGAGGACTCGGAAGTGCATCTCCTGCACGAGGTGGATCTGGCCGACGCGGCGCCGTTTTCGGATGAATGGGAATTCTTCGCCCGTCTGCGGGAAACGGGTCCATTGGCGGCGCATTTCGCGGGCGTGGAAAATGGACTGCTGAAATCCGTGTGGCCTTATCCGCGCACCGCGCCCGACTACGCGCAGCCCGGTCGCACCGCAGGTGAATGGGGTCCGTGGATCGACACCGGCCGCCTGTATCCGCAGTTTTTTCCCGCCCACGGTTCGGCCAAATTGGAACGACTGGTCGCAGCCTGCGGCCTCGCGCCGGAACTCGATGAGCTCTCCCGACGATTCTGTCCGCCCGGGAGACGCCACTTTCACGCGGCCTTGTACGACGCGCTCGCGGGCGCATCGTTGTTGCTCGCCTTTCTGCGCCGACCGGAGTTTGCGCCGGCCACGATTCCCTGGTTGTTGCAGATGAGCACGCTCGACCCGGAAAAGCGCGGTGCCATGCAGCAGGGCGGCCTTTTTTAGACGGAGTAATACCAATCCCCCTTAGGTATTACACTTTAAGCTGGCACGCCAGAGTTTACCTGATCGGCGAGCCAGGCGTGGATGAGGCCGGAAACTTTGTCGGGCAACGTCCAGAGCCTGGAGGCGGCGGCGAGGTGGTTCTCG
>DASYDZ010000004.1:0-24903 GCA_036499305.1 Candidatus Didemnitutus sp.
ATGGCGCTGCAGTGGGGGATTGCCCGGCTCCCCCCGCCGAAAAACGGGGCTTAACGCTTTCTTAACGCCGATGGGACACCTCTTGATTAGGTCCCGCCGGGCCCCGGCGCTAGGATGGGCCACCGCCAGGGAAGGCGGTCCCGTCATGAGCGACCTCCTTTTCATCTTCCTCACCACGGCCTTTTTTGGCCTCGCCGTGGCCTACGCGAAATTCTGCGACCGGATCCGGTGACCGCCGCGCTCCGCTCCCATGGAAACAGTTTTCATCGGTCTCCTCGCCCTGGCCTGCCTGATCTACCTGGTCGTGGCCGTGCTCCGCCCCGAAAAATTCTGACCGGTCGCTCCCCATGACCAATTCCAACGCCTGGCTTCAGTTTGCGCTCTACCTCGGCGCGCTCCTGCTCGTCACCAAGCCTCTGGGGAATTACCTCGTGCAGGTGCTGGACCCGCACGGGCGAACGTGGCGCGACCGTTTGATCCGGCCCATCGAGCGGCTGACCTACCGCGTGTGCGGCATCGATCCGGCGAAGGAGCAGAACTGGACCGGCTACGCATTTTCCATGCTGGCGTTCAGCCTGGTGGGCATGCTGTTCACCTATTCGGTCCTTCGTTGCCAGGATCGGCTGCCGCTGAATCCGCAGGGCCTGCCCGGGCTGAGCCCGCACCTGGCGTTCAACACCGCCGCGAGTTTCGTGACGAACACCAACTGGCAGTTCTACGGCGGCGAAACGACGATGTCGTATTTTTCCCAGATGGTGGCCCTGACCATCCACAATTTCACGTCCGCCGCGGTTGGCATCGCCATCGCGGCTGCGCTCGTCCGTGGCATCGCGCGCCAAACCGCCAGGACGATCGGCAACTTCTGGGTCGATACGGTGCGAGTCACTTATTACCTGCTCGTCCCGGTCTGCCTGGTCTTCGCCGTCGTCCTCGTTTCGCAGGGCATGATCCAGAACTTCAAGCCGTACACGGTCGCGAAGACGATCGAGCCGTACATGACCCAGGTGGCCAGGACCGACGACAAGGGCCAGCCGGTCCGCGCCGCCGACGGAAAGACACCCGTGATGATGGACCAGGTGGTCGACACGCAGACCATTGTCCAGGGGCCGATGGCCTCCCAGATCGCGATCAAGATGCTCGGCACGAATGGAGGAGGCTACACCAACGCCAACGCCGCGCACCCGTTTGAGAATCCGACGCCCCTGTCCAATTTCCTCCAGATTCTGTCCATTTTCGCGATTCCCAGCGCGCTCACCTGGTACCTCGGGCGCATGGTCGGAAACCAGCGGCACGGATGGGCGGTATGGGGAGCCATGCTCGCCCTTTTCGTCGCCGGCTTTCTGGTGTGCTGGAAGGCCGAGGCAGATGGCAACCCGATCCACCAGAAACTCGGGGTGGCGGCGGACGAGGGCAACATGGAGGGCAAGGAAGTGCGGTTCGGCATCTTCAACTCGGCCCTGTTCGCGACGGTCACGACCGACGCGTCCTGCGGCGCGGTGAATGCGATGCACGATTCGTTCACCCCCCTGGGCGGCCTGGTGCCGCTTTTCAACATTGAAACCGGCGAAGTGATCTTCGGCGGCGTGGGAGCCGGCCTGTATGGCATGCTGATCTTCGTCGTCCTCGCCGTGTTCATTGCGGGACTCATGGTCGGCCGCACCCCGGAGTATCTCGGCAAGAAGATCGAAGCCTATGATGTGAAGCTTGTGATGCTGGTCCTGATGGTTCTCTCCGCGACCATTTTGGGTTTCACCGCGTGGGCCGGTGTCGCCTCGTGGGGCCTGGCCGGGGTCGCGAACAGCGGCCCGCACGGATTCAGCGAAATCCTGTACGCCTACAGCTCGGCGGTTGGCAACAACGGCAGCGCGTTCGGCGGTTATGCCGGGAACCAGGTCCAGTTGGATACGACCATGGGCCTCGCAATGCTGATCGGCCGCTTTCTGATGATCATTCCGATCCTCGCCCTGGCCGGCAACCTGGCCGGGAAGAAACTTGTGCCCGCCAGCGCCGGCACCTTTCAAACCGAGGGGCCCACCTTTGTCGCGCTTTTGATCGGCACCGTCGTCCTGGTCGGCGCGCTCACCTTTCTCCCCGCCGTCGCGGTCGGCCCCGTCGTCGAGCACTTCCTGATGGGTGCCGGCAGGCTGTTCTGAACCGCGTTTCCGCCCCCCCGCCGCATTCTTCGCCCGCCCCATGAGTTCCAAGGCCGTTTCTCTTTTCGACCGCGCGATCATGCAGAAGGCAGTGACCGATTCCTTCCGCAAGCTTGACCCGCGCGTCCAGCTCAAGAACCCCGTGATGTTCGTCACGCTGCTCGGCGCCTTGCTGACCTTCGAGCAATTGGCGACGTCCACGGAACCGCCCGGCTACGTCCTGCAGGTGGCGCTGTGGCTGCTCTTCACCGTCGTTTTCGCCAACTTTGCCGAAGCGGTGGCGGAGGGCCGCGGCAAGGCCCAGGCCCGCGCCCTGCGTGCCTCGCGCAAGGAGCTGGGTGCGCGCATCCGGCGCAAGGACGGCACGTTTGCGTCGGTCGATGCTTCCACCCTCGTCAAGGGCGATGTCGTCGCGGTGCAGACGGGCGAACTGATCCCCGCCGATGGCGAGGTCGTCGAGGGCATCGCGAGCGTCGATGAGTCGGCCATCACCGGCGAATCCGCCCCGGTCATCCGTGAGGCGGGCGGCGACCGCAGCGCCGTCACGGGCGGCACGCGGGTCCTGTCCGATCATCTGCTGATTCGCGTGACGGCGAACCCGGGCGAGGGCTTTCTCGACCACATGATCAGCCTCGTCGAGGGGGCATCGCGGAAAAAGACCCCCAACGAAATCGCGCTGACGATCCTCCTCTCGGCCCTGACGTTCATCTTCCTGCTGGTCGTCGTCGCCCTCAGACCTTTCGGCGCCTACGCCGGCATCGCGCTCTCGATCACGACCCTGATCGCCCTTCTCGTCTGCCTCATTCCGACGACGATCGGCGGCCTGCTCAGCGCGATCGGCATCGCGGGCATGGACCGCCTGCTGCAGCGAAACGTCCTCGCGATGAGCGGCCGCGCGGTCGAGGCCGCCGGCGACATCGACGTGCTGCTGCTGGACAAGACCGGCACGATCACGCTGGGCAATCGCATGGCCAGCGAGTTTCATCCGGCGCCCGGAGTGACCGCGGAGACGCTGGCCAGCGCCGCCCAACTTGCGTCCCTGGCCGACGAAACGCCCGAGGGCCGCAGCGTCGTCGTGCTGGCCAAGGATAAATTCCATCTTCGCGGACGCGAAGTGGCCATCCCGCCGGCGACCTTCGTGCCGTTCACAGCCCAGACCCGGATGAGCGGGGTCGACATCGCCGCCGGCAACGGACTCGCCGCGCGGATCATCCGCAAGGGCGCCGCCGCGAGCGTCAGGACCTGGGTGGAGGCGCAGGGCGGTTCCTATCCGAACCCCGTGAGCGGGATCGTCGACCGAATTTCCCGCCAGGGCGGCACTCCTCTCGTGGTCGCCGAAGGAGCCGCCGTGCTCGGTGTCGTCCAGCTCAAGGATGTGGTCAAGGGAGGCATCAAGGAGCGTTTCGCCGAACTCCGGCGCATGGGCATCCGCACCGTCATGATCACCGGAGACAACCCGCTCACCGCGGCCGCCATCGCCGCCGAAGCCGGTGTGGATGACTTCCTGGCCCAGGCCACGCCGGAAATGAAGCTCGCCCGCATCCGCGCGGAGCAGGCGCAGGGTCGCCTGGTCGCGATGACCGGCGACGGCACCAACGACGCACCCGCGCTGGCGCAGGCCGACGTCGGCGTCGCGATGAACACCGGCACCCAGGCCGCCAAGGAGGCCGGCAACATGGTCGATCTCGACTCCAATCCCACCAAGCTGATCGAAATCGTCGCGATCGGGAAGCAACTGCTGATCACGCGCGGGGCTCTCACCACCTTTTCCATCGCCAATGATGTGGCCAAATATTTCGCGATCATCCCGGCGATGCTCGTGGGTGCGTTCCCGGCCATCGCGCCGCTGAACGTCATGCATCTGGCCTCGCCGCTGAGCGCGATTCTCAGCGCCGTGATCTTCAACGCGCTCATCATCATCGCGCTCATCCCGCTGGCGCTGCGCGGGGTCGCCTACCGTCCCATCGGCGCGGCCGCCATGCTGCGCCGCAACCTGATGCTCTACGGCGGCGGCGGGATCATCATCCCCTTCGCTGGCATCAAGGCCATCGACCTCGCCTTGGGCGTCCTGCACCTCGCCTGATCCCGCCATGAAAACGCTGCTGACCGAACTTCGCACCTCCCTGCTCCTCACGCTGGTCTTCGCCGTCCTGCTCTGCGGCGCGTACCCGGTCGCGGTCTGGGCCGCCGCCCAGGTGCTGTTTCCGGCGCAGGCCAACGGCAGCCTTGTGCGGGACGCGGCCGGCACCGTCCGCGGCTCGCGCTTGCTCGCGCAGGGTTTTGTCAGCGACAAATATTTTCAACCGCGCCCTTCCGCGGCGGGAACGGGCTACGATGCCGCCAATTCATCGGGCACCAATCTCGGGCCCACCAGCCGGAAGCTCGCGGACAGCATCGGGGACGCCGTGGCCGCGTACCGAAAGGCCAATGGACTCGGCACGGACGCACCGGTGCCCGCCGATGCCGTGACCTCCTCGGGCAGCGGCCTCGATCCGCATATCAGTCCCGCCAATGCCCGAATCCAGGCGGCGCGGGTGGCGCGTGCCCGGCACCTGCCCATCGGAACGGTCCTCGCGGCCGTTGACGACGCCACCGAGGCACGCAGTTGGGGAGTCTTCGGCGAGGCGGGGGTTAATGTGCTGCGTGCCAACCTCGCCCTCGACCGGCGGGCGCCCGAGGCCCGCTGACCATGTCCATTTTTCCAAACCGCTTCCGGCGTCCGCGCGGCGAAATCCTCTTCGTCGTGATCGTCGTCATGCTCGGCCTCCTGGCCCTCATCTCATGGTTCGGCGATCCGCGGCACCAGAATGACGGCGGATCGCGGCTCGCGTGGCCGGAAAAGAAGGGCGGCCGCCCGTGAACCGGCGTCCGTGCTGGGTTGTTTCCCTCCTTTTCCTGCTCTCGATCGGGGCGGCTCCGGAGCTCTCCTGTCGAGCGGGGTGGCCGTCGTCCCGGCAGTCAGGTCAACGAATGGTAAATCCCCGGCGCGGCGAACAAAACGCTGCGCGGGGTATCCAATAATGCACCTGCCGGCCGATTTAACCTGGAAGGCTTCCGACCATGAACACCCTTCAAGCCCAGCCCCGTCGATTCGAGTTTGGTTTTCCGTATCTCGACACGTGCGTGCTGGTCGAGGATTTCGGCCAATCCGTGACGATCCGCGCCACGCGGAATACATTCACCGAGCAGCGGAAGATCGCGTTCATTCGGGAACTGGCGGCCGAGGGTTTCATCGACGCATCGTACCAGTGGTTTTCCCTCGCGGGCTCCGAAAGCTATTTCGGTGTCCGCTGGCGGGTCGACTTTTCCTGGCTGAAGCTTCCCGTTCTCCTGCTCGCGCGTTTGCGCCGCATGATGGTCGGCATGCAGATCGCCGGCCTCGTCGCCTGGGCGGTGATGCTCGCGATCCTGCTGCACGCGGCCCGTTGAACGCCCGCGGGTGGGCCCGCCCGCGATTGCCTCGCCGCCAGGTCCTGTCAGGATGATGCCTGCGATGGCCGAGCTCCGCCCCGACCCCGACGACCTGCTGTCCCGCCTCAAGGCCGAGGAGGAGCGGACGAAGCGCGGCCGCCTGAAGATCTTCCTCGGCATGTGCCCGGGCGTGGGCAAAACGTACGCCATGCTCCGGGCCGCGCAGCGGGAACGCGCGGGCGGCACCGACGTCGTGGTCGCGCTCGTCGAGACCCATGGCCGGATCGAGACCGAGTCGCTCCTCGCCGGCCTCACGGTGATGCCGCGCCGCGTGGTGGATTACCGCGGAACGCAGCTCACCGAGATGGACCTTGAGACGGTGGTCGCGCGGCGTCCGGCCATCGCGGTCGTCGATGAACTCGCGCACACCAACGCGCCGTCCTCCCGGCATGCGAAGCGATGGCAGGACGTGCTCGACCTCCTCGGGGCCGGCATCGAGGTGCACACGACGCTGAACATCCAGCACGTCGAGTCGCGCGCCGACGCGGTGCGGCAGATCACGGGCGCGAACCAGCAGGAAACCGTGCCGGACTCGATGCTCGATCTCGCCGACGAATTCGAGCTGGTCGACGTCACACCGGAGACCCTGCTCGAGCGCCTGCACGAAGGAAAGGTCTACCTCGGAGAGAGTGCGGTCGCGGCGCGGGAGAAATTTTTCCAGGAATCCCATCTCGCCGCGCTGCGGGAGCTGGCCCTGCGCTACATGGCGGAGCGCGTCGACCGGCAGCTCCGCGAGCTTCGTCGCGGACGCGGACGCCAGATGGTCTGGCGCAGCGGCGACCGCCTTCTGGTCGCCGTCGGCCCGAGTCCATTTTCGACGCAGCTTGTCCGTTGGACCCGCCGCATGGCCGCAGCGCAGGGAGCGCCGTGGGTGGCGGTGCATATCGAGCGTTCGGTTCCGCTGGCCCCGGACGAACAGCGCCTGCTGGAACGCAATCTCGATCTGGCGCGGGAGCTGGGAGCCGAGATCGCGGTGACGCATGACGACGACATCGCCGCCGCGCTGACACGAACGGCCCTGCGGCACAATGCCACCCAGATCGTCGTCGGCAAACCGCGCACCCGCCGGTGGATCGACCGGCTTCGCGGCGGCACGCTGGTGGACCGCCTCATCCGCCAGGGCGGCAACATCGATATCTACGTGGTTCCCGCGGACGATGCCCGGCCCGCCCGGACGTTTGCGTCGCTCGACCGCAGCCTGCGCAGCCCGCCGTCCGAATATGGCTGGGCCGCCGGCATCGTCGCCGGCATCACGCTCGCAGGCCTGCTGCTTCCCCAGGACACCTATCTCGCCGTCGGAATGGTCTACCTGCTCGCCGTGATCCTGCTGGGGGCGCGCCTCGGTCGCGGGCCCGCCCTCGCCGCGGGCGTGCTCAGCGCGCTGAGCTGGGACTTCCTCTTCATCCCGCCGCGGTTCACCTTCTACATCGGCAAGATCGAGGATGCCGCCCTGTTCGGGACCTATTTTGTCGTCGCCCTGGTCACCGGACACCTGACCTCGAAGATTCGCGCGCAGGCGCACCAGGAGCGCCGGCGCGAGGAGCGCGCCACGGCGCTGTTCGAACTGACGCGTTCGCTGGCCGAGGCGCAAACGCTCGACGACGCCATTTTTGCCGCGCTCCGTCAGGCGGACCGCCTGTTCGCCGCCCGTTCCGCGCTGCTCCTGAACGACGCGAACGGCCGGCTGGTGCCGCATTTCGCCGGATCCTTCCCGATGGATGAAAAGGAGCGCGGTGTCGCCGACTGGGTCGGGCAGAACCGCCGGCCGGCCGGTCGCGGCACCGACACCCTGCCCGGCAGCGGCGCGTACCACCTGCCGCTCGTGCGGGACGACCGCGCGGTCGGCGTGCTGGGCGTCGCCGCGGCCGCCGGCGTCGAACTGTCGCTCGCCCAGCGCGGCCTGCTCGAGGCTTTTGCCCGCCAGCTCGCCCTGTCCGTCGAGCGCGAGCACCTCCGCGAGGCGGGCGAGCGCGAGAAAATTCTGGCCGAATCCGACAAGCTGCATCGCGTGCTCCTCGACAGTGTCTCGCACGAGTTGCGAACGCCGCTGGCTGTCATCACGGGCTCCCTCGAAGCCCTGGCCGAAAATCCGACGGTTTCCGTTCCAAGTCTGGTCGAAGAAGCGCGGGCCGCCGGTCGGCGGCTGAATCGCCTGGTCGGCAACCTGCTCGACCAGACCCGCCTCGAAAGCGGAAATCTCCGTCCCCGGCTCGACTGGTCCGACGCGCGGGATCTCGTCAATGCCGCGATCGAAGGGACGCGGGACGAGTTGGCCGGTCACCCTTTGGACCTGGCCATGCCGGACGACATGCCGCCGGTGCGCGCGGATTTTGCGCTGATGGAGCAGGCCCTCGCCAACCTGCTGCTCAATGCCGCGCGGCACACACCCGCCGACACGCCGATCTTCGTCACCGCCGGACTCGAGCGTGGAGGTCGGCGGGCCTTCTTCACGGTCGCCGACCGCGGACCCGGGCTGCCACCGGCGATGCGTGAGCGGATGTTCAAGAAATTCGAACGGGGCGATGCCGCCCGGGCCGGAGGGCTGGGACTGGGACTTTCGATTGTCCGGGGATTCATCGCGGCCCAGGGCGGCGAGGTGGTCGTCGGGGAGAATCCGGGCGGCGGGGCCGTCTTCACGGTTTACCTGCCGCATTCGACACCCCATCCTGACGGCGAATGATCCCTGGCCATCCACGGACATGAGCGCCGGCCCGACGCCGGGAACCGTGCTCGTGATCGATGACGAGCGCCAGATCCGGCGCCTGTTGCGCGTGACGCTCGAGGGCGGCGGCTATGCCGTGCGCGAGGCCGAAAACGGCCAGCTCGGCCTGCAGGAGATCGCCCATCAGGCGCCCGATGCCGCCATCGTCGATCTCGGCCTGCCCGATCTGAGCGGAACCGAACTGGTGCGCCGGCTGCGGGAGTGGTCCCGCTTGCCTGTGCTGGTGCTGTCCGTGCGCGGCGGCGAAGACGACAAGATCGAGGCACTCGATGCCGGGGCCGACGATTACCTGACCAAACCGTTCAGCGGACGCGAACTGCTGGCCCGGCTCCGCGCCCTCATGCGACGGACTCCCGGAGCGGCCGAACCCGCGGTGGTGGCATTCGGGGAAATCGAGGTCGATCAGTCGGCGCGAGTCGTGCGGCGCAAGGGAGCCGAGGTCCACCTGACCGCGAAGGAGTATGCGCTCCTTCGCCTGCTCGTGCAGCATCGCGGCAGGGTCGTTACCCACCGGCAGTTGCTTCGCGAGCTGTGGGGACCGACCGCCGAGGAGGCAACGCACTACCTTCGCGTTCACATGGCACACCTGCGGCAGAAGCTCGAACAGGACGCCCACGCGCCGCGACACCTGCGGACTGAGGCAGGCATAGGTTACCGATTGGTAGAGAGTTAAGCGAGACGCGCTCCCGGCGCCGATGAGCCGGTTAAATCGTCACCCGTTTGTGACGATGTGGACTACAAGCTTTCTGCCCGCCCCCGCCCCGGGTTCCGCATCCGTGACGGTAGCGGTCCACTGCGACCCCATGATCCACGACTCCTCCAGTCCCGGCTCTGCCTCGGCGACCGCGAACCCCTCGCACCGCCGCCAATCCGTTTCCACCGGGTGGGCTGCGGCACTGCTGGTCCTGATCCTTGCGGGCCTCGTGGTCTGGATGCTGCGCACCCCTGTCTCCGACCGCGCCTTCATCGCCATCGTCGTCGCGGCGCTCTCATCCGCGATCGGCCTTGGCGCCGTCCTGCGGGGCACCTCCGCTCCACGCCCGCCGCAAAATGCGCCGCTCGATGTCACGCTGGTGCAGTTGAAGGCGATGTGGGACCAGGCGCCCCTCAGTCTCATGCTTTTCGACCCGAACGATCCGAGCGTGCCGGTGAAGATTCTCGACTGCAATCCCGTCGCCTGCGAGATGCACGGTTATCGGCGGGACGAGCTCATCGGCCAATGCGTGGACATCATCGAAGCCCATCCGTGGGCCGTGGAAGGTGCCGCCAAATGGATCAGCGACCTGCGCTGCACGCTTCGCCTCGAGGGCCAGGGCATCCACCGCCGCAAGGATGGCACGATCATCGACATCGAGTACGCCACCAGCCTCATCGTCGTCGACGGACGCGAACTGGTCATCGGCATGGACCGCGACGCCACGGACCGCCGCGCCATCGAGCGCACGCTGCTCCACGAGCGCACGATCACCCGCGCGCTGTTGGACAACATTCCCGACCACATCTACTGCAAGGATCGCGAGTCGCGCTTTCTCATCGTCAGCCGCGCCATGGCGAAACATTTCGGCCTGACCGACCCGTCGCAGGCGATCGGAATGACGGACTTCGATATCTTCAAGAACGAGCACGCCCGTCAGGCTTTCGTGGACGAGGTGCGCATCATGGAAACCGGCGAGCCGATCGTCGGCCTGATGGAAAAGGAGACCTGGGCGACCGGACGGGTCACCTGGGGCCTCACCACCAAGACCCCGCTGCGCAACGACCGGGGTGAGATCATCGGCACCTGCGGCATCACCAAGGACATCACGCAGATCAAGGAGGCCGACGACCAGATCAAGCGCGCCAAGGAAGCCGCGGAGGCCGCCGACCGCGCCAAGAGCGAGTTTCTCGCCGTCATGAGCCACGAGATTCGCACACCCATGAACGGGGTTCTCGGCTTCACCAATCTCCTGCTGGACACCTCGCTCACGAGCGAACAGCGCGACTGGCTGCATACCATCCGCAGCAGCGGCGAATCCCTGCTTACGCTGATCAACGACATTCTCGATTTTTCGAAGATCGAATCCGGCCGGCTCGACCTCGAGCAGCAGCCGGTGTCCGTGCGCCGCAGTGTCGAGGAGGTCTTCGATCTGCTCTGGAGCAAGGCCAACGAGCGCAGGATCGAGCTGCTGCAATCCTTCGAACCCGGCGTCCCGCAATGGATCATCAGCGACGGAACGCGCCTGCGGCAGGTGCTGGTCAACCTGATCGGCAATGCCATAAAGTTCACTGCGGAAGGAGAGGTCCAGGTCCATGTCGCCCCGTTTCCCACCGTCCCCGGCGAGGCGCCGCAGATTGCCATCTCCATCCACGATACCGGCGAAGGCATTCCGCATGACCGCATCGACCGCCTGTTCCGCCCGTTCAGCCAGGCCGACTCCTCCACCACGCGCCGTTTTGGCGGCACCGGCCTGGGTCTCGCGATCAGCCGCAGCCTCACCCATCTGCTCGGCGGCGACCTCGTGCTCGCCTCGACGTCGCCCAAGGGATCGTGTTTCCGGTTCACGCTGCAGGCAACTCCAACCGCCGCCCCCGAAGGTGAAGCGCCGCTGATCCCCGAGCCCGGCCCCGATGGCATCATGGTCGGCCGTCACGCGCTCATCGTGGACGACAATGAGACCAACCGCCGCATTCTCACCAGCCAGCTCCAGCGCTGGGGCCTGAGCTGCCATGCCTGCGCCGAACCCGCCGAGGCCCTGCTTTATCTGAGGGAGCACACGGCCGACATCGCCCTGCTCGACATGATGATGCCCGGGATGAACGGCGTCGAGCTGGCCGCCGCCATCCACGCCATGCCGACCCGCGCGGAACTTCCGGCGCTCCTGCTTTCCTCGATCAGCCGCGACGATCTTCGCCAGTTCAATCCGGACGGCCAGTTCCGCGCGATCCTCGCCAAGCCGATTCGCCAGTCCGCCCTGATCGACGCCATGACCGCGACCCTCGCGGGCACGCCGAAGCCGACCAGGCGCAGCACCGCCCCGATGGTCATCCCGACGCTCAATCCGAACCTTGGGCGCGACCACCCGCTGCGCATCCTCGTGGCGGAAGACAACGCCGTGAACCAGAAGCTCATCGGCGGCCTGCTCAAGCGCCTCGGCTACACCCCGCGCATCGTGGACAACGGCGCCCTGTGCGTGGAGGCCCTGCGCCGTGATGCCTACGATCTGATTTTCATGGACTGCCAGATGCCGGAAATGGACGGCTACGCCGCCACCGGAAAGATCCGCTCGGGCGATGCGGGCGAACGGAATCGCGACATCACGGTGATCGCCCTGACCGCCTCGGCGATGGCCGGCGACCGCGAGCGCTGCCTGGCGGCCGGCATGACTGACTATTTGACCAAGCCCATTCAGGCGCCATCGCTCATCAAGGTGATCGAAGGCGTTCCGCTGGTCGCCCGGGTCGAATAGCGCCGGGGGGGCACCCCTAGCTGCCGCCCCGTCCTGCCATCGACGAGCATCCGGATTTGCGTTCCGGCACGAGCCTGGCCACCGATTCGCCTTGGCAGGCGACGGGCAACGGTTTTTCGTCGGGCTTTAATGCCATCCCACCAGCCCGCCATCCTTGCCCTTGAAGACGGCAGCGTCTTCCGGGGCATCGCCTTCGGGGCGGAGGCCACGATCTCCGGCGAATGCGTGTTCAACACGTCCATGACCGGCTATCAGGAAATCCTGACCGACCCGTCGTATTTCGGCCAGATCGTGACCATGACCGCCGTGCAGATCGGCAACTACGGCATCAACGCGGCCGACGAGGAGTCATCGGGCCCGAAATGCTCGGGCTTCGTCGTCCGGGAAGTCTCGCCGGTGGTCAGCAACTGGCGCAGCACGATGTCGCTCGACGCGTACCTGAAGAAATTCGGCCTGCCCGGGATCAGCGACGTCGACACCCGCGCGATCACGAAGAAGCTCCGGGTCGAGGGCGCAATGAAATGTTGCCTCAGCACGCTGCCGCTCACCGACGAGGAGGCCGTTCGCCGCGCGCGCAGCTGGCAGGACATGGCCGGCAGCGACTACGTGAAAGACACCACGTGCGCCGCGCCCTTTGTCTGGCGCGCCGATGACGGGACGCGTCACAATGAGCAGTATCTTCCCGTTGGCACTTTCCAGGGTGCCATATCCGCGCCGGCGCGCACGTTCAAGGTGGCGGCCTTCGACTATGGCGCGAAGTACTCGATTTTCCGCAAACTGGTCCGGCACGGATTCGAGGTGCACGTGTTCCCGGCCAGCACGTCCGCCGAGGAGATCCGCGCGGCCGGAATCGATGGCGTGTTCCTGTCCAACGGTCCCGGCGATCCGGCGGCCCTGCCGTACGTGCACAAGACCGTGACGGCCCTGATGCCCGATTATCCGGTGTTCGGCATCTGCCTCGGCCACCAGATGATCACGCATGCGCTCGGGGGCACGACCTACAAGCTGAAATTCGGCCACCGCGGCGGCAACCAGCCCGTCAAGAACCTGGAAACCGGCCGGGTGTCGATCACGGCGCAGAATCATGGCTTTGCCACCGACCCCAAGTCGATCGAGAATCGCGGCGCGGTGATCACGGAGATCAATCTGAACGACAACACCGTCGAGGGACTGCGGCACAAGGAGCTCCCCGTGTTCTCCGTACAATATCATCCCGAAGCCGCCCCGGGTCCGAACGACGCGGATCCCCTGTTCAGCGAATTCCACCAACTGGTGGCGCGTCGCAAGGACGGCAAGATCTGAGCCGCCCACCGGGCTGACCGCGACCGCCTGCCCGGGGCGAAGAATGCCGAGACGCCAAGGTCGCGTCTTGTGGTCGCGATTTGTCCGTTCCGATTCCTTAGCGGAATCATGCGGTTGAGCCAAGGTGGAACCGGACCTCCGGGCCGGTTCTCCCATGAAAGTCTTGCAAACCCGCCCGGAGGTCGGGTTCCACCATTCAGTCCACGTCTTGTCACTCGTAAGAGCACATCCAACTGCATGAGTCCGGCTTCGAACGGCGCCGGCTTCGTTATACGTTAGCGAATCCTCAGTGAGGCGCCACGCGGTCGCCGCCGCCTTCACTTTTAAGATACGCGGCAAACTTCTCGGCATCCTCCACGGTGTCGACGCCGATCGAAGGATCCTCGGTGACGTCGATCGCGATCGAATAGCCGGCCCCTAGCACACGGAGCTGCTCGAGTTTCTCCACGACCTCGAGCTTGCCCGGCGGGAGACTGACGAAACGCTCGAGGAAATCCGCCTTGTACGCGTACAGGCCAAGATGCTTGAAGCACGGGTTGGCCGCAACCCACGCGTCGTCCACGTCGCCCGCCTGGTCCCGCGCATATGGAATCGGCCAGCGGGAAAAATACATCGCCCGGCCCGCCTTGTTGATCACGACCTTGACCTGGTTCGGATTCCGAAAATCCGCCGCCCGCTTGAAGGGCGTGCACAGGGTGGCCATCGGACAGTCTCCCTGGATTAGTTGCGCCAGGGATTGGATCTGGCTGTTGGAAACCAGGGGTTCGTCGGCCTGGACATTAATCACGTAGCTGGCACGCACCCTGCGATTGGCTTCGGCGATCCGGTCGGTGCCGCTCGGGTGCCCCGGATCGGTCATAATTGCCCTAAACCCCGCATTCTCAATGCATTCCGCCAAACTCTCATGGTCGACAGCAAACCAGAGGGGAAGATCGGGCGCCTGCTCCGTGATCCGCTCCGCCACCAAAATCACAAGAGGCTTGCCATTAATAACATGCAATAATTTTTGCGGGAACCTCGTCGACTCCAATCGGCACGGAACGATGATGGCGAAGGCGGGCATGAGGGGGTCTTTGTAGTTGCAAGCCGGACCACGTCCGATTTTGTCCGTTTCTTTAACTCGACGCCAACATCGCACCGCAATGGAAAAGAGCGATACCACGACCGCCAACACCCAAGTGAAGGAGCTTCTTGTCCAAAACAAGATGGGCATCCATGCACGTCCGGCGGCCATGATCGTGCGCGTGACGAACAAGTTCAAAGCCGAGATCCTGGTCGAAAAAGAGGACGAGCAGGTCAACGGCAAGAGCATCATGGGCCTCATGATGCTGGCCGCCGCCAAGGGCTCTCTCGTCAAGTTCATCGCCACGGGCGACGACGCTCCGCAGATGCTGCTCGAACTCGAGCAGCTCTTTTCGCGCAAGTTCGACGAGGCGTGATAGTTGGGTGATTTTCAGGCCTCCCGGCGCAGGCCAAAAAACGCCCGGGCATTCCGGGTGGTGATCTGCGCCAGCTGTTCGTAGGCAACCCCGAATAACGGGGCGCAGAAATCAGCCGTATGGCGCACCCACGCCGGCTCGTTCGGCTTTCCCCGGTGAGGCACCGGCGCCAGGTACGGCGCATCCGTTTCGAGCATCAGCCGGTCGATCCCCTGCTCCAAGGCGGCCGCGCGAATCGTGTCGGCCGTCCGGTATGTGATGATGCCGGTAAAGGAGCCCCGGCCACCCCGCCGGTTGAGTTCGCGGATCTCGTCGGGGCCTTCGCTGAAACAATGGAAGACGACGCGATTCCAGTCGATTCCGCTGGCGTCGATCATCTCGACACACTCGCGGAACGCGCCGCGGGAATGCACGACCACCGGACAACCGAGCCATTTCGCCAGCACCAGGCTGGCGGAAAACGCCGCGCGCTGGTCCTCGAAAATGCGCCGCGCCGCCGCCGCGTCCGACTTCGGCAAATGGAAGCGATCAAGGCCGGTTTCGCCCAGCGCCACGGGTGGTGAAGGCTTCCTCCAGAATGGCTCCATCTGCGCGACGCGGTCCGGCCAATCCTCCGCCACACTGCAGGGATGCAGGCCCACGGTGTAATGAATGCGCCCGGGATGCGTCCGCGCCAGCTCGGCGTATTGGGACCAGTCGTCCGCGTCGGTGCCAACCGAGATCATCTCTTCAACGCCCTGTGCCAACGCGCGCGAAAGCGCGCCCGACAATTCGCCGTCACGGGCGAACGAGTCGAGGTGCGCATGAGTGTCAATCAACCCCATGGATACCAATCAACTCGGACAAAAGCAGGAAGCCAGCGCTTTCGCGCTGGCTTCGTTGCACACCGACAAACAATTCAGAAAAGGGAATTTCCGTTATTCGGACTCGATTGTTATATCTCCGCCGCTGGAGCGTAGTTTAAGCACGGAACCTCCGCCGTTGACCGCTCCGCCAAGGCGGGATTTACCCACCCCCCCGCGGTCGATCGTGAGGGTAAGACCCGATGCGCGGACCTCGCCGCCCGACGTGCTGGCGTCGAGTTGAAACGCCGTGCTTTTGGCCACCCTGACGCGTACGTCGCCTCCAGAAGTGCTGAGAACAGTGTCGCGCTTGATCGGTCCGGTGATGGTGGCCTTGACGTTGCCACCCGAGGTCGAGGCGCCGACCAAATCCGCGACGGACTCGAGATCGATGTCTCCACCGGATGTCGTGACCTCGGTGGGTCCGCCGGCGCGCTTCACGCGGATGTTGCCGCCCGAGGTGGACAGGCGGGAGCGGGCCGTGCCCTCCTCGAGACTGATGTCGCCGCCCGAGGTACCCGCGTCGATCTCGCCATCGATGCGGTCAAACTGAAGCTGGCCGCCGCTCGTATGCGCCTTGACGTTGCCGGTAAGGCTCGCAACGGCGATGTCGCCGCCCGAAGTGCGCAGATCCAGATTGAACGTCTTCGGCACCACCACCTCGAAGGAAACCTGCACTGGCGGCCAGTTGCCGAAATGGAATCCGGACATGTGCTCGTACTTGGACTCGACCTCCAGGTCGTTGCCATGCTGCTCGAAGGTCAGATGCAGGTTCTCGAGCAGCTTGTCGGCCTCGGCATCGTCGGAGGCGTTGATCGTCTCGCGCACGGTCACATGAATCTCCGGAGTGTCCGCGGTCTTCACCTTGATGTCGCCGCCCTCGGTCAGGGCCTTGAGCAGGCCGCCAGGCTGGACCGTGAACGATTTCTCCACGGTGCGGTGAATCTTGGCGGCGAGAATAGCGGGAAGGCCGAGGACGAGGCCGAACGCGAGCAAGCGGGTCAGGTTTTTCATGGTGGGCACCTACATAAACCCCACTGCCCGGCAAAAGTTACGATTTTCTTTCGGCGGACAACCGATACGAAACGATGCGGTAGAAGCTGGTTTTGGTCTGAGATCGACCGGTCCTTTGGTGGTCGCCGATTTCCACCTCGGCGACAGAGGCGTCGGCATGGAAACCGGCGCCCGCCCGCGGTTCGGTTGCGGTTCCCGTGACCCGAGACCGCTTCAGGATCCGAAAATTTCGCGGAAGAAGGCCTGCATCAGCGCCCAGGAACGGCGGTCGGCGGCCGCATTGTAGGCGAGGCCCTTCAGATGGTTCGCCGCCGCCATCTCGTCCGCCTTCGGGTTCGTGAAGGCATGCATCGCACCGGAATAACTGATGAACTGGTAATCGAATTTGCCGTCGTTCATCGACTTGGTGAACGCGTCAATCGCATCCTTCGACGCAAACGGATCGAGGGCGCCATGGCAGATCAGGATTTTGGCCTTGTTCCTGGTGGCGGCATCGGCCGGGACCGGGATGAGGCCGCCGTGGAAGCTGACAATGCCGGCCAGCGGCGCCCCGGAATACGCGAGCGCCTGGACCGTCGAGCCGCCGAAGCAGAAACCGATCGCCGCCACGCGTTTCGCGTCGACCATGCCCGTCGCCAGAAGGGTGTCGAGGCCCGCCTGCGCGCGCTCGGCCATGAGCGGCTTGCCGTAGAACTGCCCCGAAAGTTCCTTCGCCCGGTTCGCATCGCTCGTGGACTCCCCGTTGCCGTACATGTCCGCGGCAAAGGCCACATATCCGAGCTGCGCGAGCATCTCGGCCCGCCCGCGCGCGTGCTCGTTGAGGCCCCACCATTCCGGAATCACGAGGACACCCGGCGCGCCGCGTCCCGCCGGAATCTTGTCGTCGTCGTAAGCGAGATACCCCTGCAGCTTGGTGCCGGCGTCTTCGTAGGAAACGGTCTTGGTCACGATCTTGGCGGAAGCCGAGCCGGCGAGGCAGGCGGCGGCAACGAAGGGAAGGATCAGGCGGGGACTCATGAAGTCAGCCTATGCCCGGTACCGGTTCGCGCAAGGTCGCACCGCCGCCGCCCGGCCCGTCCGTTTCAAGGCCGCGGCGCCAGGCGGGCGACACAGGCGCGAAGTTCGTCCTCCCGCACGGGCTTCGCCAGCACATCATCCGCTCCGCTGGCGAGGTAGGTCTCGCCCTCGGCCGGGCGAGCCGCGGAAACAAGTGCGACCAGCGGCACCCGACGGCCGCCGGCCCGGTCGCGAATCCGCCGCGGCGCCTCAAACCGGCCGGCACCGAGCATCTCGAAATCGATGAACACGCCGAACCACGGCTCGCGCGCGGCCCACTCGATGCCCTCCATCGCATTCGTGGCGAGCCGGACCTCGAGGCCGAGCTGCCTCAGCATCGCCTCGATCACCCGCTGGTTGCCCCAGTCATTCTCCACGACCAGCACGCGCCCGCGAAAGAACTGCGGCGTCCCGCCCGCGGTCGCCGGAGCGCGTCCGCTCGATGCGGTAAGCGGAAGATCAAACGAGAACTCACTCCCGGTGCTCGGCGAACTCGCCACGCGGATCTCCCCGCCCATCTGGCGAACCAGGCTCTGGGCAATCGCCAGCCCGAGGCCGGGACCGCCATACCGGCGCCTTGAACTGCTGTCGCCCTGACTGAATTTCTCGAACAACCTGGTCTGGACGGCCGTCGTGATGCCGATGCCGGTGTCGCGCACGCTGAACTTCACCCGCACGGTGCCGCCGGCGCTTGGTACGGGACTCACCCGCAGGTCGATGCCGCCGCGATCCGTGAATTTGACGGCATTGCCGACCAGATTGAGCAGCACCTGGCGCAGGCGCATGGCGTCGCCCCGCACGATGCCCGGCAGGCCCGCCTCCGCCCGCCACTCCAGGCGCAGGCCCTTCGCCCGCGCCCCGGCCGCAAACAGCATGCTGACGTCGCGAACCAGCACGGTCGGCGAAAAATCCTTTTCTTCCATCTGGAGCTTTCCGCTCTCGACCCGCGACATGTCGAGAATGTCGTTCAACAGCCGCAGGAGCACGTCCGCGGAGCCGTTGGCGAGGTCGATTTGCTGGCGCTGCTCGTCGGAGAGGCCCGAATCGGCCAGCAACTGCAGCATCCCGATGATGCCGTTCATGGGCGTCCGGATCTCGTGGCTCATCGTGGCGAGAAAGTCGCTCTTCGCCTGATTGGCCGCCTCGGCCCGCTGCTTCGCCTCACTCAGGGTCGAAATGAGCTGCGCGTTCTCGAAGGCGAGGCGGTGCAGGTTGCGCAGGTCCTCGTGGTGCAGGCGGGCGGTGTTGAACAGGAACAGGCCGTAGGTGACAACGCAGGCCGCCAGCAGCCCGCCACCATGCTCGTCCAGGGTTCCGAAGCGGAATGCGGCCGGAGCCAGCACGACCACGACATAGATCAGGTAACAGCGTGGCACCGACGCCAGCGATCGCGCCGCCCCCGCCGTCAGACCCGCCAGGACGAGCGTGACCAGCAAGCGGGGGAAAAGCTCCGGCGCGCCGAGAAAAATCCATGCGCCCGCGCCCCAGCATACCCCCGCCACGGCCACCTCCACGACGAAGATCACCCGCCAGCGGTCGAGTTCGGGGTCCGTGCGTGACTTGGCGGCAAAGGCGACGTTCGTGGCCCAGCGCACGAGCGACACCGCGATCACCGCGCCGAGCCAGGTCGCGGTCATTGCCCCCGGCATGAACGGCCAGAGACCCGCCGCCAGCACCGCCGCGAGCACGAAATTTGAAAACAATCCGAAGCCGGCCGCGCGGTAAAGCAGCCGCGTCAGCTCGCCCTCCACCCGCCGGCCGATCGCGCGGGCAATGGCTTCCGCCGATTCGACGGGACTGGTGCTGTCGTTCGTCATGGCCCGCCGCCTCCGGAACCGGTGGTCGGCGGCGCGCACCACGACAATGCAATTTCCCCCCGCGCGCATCGCCGCGAGCCTCCCGTTCCCCAGACGGCATGGCGCTGCTCAGGCATCGGCTCGAGGCTGGTGATCCCACCGCGCCGCCGCAAGCCCGGGAAGCGGCGGCCTGTCGTCTCGTCGTTTTTCCGGCGCCGGGAAGCCTCAGCCCGACAGGCCTCCTGAGATATATTGCCGGAGCGACTCGGCTTCGGCGCGATGCATGTTCGCGACCCAGCGGGACACGTCGCCGATCGAGATCAGGCCGATCACCTCGCCGCCGCGCATCACCGGCAGATGCCGGCAGCGCCTTTCGGCAAACAAGTCCATCACCTGCTGGACGGTGGTTTCGGGGGTCACGGTGATGACATTCGACGACATCACCTTCGTGATCGGGGTCGTCATCGGTTCGAGTTCGGCGCCCACGACGCGCAGGAGCACGTCGCGTTCGGTGAAGATACCGGCAAGCCGGTGGCCGTTCATGACCAGCACGGAGCCGATCTTGTGGCGGTTCATTTCCTGGACGGCTTCGAGCACCGTGACGGTCGTGGGGACAACGTGCACGGATCCGCCTTTCCGCTCGAGCAGGGTGGCAATCGAGGTTTCCATAACGGGGTAGTTGTTCGGGTAGCTTATGACACCGTCCGGCGTCCGACAACACCCAAAAACCCGCCCCCCCGCCTTCCCCTCACCTCGGCAGATTGCCGAGCGCATCGAAACTTCGCAGCACGGTCTTGCGTCCGGTTGGCAGCGTGGCCGAGGGAATGCTTTTCGGCCCGGTGGCGGGACCGCTTGACGGCTCGATCCCGGCCAGTGCCCGCTGCAGTCGCACCGCCGACACCGGCTCGGTCGTTCCGAGTTCCTGGGCGAACAGGCTGACGCGGAATTCCTCAACCAGCCAGCGGAAGTCTCCGGCGCGCGGCCCCAGTCGCTTCACCGCGTCAACAAAAGGCGCCAGTTCGGCCGCTCGCTGCGCGTCCTTTGCCGGGTCGCGCCGCCAACGCTCCGCCCGGATTGATCGGGCCGTGAGGTAACGCGGAACCTGCTCCAGCCGCCCGAATGGAATCTGCCGCAGAAAATCCGGAGACAGGAGCGCATCGAGGTCAGCGGCACTTCCCGCCGGGGGATGCTTCGCCGTCTGCAGTTCAAGCCGCAGGGCGAGGATCTCGCGCAGCCATCCGAGCAGCCGCGGCACGAGGCCGCGCAGGTCGCGCTTCGCTTCCCCGACCTGTCGGGCAAAGACATCCGTGTGCAGCGGCCCCACGGCGCGCCCGCAGGCCCAGCGCACGATCGAGTCGAGCGCGTCCGCCTGCAGCGATGCGATCGGGGCCAGGGTCGCGGCCGACGCACCCAACTGGCGGAGATCCCGCAGGTCCCTTTCCAGCCATCCGAGGTCGTATTTCAACCGCGACCGGAAAAGCTCAAACAATCCTTGCCCGGTGGCGGTCCGCGCCTCCTCCGGGCTGGCGAAAAGCCGGACCGCAACGCCCGCCGGAAGGGTCTGGAGGCCAGGCCAGGCCTTGACGGTTACGCCACCAGCTTCGGCCACCGGCACGCTTTCGGGCAGGTCGCCAAAATTCCAGTCCGCCGCCGGCTCGGTCTCCCATCGGCGGCGGGCTTCGGTCCAGGCGGCCGACGCGCCGATTTTTCCCCGTGCCGCGTCACGGCTCGCCTCGCGCTGCCGGGTGCCCAGTCCCGCCCGCAACGCCGCAAGATCGCGGTTCGCCGCCAGCGGTTTTCCCTCGTGGTCGACGACCTCGATGCGGACACGCAGATGGTCGGGCATGGCCCGTGCCTCGAAGAAGCGGGGGTCGACCCGAACATCGAGGCGCGCCGTCAGGACCTCGGCGAGGGCGGAGGCCAGCATCGGAGCCGGTTTCCGGCCCGCCACCAGCGCGAGCTGGCCGGAAATTTCGCGCGCCGCCTGCGCAAATGGAATGAGCCGCCGGCGCAGGTCCTTCGGCAGCGCCTTCAACAACAACTCGACTTTTTCGGCGAGATGTCCGGGGACGGCCCAGTCGAGTTCCGCCGGCTCCAGCGCCTCGAGTTCGTCGGAGGACACCCGCACCGTGACTCCGTCCTCGTCCGCCCCGGGCTTGTAGGCGTACCCGAGCGGAAGGACCTGGTTGTCGAGCGCCAGCGTCCCGGGAAAGGCATCCGCCAGCGCCTCGTCGGCCGGCGCCGGATCGAGATCACTCGCCGCCATCTGCAGGACGGCTTCA
This sequence comes from Candidatus Didemnitutus sp., assembly GCA_036499305.1. GTDB lineage: Bacteria > Verrucomicrobiota > Verrucomicrobiia > Opitutales > Opitutaceae > Didemnitutus. The sequence goes on from DASYDZ010000004.1 coordinate 21,524, forward strand.
CCCGGTCCGCGACGCGTGAAATCGATCAGCTCCGGCACGCTGGCAATCGCCGGATCGCCAGGGCTGGCACCCACCGCACCGGCGAGCTGGCGCGCGTAGAACCGACAGGCGGCCTCGTCGAGATCGAGATAGCTGGCGCTCCGGAGACGGGTCAGCCGTTCCTCGGCCTCCGCGCGGACGCGGCGGTTGTGAGTGAGGAATGCGAACGGCCACGCCACCGTGTCGCCCACGAGTCCCTCGCGGATGAAGATCTCCGTGGCCTCGCGCGGCGCGAGGCGGCCATAGGCCACCGATCGCGTCTCGATCTCGAGGTTGTGCAGGCGGCACCGCTCCTTCACGAGGACCCGGCCGGCCTCCGCGCTCCAGAACGGTTCGCTGTGGCTGAGGCGCAGGATGTGACCGCCCAGGTCGACGGCCCAGCGCGGGTCGATGCGGGCGCAGGTCCGGGCGAACATGCGGCCCGTCTCCACGATCTCGGCCGCCATCAGCCAGCGCCCGCCGCGCGGCCGCGCCGGCGATTTCGGCCCGGCCGCGGTCGATTTTTCGAACAACACGGAGCCGGGGAAGATTGTCACCCGACGGTCGTGCGTCGCGAGAAAGTCTCCCTCGGGCCCCCGCGTGGCCACGTTGCCCAGCAAGCCCGCCAGGATGGAGCGGTGGATCGCCAGATACCCATGCGAGCCGAACCGCAGCTCGCGCTCCGCCGCGTCATCGCGCGAATGGCGCCGGCCCTCCTTCGCGGCCGGCCCGCTCGCGGGGACACCATCGCGAATGGAGCTGGGCGCGAAGTCCTCCCGGCCGGAAAGCACGTCGGTCAGTTGCGCGTGGACATCACGCCATTCGCGCATGCGCAGGAACGAGAGGTAGTGCCGCTCGCAAAAACGCCGGAGCTGGCCCAGACCCAGCGATTCGATCTCATCGTGGTAGGCGTTCCAAATGGCGAGCAGCGTGAGAAAGTCGGAGTCGGGATGCGCGAATTTCCGGTGCGCCGCATCGGCTTTGGCCTGTTCGTCGATCGGACGCTCGCGCGGGTCCTGCACCGTGAGGCCGGCCGCGATGACCAGCACCTCGCGCAGCGCCTTTTCGCTCCGACCCTGGAGAATCATCCGGCCCACCGTCGGATCGACCGGCAGCCGGGCCAGCTCGGCCCCGAGCGGGGTCAGCGCGCGCTCGACGGGAGCGGAGGCCTCGGGCGTGTCGCCGGCCGGCGCCCGCCGGATTTCGAGCGCACCGAGTTCCTCGAGCAGCGCATAGCCGGCCCGCACGCCGCGCGCGGGAGGCGCGTTGAGAAAAGGGAAATCCTCGATGGCCCCAAGACCGAAGGCCTGCATCCGCAGGATGACGTCGGCCAGATTGCACCGCTGGATCTCCGGCTGCGCAAACCGGGGCCGGTCCAGGTAATCCTTCTCCGCATACAGGCGGATGCAGACGCCGTTGCTCACGCGGCCGCAGCGGCCCTTGCGCTGATCCGCGCTGCTCTGCGCGATCGGCTCCACGGGCAGCCGCCGGGTGCGGCTTTGCGACGCATAATGGCTGATGCGGGCCAGCCCGCTGTCGATCACGAAGCGGATGCCCGGGATGGTCAGCGATGTTTCCGCGATGTTGGTCGACACCACGACCTTTCGCCGCGGCGTCGGCGCAAACACGCGCTGCTGCTCCGCATTGGTGAGCCGGCCGAACAGCGGCACGAGTTCGAGCCGGCCGCGCGCGATGTCCTCGAGCGAACCACACGCCTCGCGAATGTCGCGCTCGGTGGGAAGAAAGACCAGAACGTCGCCCTCCGCGCTCCCGGCCACGACCCGCCGGACCGACTCCACCGCGGCGTCAAGATAGGTCAGGTCGCGCCCGTCCGCCATTTCCTCCAGCGGCGAGTAGATCACCTCGACCGGGTACATGCGGCCGGACACCTCGATCACGGGCGCGCCGTCGAACGCCGCGGCGAAGGCCGCCGTGTCGATCGTGGCCGAGGTCACGACGATGCGAAGATCGGGCCGGCGCTTTCGCAGGCGCCGGAGATGGCCGAGGATGAAGTCGATGTTGAGCGAACGTTCGTGCGCCTCGTCGACGATGATCGTGTCGTATTCCCGCAGGTCCGGATCGCCGTGCAGCTCCGCCAGCAGCATGCCGTCGGTCATGAACTTGATCACGGTGTCCCCCGACGTCTGGTCCGCGAAGCGGATCCGGCACCCGACCTCGCGGCCCCATTCCACGTTGAGCTCCTCCGCCACCCGCCGCGACACCGAGCTCGCGGCCACCCGCCGCGGCTGCGTGCAGGCAATCCGGCCGCGCGTGCCCGATCCGGCGGCCAGGCACATCTTCGGAATCTGCGTGGTCTTGCCCGAACCCGTTTCGCCGGCGAGGATCAGGACCTGGTGCCGCTGTAAAAAGCCAATGATTTCATCGGCCCGCGCGCTGATCGGCAGCTCGGGTGGGAACTCGATTCGAAACGAGGGCGGTCTTTTGGGACGTGACGGCATCAGGAGCGCGGGCATGCTGAGGGAAGCGAAGAATCCGCATTCGGAAACGACAAAAATGGCCGCGCCCACGCCCCTGACCCCCGCCGAAGTCACGCTTGCCCGCGTGAAGCGCCTCGGCGCGCTCGATGCCTGGAGCTACGTCGTGATTGCCGGAGGCGGCGCGATCGGCGCCCTGCTGTTTGGCGATCTCGTCGGCGCGATCGTCGGCCTTCTCCTCGTCGTGGGCGGATTCATCGAGTTGCGCGGAGTCAAGCGGTTGAAAAAGCGCGATCCGGAGGGCATGAAACTGCTCGTCCGCGCCGAACTCTGGGTGCTCGCCGTGATCGCGGTCTATTGCGCCCGCTGCCTCGGCAGCTTCGACGCAGGGTACCTGCACGACGACGTCCTGCCACATGCCCGCGAGCTGGCCTCCTCGCTTGGCGCCAACTTCGACGAGATCGTCCGCGACGGACTCGGCGTGGCCCCGGATCAGCTCATCCCCTACGTTCGCAAGGTCTTTTTCCTCCTCTATGGCTCGGTGCTGCTGGTCACGGTCATCTATCAGGGAGGCATGGCGCTGTATTTCCGCCGGCGCATCCCGATCGTCACCGAGGCCCTGAGCGCGCCCCACGAGCAGCGCTGGCAAAAGCCGCCGCCCATGCCCCCGCCGGGCGGACCGGTCTATGCGCTGCGCCGGCCAGCCGGCGGCGGAGCGTTTTTTCCGCAGGACATCATTGCCCGCAAGCGCGACGGCGCGGAGCTCACCCGCGACGAGATCGATTTCTTCGTGCGCGGCACGGTCGACGGGAAATTCGCCGACTACCAGGCGTCGGCGCTGCTCATGGCGATCTTCTGGCGCGGCCTGTCCGCGCAGGAAACCGCGTGGCTGACCGACGCGATGATGCGCTCCGGCGACACGATCGA
>DASYDZ010000005.1:0-10438 GCA_036499305.1 Candidatus Didemnitutus sp.
ACCGTTCCGGGATCAAGGTGCGCGAACTCTACCCGGCGCCCTACGCCTGTTTCGACCACCACCTGTCGAACGTCGGCTTTGCGAAGTGCAATTTCGTCGACCCCGAATCGGCTGCGACCGCGGAAATGCTCGCCGGGCTGGCCCTCGATGCCGGACTGAAGATCGACCACACCACGGCGCAGGCCCTTTACACCGGCGTGATGACCGATACCGGCCAGTTCTGCTTCGCCTCGACCTCCGAGCGCGTCTTTCGCATTTGCGCCGATCTCACGGCCCGCGGCGCGGATCCGGCGCAGGCCGGCATGGAACTCTACGAGCGCGAAACCTCGGGCAAACTGAAGCTGCTCCAGCATTTCATCGATTCGCTGAAGTTCGAGTGCCACGGCCGCATCTGCGTCGGCACGCTGCCGAACGGCATTTTCGAAAAGCTCGGCGCCAGCGTCGAGGATACCGAGGGTCTCGTCGACTACGCGCGCTCGGTGGACGGCGTCGAGATCGGCGTCCTCATCGAGGAGCGCCCCGGCGCCATCAAGGCCAGCCTGCGCGCCAAGCACGCGCTGTATCGCATGGACACCGTCGCCCAGCAGTTCGGCGGCGGCGGGCATGCCAGCGCGGCGGGACTGAATTTTCCGGACAATCTCGCGCATTTCTATCCCCGGCTGATCGCGGCGCTCTCGCAACGCCTGGTCGAGGTCGACGCGGCGAAAAAATGAGCCTGCAACCGGCGAAGGAGATGGAGGGTGTCCTGCTCGTGGACAAGCCCACGGGAATGACATCACACGACGTCGTTTACCGCCTGCGGCGCAAGCTGTCCATGCAGCGCATCGGCCATGCCGGCACGCTCGACCCGATGGCGACGGGAGTCCTCGTGATGCTGGTGGGCAAGGCGACGCGGATATCGCAGTATCTGATCAGCCTCGACAAGGTTTACGAGGGCGAGATCACGCTCGGCGTGACCACGAATTCGCAGGATGCCGAGGGCGAGGTGATGGAAACCCGTCCGGTGCCGCCGCTCACCGAAGCGGAGGTACGGACGGCGATGGCGGGATTTCTCGGCGACCAATACCAGATTCCCCCGATGTTCTCCGCGGTGAAAATCGACGGTGTCGCGCTGTACAAGCGAGCCCGGCAGGGCGAGGAGGTCGAGCGCGAGCCGCGCTTCATCCGGGTGTCGGCGTTCGAGCTGAACTCGTTTGTTTCACCGAAAATCGGTTTTCGCCTCGCCTGCACGAAGGGCACGTACGTGCGCACGATTGCGAAGGATCTTGGCGACAAGCTCGGCTGCGGCGGCCATCTCTCCGCCCTGCGGCGCACCGCGAGCGGCAAGTTCATGATCGAGCAATGCCTGCCGCTGGCGCAGATCCAGGATTTGCCGCTGCCCGAGATCGAGAAGCGCCTGATCCCGGTGTACGAGGCGGCGCCCAGCGTGGCGCTGTGAAAGCGCCGGTCCAGTTCGACGATCTGGCGGCGGTGACGCTCCCGCCCGGGCCGGTTCACCTGGCCATCGGCATGTTCGACGGCGTGCACCTCGGCCACCGCTCGGTGATCGAGTCGGCCGTGCAATCCGCGCGCCGGAGCGGCGGGACCGCGGGCGTGCTCACCTTCGAGCCGCATCCGTCCGCCGTGCTTCGGCCCGACCTGCCGACCCGCCTGCTGTTGTCGCGCGAGGACAAACGGAAACTGCTGGCGGAGCTCGGCATTGATTTTCTGGTCGAGCAGCACTTCACGCGGGAATTCGCGGGCACGACGGCGGGGGAGTTTGTCGACCTGCTGAAGCGGAGCCTGCCCGGGATCGAGGCCGTGTACGTGGGCGAGAACTGGCGTTTTGGCCACGGCCGCGCGGGCGACGTGACGGTGCTCGTCGCCGAGGCGGAGCGCGCGGGATTCTCGGTGTTCAGCCAGCCCGGCGTGAACCACAACGGCGCGCCGGTGAACAGTTCGCGCATCCGGGAGCTGGTGTCGGCGGGTGAGATCGGCGAGGCCAACGCGCTCCTGGGCTATTCATATTTCAGCGCGGGGGTGGTGGAGCGCGGCCGGCAGCTTGGCCGCACGATCGGGTTTCCCACCCTGAATGTCCGCTGGGAGCCGCAACTGCGACCGCGCTTCGGCATCTACGCGGTGTGGATCACCGGTCCTGACGGACGGCGCCAGCCCGGGGCGGCGAGCTACGGCGTCCGGCCGACTGTGGAGGACGACGGGCATCCCTTGCTCGAGGTATTCGTCCTGGAGCCGACGACCATCACCTACGGCGATTCCGTGAAGGTGGAATGGATCGCTTTCCTGCGTCCGGAGGCGAAGTTCGCCGGCCTCGACGAGATGAAGGCGCAGATCGCCCGCGACTGCGACGCTGCCCGCGCGGCATTGAACCACGGGCAGGTATGATTTTTATAGGAGATGACGGAGAAAACGAAGAAACGGAAGCACTTCGCGGCATATATTTGTTCATTCCGGTTAAATATTTCGTGCGCTTGGTCTTGCTCTGCGATCTCCGCGACCTCCTGTAGAAAATCATCCCGATCCCCAGCGATTTACAGGAGGCCGCAGAGATCGCGGAGGAGTTACGAACACCGAAGGCAAAGGGACGGAGACATAGGATTCTGCAGGAGATGACTGAGGAAACGGAGAAGCAGAAACACTTTGTCCGCCGCCTATCGCCATTCCCTCCGTTGTCTCCGTTAACTCCGGTTAAATATTTCGTGCGCTTGGTCTTGCTCTGCGATCTCCGCGACCTCCGGTAGAAAATCATCCCGATCCCCAGCGATTTACAGGAGGCCGCAGAGTTCGCGGAGGAGTGACGAATACCGAACGCACCAAAGGACGCTTGACTTGCCTTTTCCCGAATCTACGTTGCGGCCTCTTTCCCGGTTAACGGGGTGGTAGCTCAGTTGGTTAGAGCGTCTGCCTGTCACGCAGAAGGCCGCGGGTTCGAGTCCCGTCCATCCCGCCACTTTTTGGGAATCAAAAGCTGGCGCCCGCCAAAACTTGGGCGACGGCGGGCAAATGCCGGCCGAAGCCCGTTCGCCCGACTGGGGCATGACTGGGGGGTCGGGATCCGGTCAGGATGAACCTCAAAGACAATTGACGCATGCCGCGATCATGGTCGGCGCGCCGGCCATGGGCGCGCATCAAGTCGCAAAGCGGAACACGACCTCGTTCAGCAGGACGCCGAGGAGCCCGGTGGCGGCGATGCCGACGAGTTCGAAGTTGATGCGGCGCTTGAGCGCCTTTCCCGGGACGAGGCTCTGCACGAGCGGGATGTTCGCCAGCACGCTGGTGAGGGTCGCCAGGACGATGCCGTTGATGCCGACCGCAGCGGAGATTTCGCCACGCGCCATCAGGGTCGCGGCGGCCGCGATCGACGATGCGCTCGACAGCAGTCCGCCGGCCATGCTGACGAAATAGAAGCTGGCGGGTCCGAACTGGCGCTGGGCCAGGGCGCCGGTGACGTTCAGCAGGAGAAACACGAAGCCGAACTTGAGGGCGGCGGAGAGACGGAACGGCGATTCGAGCCGGAGGGGTGCGGCGGCGCCTTCGGACGGTCCGGTGGGCACGAGCCGCCAAAGCACCGCGCTGGCGAGAAGCATCAGCAGCAGCGGGATGACGCACCGGACGGCCGCCTGCGACGCAAGCACGGCCACGATCAATCCGTTGCGGATCAGCATCGCACCGGTGGCCAGCAGGATGCCGCGCTGGACTGGGCTGAGCACCGAGGATCCCATTTCCTTGAACCGGGTGCCCAGTTCGACGATCACCTTGCGGCTGTTCACCAGGCCGCCGAAGAATGCGGTGATCTCCAGGCCCCGTGGGCCGAAAAGGCGCATCAGGATATAATTCACGAATCCGATGCCGGCGATGATCACGACGCTCGCCCAGTTCGATCGCGGCTCAATCAGGCCCCACGGATCCACCGGATGCGCCGGCAGGATCGGAAACACGATGAACGTCAGGATCGCGAGAAGGATCGCCGAACGCAACTCCCGTTCCGAAACCACGTCCTCGAAATGCGGGATCGTCTCCTTCCACGCCAGCAGCGCCGGCGTCAGGGGATGCCCGCCGCGGTGGGCGTGAACCCATGACCCTGGCCAGAAAGTATGCCCGCGAGGGCCACGACGGCGAGGCCGGACGACATGGTGAGAGCTGGTTCGCGCTCCAATCCGACAAAGATTCCGATCGCCACGGCCATCCCGATGCGACTCAGGACGGGCAGGAAGGGCCAGCGGTCCAGGGATTGGATCAGATCGGGAGCGCTGAGCGGGGACATGGTCATGAGGGGAACCAGGTCACGGCCGATCCCCGAAGAAGAACGATCTCCAGTGAAAACCAGCCCGCGTGGATTCGCAACGCGAGATTTGTTTTGGAACCGCCGGCGCCTTTGAACGTCTTCTATCGGGACGCCACGCATTTCCGCGGTGGCGAAATCCGTTTTCTTAACTCCCTCCCGATTTGATATGAATGCGCGAAGGCTCATTGCCTTGGTCGACGACAACGCCCGCGTTCGCAGCACCTATCAGCTTCTCCTCCGGACACGGGGATTTGATTGCGTCAACTTCGCCTCCGCCGAGGGCTTCCTGCAATCGAAACGGCTCCCCAAGGTCGACTGTCTGCTGCTCGATGTCTGGATGCCGGGCATGAGCGGAATCGAACTCCAGAAACACCTCGCCGCCGCCGGCCTGCGGATCCCGATCATCATTCTGACCGGCGATCCGGACGAAACGATCGAAACCCTAGCGCTTGAGGCCGGAGCCGTCAGGTTTCTGGCCAAGAACGCGCCGCCGGAGGAACTCATCGCCGCCCTCGGGGAAGTGCTCGCGGCCGGCGCGGCCTGACAATGGGGCGGAATTTGCCGGGCGGCATCGGCCCGTCCTGAGCCGGTCGAATGGGCCGAATGCCGCCGGCCTTGGCGGGATATGGGATTTCCCGCCCCATAACGAGCGACGACAAGTCGGGATCGGAATCCCGTCCTACAGTGAACTCGCGATTCCGAGCTGCAGCCCGCGCAATTCGGCCAGGCCGCGCAGGCGGCCGATCAGCGGATAACCCGGGCAGGCGGGCTCGGCTCGGCGGAAATCGTCGGCGATCTTGTGGCCGTGGTCGGGACGAAACGCGACCTGCCAGTCGGTGCGCTTGGCGGTGCGGCGGCGGGCCTGTTCCTCGACGATCGCGCGCACGACTCCGACCATGTCCGGCGCCCGGTCGAGATGGGCGCCCTCGAAAAAGATGCCATCCGGCCGGTGCACGACACTGCGCAGGTGCACCGCGTTGATGCGCGAGGCGAACCGGCGGGCGAGGGCGGGAAGATCGTTGTCGAGCCGACCGCCGAGCGAACCCGTGCAGAAACATAGTCCGTTGGCGGGCGTGTCCGCCATCGCGAGGATGTCGGCGAGATCCGCCCCCGTCGAAACGATGCGGGGCAGGCCAAGCAGCGGAAATGGCGGATCGTCCGGATGAATGGCCAGCCGGATGCCGGCCTCGGCGGCGACAGGCGCTATTTCGCGCACAAAGAGGCGCAGGTGTTCCTTGAGCTGCTCCGCCGTGATGCTGGCATAGGCGCCCAGCATCCGGCGCAGATCATCGATGCCGAGATTGAGCTTCACCCCGGGAAACAGGTCGAGAATCTGCTGGAAAAATGCCGCGCGCTCCGCCGGCGGCGTGTTTTCCCAATATTTGCGCGCATCGGCGCATTGCTGAGGCGTAAAGTCGGCGCCCGCTCCGGGACGCTCGAGCGCAAAAAGCTCGAAGGCGGCGAACTTCGCCGGATCGTACAGCAGCGCTTCCGCGCCGTCCGGAAGCCGGTGGTGCAGATCGGTGCGCACCCAGTCCAGCACCGGCATGAAATTATAGATCACTGTGCGGATGCCGGCTGCGCCCAGCCGGCGCAGGGTCAACTGATAGTTGGCGATGCAGCGCGCAAAATCCCCCGTGCGGGTCTTGATCGACTCGTGCACCGGCACGGATTCGACCGCCGCCCAGCCGAGACCGGCGGCTTCGATCACGTTGCGGCGCTGGTCGATCGCGGCCTGCGGCCACTCCTCGCCATAGGGAATCTCATGCAGCGCGGTGAACACGCTGGTGGCGCCCGTCTGGCGGATTTCGGCGAGGCTGACCGTGTCTGCTGGTCCGAACCAGCGCATCGCTTCCTCCATCAAGGGCAGGTCGTTTGGAATCATGGCCGGTCAGACTCCGGAGAAACACGAAAAACCACCATCGACCGGCAGGACGGTGCCGGTGACGAAGGCCGAGGCGTCGCTGAGCAGGAAATGCAGCGCGCCGTGGAGCTCGTCGGCGTGGCCGAATCGCTTGAACGGCGTCTTGTTCAGGACCGACTGGCCGCGCGCGGTCGGCGTGCCGTCCTCGTTGAGCAGCAGCCGGCGGTTCTGGTCGGCGACGAAGAATCCCGGTGCGACGGCATTGACCCGCAGGCCCGGTCCGAACTTGGAGGCCAGTTCGACGGCCAGCCATTTGGTGAAGTTGTCGACCGCCGCCTTGGCGCTCGAGTAGCCCACCACGCGCGTGATCGCCTGCGTGGAGGCCATGGAGGAGAAGTTGACGATGACGCCGCGTTTTTGCGCCGAGAACGTCTTGGCGAACACGAGCGAAGGGATGACGGTGCCGTCGAGGTTGAGTTCCATAACCTGGCGGAAGGCGGAAACGTCGAGGTCGAGAAACGTCTGTGCCGGGGTGATCGTGGCACCGGGCTGGTTGCCGCCGGCGGCATTGATCAGCGCGTCGATGCGGCCGAAACGCTTGAAAACCTCATCGCGGACGCGCTCAAGTCCGGCGACATCGAGCACATTGCAGGAGAATCCGGCCGTGGTGCCGGGCAGGCCGCGGGTCTCGTCGAGCGCGCGGTTGAGCTTGTCCTGGTCGCGGCCGAGAAAAATGACCGAGGCGCCCTGGGCGGCCAGGTAGCGGGCCGCCGAGCCGGCGAGAATGCCGGTGGCACCTGTCACGACGATGACGCGTTGGGAAAGGTCGAAGAGGGAAGGGGACGACATGGGGGCGGGCGATCGGAAAAACGATCACCCTAGGTAAGTGAGGACTGCGTCGTGGAGCGCAATCCCAAGTTTCCGCCGGTTGCGTCACGCGAGCCATCGGCGTAAACATCCCGCGGGCCCGAACGCGAAACGGATTCCGGGTTCGATGCCGGCCCATCCCGCAAATATCGGTCAGCACGGACCGAACCGTCATTTCCCCGGCTTCCCGACGCTAGCCGGTCAGAAGGACCGAGGCGTGGCCAGGCGCGATCAATGCGCCCGAGGCGGGATTCGGGCCGTGATCAACCCGTCCCATGAGCCGGCGCGCCTCACGCCGCGCCGTGACTCACTTCACCTCGAGATTGTTCTGCACGGAGCGCACTCCGGCAACGCCGCCGGCAATATCGCCGGCCCTCTGTTTCTGGTAGGGCGTATCGACGAAGCCGCTGAGCTGCACGACACCCTTGAACGTCTGCACGTCGATGTTGCGGGCCTTGACGGCGTCGTCCTTGACGAACGCGGCCTTGACCTTGGTCGTGACGGCGGAGTCGTCGATATACTCGCCGCTGCTTTCGCGCGTGCGCGTGGCCGCACAACCGGATTGGAGCGCCGCCTGACCGGCGATAAGAGCGAACAGGGCGGCGAGGATGAGGGACTTCTTGTTCATGGCAGTGAGATTAATGTTGGTCGGGGAAGATCGGCGCTCAGGCGCGCTGCAACGCAGCCAGAAGCGCAAACGGGGCGGAGGCGACACGGACGGAGTCGGCCCCGGCGTGGTTTCTCAGATGCTGTCCGCAAACGCGCCATTGTGCCGCCCACGCGAGCAGGGCCTGGCGAAGCGACTTCTGGCCGACGAGGCGCGCCTCCTCCGCGGCGAGGCGCGCCCGCAGTTCGAGATGTTGCGCGAGGAGCCGGAGGTGCGTGACGACCTCGGTGGCGAAATTGAGGACGGCGCCGCGACGGGCGAATGCCGGATGCAGGGCCGGGGCCTCGGATTCGTCATCGGTAGTGACTGGTGTCGGCAGAACAATGCCCGCATCGTCCAGCGGACCCCGCAGGTGGTTTTCGCCCTCGTGTCCGACGGCGATGAGCTCGTTGATCTGCTCGATCACCTCGGGGGACTCGCCGATCTCCGTGCGGACGGTGGCAAGGGAATGGGCGATGGAGCGGTTCGTGATGACAAGCGAGGTCAACTCGCGACGAAAGGATTCGCCGAGTTCGGTCGCTGATTTTGATTCGGAACGTCGATGGGAGGACATGGGGGCCGGGTTTGAAGGGATGCGGTTGAGGGAAAATGAGGAATTCGAGCGGTCGATCAGCCGAGCTGGCTGCGAATGCAGGCCACCAGTTCCGATTGCGTGATCGGTTTCGCGAGGAACGGATAGTCGCCGAGGTGGCCACCGCCGGCCTCAACCTCCGATTGCGTCACCAAGCCGGTGAGGAAAACAATCGGAATGCCATGCAACTTCGGGCTTTGCTGGAAACACGCCGCCACGGTCCCGCCATCCATGCCGGGCATCATGATGTCCAGGAGGATCAGGTCCGGTTGAAAGCTTTCCGCCGTCGCGACCGCCGACTTCGCATCGTTCTCCTCGCGCACGACATATTCGTTCGTGCGCTCAAGGCAGAGTTTCACCAGTCCGGTGTCGCGCGCACGATCGTCGACGATCAGGATGCGCTTCTTGTCAGGCTTGAAAGGGGCATTGCTGAACGCCGGAGCAACAACCTCTTCGGGTCGGAATATGTTTTCACTCGCGGTGAGGGTGGTGTTCATGGTGTGGGAGGTTGTTGTGACCGGTTGCGAGTTCTGACCACGAGAGTAATTGTTTGGTTCGCCGGCTTCAATTGGGCGAACACCCCATGCCGTGAATCATTGGGAGCCAATAATTTCCGAGACCGGTATCCAGCCCGTTGGGGAGCGTCGGAAACGCGCTCCCCGGAAGCGTTCCACCGGTCCTCCAAACCTGACAAAAAGGGAAGATTGTTGATTGGTGTTTAAACACCAATCGGCCCTTTTGACCGGGCCGCGGACTGGCGGTGAGCTGAAAACGTTGGCCTGTGAGAAACTTGTGTCACCGGATCATCTTCGCTGCATGAACGTTCCGTGCGATCGGCGGCGCGTCCCATTTCCGCGCCTTCGCGCGGCGTGGGCCGGCACGATTTTTCGCCTTCCATCCCCACCGGCCCGCTGAAGCGGGCGCAATATTCCTCCCATGAAAAACAATGTCCTCCTGCCGGAACATGAACGGGTCGAGACGACCGAGAACAATGCCTTCATGCGCCAGCTCAACGCGAACCTGCGTGCGGTGGTCGAAGGCGACTTCAGCGTGCGCCTCAACGCGGACTGGCCGGGAATGCAAGGTCGCGTGGCCGAGAGCTTCAACATGCTCACGGCGCGCCTGGAGCGATTCAATCGCAACCTCCAGCAGCTGCAGCGGCAGGTGGGCGAGGAGGGCAAGATCAACTTTCGCATGCCGATGGGTGACTCGCTCGGCAACTGGGCCGATCGCGTCGAATACATCAACTCGCTCGTCGACGAGCTCACGCAGCCCACGGTCGAGGTCGGCCGCGTGATCGGTGCGGTCGCGAAAGGCGACCTCACGCAGTCGATGCCGCTCGAACTCGCCGGCCATCCGCTGAAGGGCGAGTATCTGCGCACCGCCAAGCTGGTGAACGGCATGGTCGGCCAGCTTGGGGCATTTTCGGTCGAGGTCATCCGCGTGGCGCGCGAGGTCGGCACCGAGGGCAAGCTCGGCGGCCAGGCCAAGGTCAAGGGCGTGTCGGGCGTGTGGAAGGAACTCACCGAGTCCGTCAACCAGATGGCGGGCAATCTCACCGCCCAGGTCCGCAACATCGCCGACGTCACGATCGCCGTGGCGAAGGGCGACTTGTCGCGCAAGATCACGGTCGACGTCCGCGGCGAGATTCTGCAGCTCAAGGAGGCGATCAACGTCATGGTCGACCAGTTGCGGTCGTTTGCCGCGGAAGTGACGCGCGTGGCGCGCGACGTCGGCACCGAGGGCAAGCTCGGCGGCCAGGCGGTCGTGCCGGGCGTGTCGGGCACGTGGAAGGATCTGACCGACTCGGTCAACGCCATGGCGTCGAACCTGACCGCGCAGGTGCGCAACATCGCCGGCGTGACCACGGCGGTGGCGCGCGGTGACCTCTCGCGCAAGATCACGGTCGACGTGAAGGGCGAGATTCTCGAACTCAAGGAGACGATCAACACGATGGTCGACCGGCTCAACGCCTTCGCCTCGGAGGTCAGCCGCGTGGCGCGCGAGGTCGGCACCGAAGGCAAGCTCGGCGGCCAGGCCCAGGTGCAGGGCGTCGCCGGCACATGGAAGGATCTCACGGACAACGTGAACTCCATGGCGGAAAACCTCACGGGCCAGGTGCGCAACATCGCCGACGTGACCACGGCTGTCGCCCGCGGCGACCTTTCCCGCAAGATCACCGTCGAT
>DASYDZ010000006.1:0-19026 GCA_036499305.1 Candidatus Didemnitutus sp.
CAGCCGCGGCCGGCGCCGGCCCTACCGGATACCGATTGAACGCAGGCCGATCAGGATCCACGCCGCGATCGCAACCAGGCACGTTCCAGCCAGTCGGTTGACCCAGCGGCGGGCCGATCCCGCGAGACGTTGCCGGAGGGCGTCCGCAAGGATGCTGAGCAGAAGCCACCACAGCGCGGAGCCAAGAAACACGCCCGCGACCAGGGCCGGAGCCGAATCGAAGTCTTTGGTGGTGGCGCCGAGACCGGAAAAAACCGCCATGAACGAGAGAATTGTCACGGGATTCGCCAGGGTGAGCAGGAACACCGAGCCGAACGCCGCCACCAGTCCGGTCGCGGGTCGAATGGGGTTCCCCGGCTCCTGGACCGGCTGTCTCCAGGTTTGAACACCGAGCCAGAGAAGGAAACCGGCGCCGCCAAGCTGAATCCAATGCTGCACGCCCAATATGGCATGGGCGATGGCCCTGAGGCCCAGCGCCGCCACGAGTCCATAAACGGCGTCGGCGGTCGCCGCGCCCAAGCCGGAAACGAAGCCGGCCAACCGGCCGCGGGCGAGCGTACGCTGGATGCACAGCAGCCCGACCGGGCCGATGGGCGCGGCAATGGAGAATCCGAGGAGCAACCCCTGCAGAAACATGGGCCGTTAAAAAACAAAAGACCCGCGGGACAGCAGCCCGCGGGTCCGAATTGGCGGTGAAGCTGGAGTCGGGTCAGTTCTTCTGGTTATCCACGAAACGGTGGATGCCCGAGACCTGGTACTCGTGCTGGAGGCCCGCGATTTTCAGCTTCACGTGCTCCCCGATCTTCTTGCCCAGGAGTGCCTGGCCGAGCGGCGTCTTGTAGGCGATGACATGGTTGTCCGGATCGCTGTCCCACGCGCCGAGCACGGAATAGCGGACCGCCTTGCCGCTGGCCACGTCGCGGAGGTCAACGATGGTGCCGACGCTGATCAGGTCGGTGGTGGCTTCGGTGAAGTCGGAAATGCGCGCGCGGGCGAGGTCGCGCTCGAGCTGGGCCTTTTGGGCCATGAGCACGGACTGATCCTGCTTCGCCATCTTGAATTCGGAATTCTCCTTCAAGTCGCCGTGCTCGCGCGCGGCGGCGATGGCCTTGGAGTTTTCGGGGATGCGCCGGGTGACGATGTCCTCGTATTCCGTGCGCTTGTGCTCGTAGCTGGTGCGCGAGACGAGGAACTGGTCCTCCTTGGTCTCGGTTTCACCGGCGACGAGAGTCTGAAGCGATGGGAACAGCTTGATGAAGCGGGCGAGCAGTGATTTTTTCGTGAGCTCCTCGAAGCCCTGGTTCAGCAGGAGGGAATTCGCGAGGTCGCGCGCCGTCTCGGTGTCGGCCGTGGCCAGCAGGTCGGAGATCAGCTCGGCGTCATCGCTCAGCGTCTCGGCCAGCGGAATGCGGCGGGTGCCGGCGGACTGCAGCGCCTCGTAGTCGATGGCGAAGAAGATGGCGCTGAGCAGGCGCGGGGTGATGAGATTGTTGAGCAGCTTCGCGAACTTCTTCGAGTGCCGGTTCTTGATCACCCACAGCAGCACGGGAGCGCGCAGGTTTTGTTCGGTCTTCCAGCGGGCGAGGGTGGCGGCGAGCTCGTCGCTCTGGCCATTCTCCACGAGGAAGTTGATGCACTCGGTCGTGAACTTGCCCTGCGACGTCTTCAGCAGGGCGAAGACGATTTCGCGCCACTCGAGGGGGTGCGTTTCCTTGACGAGGTCGAGGAAGCGGGACTGGAAATGGACCGGAATCTTCTCGGCGATGGCGGTCAGGCCCCGGACCTCCTTGATCAGCTCGGACTGCGAGGGGCTGAGATTCGGCGAGCCGTGACCCAGGATGCGGGCGAGCTCATCGCGGACAAACGCGCCGTAGAGACGCTCGGCGGCGTCAAGCTGGTTGCTGTCGCGCACGGCTTCGGTGATGCCGGTGAGCACCTGCTGAAGTCCGCTCTTGGATTCCTCCTTGATCGAGGCCGCAAGCAGATCCTCGGCGAGCGTGATCCGGCGGCGGGCCGACCGGGTGGCTCCGAAGGCCTCCAGGATTTCGTCTTCAGCCGAAACGGGCTCCTCGCGCAGAATGTAAAGTTCGGTCTTCTTGGCCGGGACGCTGATGCGCGGGTCCTTCGCGATCTGCTTCTTGGCGTTGGAGAACCAGCGCTTGAACTTTTCCTCCCCGATCACCTGGGCCAGGGTGGTTTCGAGCTCGATGACGGAGGCGGCTTTGTTCGGGTAGCCGGCCAGGGCCTCCACGACGAGCTGGACCGGATCGTCTTCGACCAACTGCTTGATCTTGGCGGTCTCGGTTTCCTTGCGGACCAGAATGTGGGCCGCCGGGAGGACGTCCATGGTGGTCACGCAAAAGGCGGGATCCATGGCGTGGGACTTCTTGCCCTTGAAGTCGATGATGAGCTTCTGGGCCGCCTCGTCATAGTCCTTGATCTGGCCGAATCCCCAGCTTCGGTGGATGACATAAGCGCCCGGCTCCATCGCCTCAAACTTGGCTTTGAAGGCTTTTTGCGCGGGGTTTTTGGCGAGGATCGATGAGATGGCTTCCGAATTCATGATTGCGTAGCGAGTCGGTGAACCGATGAGTAGAGGGGATAATGAAGCGGGATGTCAAACCGGGTTTCGAAAAGTCGAGTCCGGTCAAAAAAGAGCTTTCCAAACAGCAAATTGGTGTGTCCACCCCGCCATCCTCGCATCTGGCCGATGGTTGGGCGGCCGCCATTTCGCTCACCGAACGCTGGCTGCGGCACCGGGAGCGCATCGATTCACTGCTGGAACAACTTGCGCCGGCGCTGCCGCCGCAGGAACGCGCCCGGGCGCAGCATCTTTTTTTTGGCGTGGTCCGCTGGGAGTCCCGGATCGCCACCGCGCTTGATGGCCTGCTGGCCCGGCCGCCGCGCCCGAGATTGCGGGCGCTGATCGAGGTGATGGGCTTCGAATTGATCGAGGCGGACCCCGAATCGGCGGCGCCCGTGGTCCACCATGCCGTCGAGCGGGCCAAAATTCTGACCAGCCCGGGCGAGTCGCGCCTTGTCAACGCCGTGGGGCGGAAACTGGCCGTTCAACTGAAGCAGCCGCCGAATGCACTCGCGGCGGAGTTTGCCCATCCGGACTGGCTCGTCGAACGCTGGGAATCGCGTTTTGGAGCCGACGCCACCCGGCGCCTCCTGGCATGGAACCAGATGCCGGGTGTTGTCCACGTGCGCTGGCGGGGCGCCTTGTCCGGGATTCCGGCCTTTCTTCGGCCTTCGCGCTGGCCGGGGTTTTACACGGCGGAGCCGGGCCGGTGGGACGAAGTCAGGGCATTGGTCGACCAAGGTTCAGCCTATATCCAGGATCCCTCGACCCGCAACTGCATCGATCTCCTGGATCCCAAACCCGGGGAAGACATCCTCGATGCCTGCGCTGCACCAGGGGGGAAAAGTCTCATGATCGCGGATCGGTTGGCCGCGGGTTCGGGCGGAACCGTGGTTGCGGTTGACGAACCCGGACCTCGCATCGACCGGCTGAAATCCAACCTGGCAAAGGCCCCGGCGGGCGTGACCGTCGCGCTGATGCCGGTCGATCTGGGCCGGTTGGACGGCGGAACGCTGCGGGACGCCAATTTGCCCGAACAATTCGATGCGGTGCTCCTCGACGCTCCCTGCAGCAACACGGGCGTGATGCGACATCGGGTGGACGTGAAATGGCGGCTCCAGGCCGGGGATTTTGCCCGCCACTCCGACCAGCAACTCGCGCTGCTGCGCACCGCGTCGAAACGGGTGCGTCCTGGCGGGCGGCTTGTTTACAGCACATGCAGCATCGATGCCGCGGAGAATGAGGACGTGGTGCGGCGGTTTCTCGAAGGTGCCCGCGACTGGAAACTCGCCCGACAGGATATCGCCTTGCCGTGGATAGCCGGACACGATGGCGCGGCCGCGTTCCTGCTGTCGCACGAGGCGCCCAATCGGAAATAACGGGGCGGACGGAATTTCCCGATGCGCTCGCCGGTTCAGGGCACCAGATTGAAAACGGGAAGCTCGATGTCCTGCTCCTTCGGACCGACGATGAACGTGTAGGTGACATTGGCCGCGCTCCGGAGCAGCGCCGTGTAACGCTCGATGTTCCATTGCGCGATGGGTTCACCATTCACGCGCACACAAACATCCCCGGTCTGGATCGTCGAATCGGATGCCGGGCTTTGGGGAGTCACCGCGAGCACGCGCCAGTATTTTGGATAACGGCGGAAGGAGATTCCGGTGTCCGGGCGCGGCGCCATTTGAATGGGACCGTCCACCATGCTCTCCCAGGTCACGCGATGGCGGCGCTGGTCGAAGGTCAGGACGAAATGGGAAAGCAGTTCGCCGCCCACCGAGGAAAGCTGGTCGGTGAGGTCGACAACGGGGCGCGTGATGACCTGGGTCCCGATGGTGATGTCCTGCGCGAGCCGTCCGACCATTTGCTGGCGATCGCCGGCGAGGGAGGTCGCCAGTTTTCCGGGGCGGGGACCGCTGGCGAACTGCGGGTGAAGGCCCGCGGAATTGAGGCTCAGGCCTCCGTCGCTCCCGGAGTCAATCAGCACGAAGAACGACTCATTGCCCATCTGCACCGGGATTTGCGGGGTGCCCTGTTCGTTGGCGAACGTGACCGTGACCGCCCGCGGGGACGCCTTCGGCGCCGGCGGCGGACCGAGCAGGGGATAGGGCTCGATCGCGAGCCGGCTGTGCGGATAGTCGAGGGTGAGGAGTTTTTCGCGAAACAGGGTGAAGCCGATCACCCCGTCGATCTGCACTCCAAGGTGCTCGGAAAGATCGCTGAAGTCATTGACGAGCACCGGCACGCGCTCAAAGCCGGCCTCGCCGAGCGACAACTGGCGCAGGGTCACCTCGGGCAGGGAAATCTCCTTTCCGTCGGCGCTGCGGATCGGGACGGTGACGGGTGCCTGGTTCCGCCGGGTCTTGACCTTGAGCGCGGAGGCCAGGGCCGGGGACACCAGCGTCGTGGACGAGCCCGTGTCGATCATGAACCGGTAGATCTTCCCGTCGGTCTGCGGCGCCTCGACCAGGAAAAAATTCGAAACAACCCGGGCGGGCAGAATGGCCGATCTCGTCTGGACGAGGGTGTGCGCGCCGCGATGGCCACCGAGCATCGCGCAGCCCGAAACAAACGGCAGAACCAGGACAGCGACAACGGCCCAGGCAAACCCGGATCCCGAAGCCGAACGGCGACGGGCGGCCTGTTTAACGGTGATTCCGATGGGCAGTGAGGCGGTCAAGGGAAACGGACCGACACGGTGACGGAAATCCCGCGGTGCGCAAAGCCAGATTAAAATGACGGAAGGAAGGCGGGAAGCCGGAGCCGGGGGCGGCAGGCAGCAGACGGGAAACAGGAAACAGGAGAGAGAGCCGAGCCATCCGTAGCCAGCGCGGCCCCTTGCAACGAGGTCAGGGCCGGCCGCGACAGCCGGCTCCGCCAAATTCCCCTGCGTTGCATCGAGCTCTGCTTAGGCCCGCCTGGTGCCAGGCGCCAAATGTTTTTTTGCGCGAGAGCGCCGGGTGGGGACGGACCGCCGGGCCGTCCGGGAGTGCTCTGACGGCGCTCCCAGCGGTCGCGCCCTACCAGCAGAGATTCCAAGGACGCCCGCCCGACGACGGAGCTCCGCCGCATCCTGTTTCCTCCATCCTATCTACGTACGGTCTTTTCCGGCCTCAGGCGTGATAGGGCAGCGGGAAACGCGACGTGAGCTCCACGACGCGGACTTTGGTGGCCGCGAGCACCGCGGCCTCGTCGGGCTTGCCGACCGCTGAAAGCACGCCGTCGATCAGGGTGGCGATCTGGACCATCTCGGCCTCCTTCAATCCGCGAGTGGTCATCGCGGGAGTGCCGAGGCGGACGCCGGAGGCCTGGAAGGGCGAGCGCGTCTCGAAGGGCACCGTATTCTTGTTCGTCGTGATGTTGGCCTTGTCGAGGGTCTCCTGGGCAACCTTGCCCGTGAGTTCGGGAAACTTCGAGCGCAGGTCGACGAGCATGAGATGATTGTCCGTGCCGCCCGACACGATCTTGTAGCCGTGCCCGATCATGGCGGCCGCGAGCGCCTGGGCGTTGCGAATGATCTGGCCGGAATACTCCTTGAAATCGGGTTTGAGGCATTCGCCGAAACACACGGCCTTCGCGGCGATGACGTGCATCAGCGGTCCACCCTGTCCGCCCGGAAACACGGCGGAATCCAGCGCCTTGGCGTGCGCGGCGCGACAGAGAATCAGGCCGCCGCGGGGACCGCGCAGCGTCTTGTGCGTGGTCGTGGTGACGAAATCCGCGTGTGGGACCGGGGAAGGATGATGCCCGGTGGCGACGAGTCCGGCGATGTGGGCGATGTCGGCGAACAGCATCGCGCCCACGCCGCGGGCGATCTCGCCCATGCGCGCGAAGTCGATGATGCGCGAGTAAGCGCTCGCCCCGACCGTGATCATCCTCGGTTTTTCCCGCTGGGCCACGGCGGCAAGCTCATCGTAATCGATCAGCCCGTTGTCCTCCCGCACGCCATACTGCGAAAACGAGTACAACTTGCCCGAGAAATTGGCCGGATTGCCGTGCGTCAGGTGCCCGCCATGGCTCAGGTTCATCCCGAGGATCTTGTCGCCCGGGGAAAGCACCGAGGTGTAAACGGCGAAGTTGGCCTGCGAACCGGAGTGGGGCTGAACATTGGCGTGGTCGGCGCCGAAGATGCGCTTGGCGCGCTCGATGGCGAGGACCTCAACCTTGTCGACTTCCTCGCATCCGCCGTACCATCTCCTGCCCGGATACCCCTCGGCATACTTGTTGGTCAGCACCGTGCCCATGGCCTCGAGCACGGCGGGGTAGGTGAAATTCTCGGACGCAATCATCTCGAGGTGATGCTGCTGGCGGGTGAGTTCGCCCGCCACGACGGCGGACACTTCGGGATCGAGGCGGGAAAGCGGGGTGGCGTTGAGCGACATGGAGGAGGGAAGGGGATCTTCAAGGCAGTTCCTTCTCGCGCGCCGCGCAATCCGAAACCGCCCTATGTCGCGCGGGCCGCCACGAGGTCCGCCCTGCCTCGTGCCAGATCGGGCAACGAACGCCACCGGTTTTGGCGGGTCTCGGAAATCCCGCGCGACAATAACGCGAATCACTGCAACAGGCCGGGTTCCACCGGCCGATCGGTTTTCCCCGTGCCTTTTCACGGCGATCGGGGAAAACAGTTCTCCCTACGCCTTCGCCGGCTTGCCGATGATCGATCGCAGGTAGCCCAGCACGCTCGGAATCGCCTCCACCATTTCATCCCGCGCTGCTTCGTACAGTTTGAGCGAGCCGCCGAACGGATCGCCAATCTCGTGCTTGGCTTCGCCGGGCAGGAATTCGCGAAAAAGATGCAGGCGCTTCGGCACCGGCGCCGCCTGAAGCTGGATCACGGACCGGTGCGAGTCCGTCATGCAGAAAATCGCCAGCGCGGAATCGAGCAACTGCTGGGTCAACGGCGTCGCCCGGTGTCCCGAGATGTCGATCCCGACCCGCTTGAGCGCCAGCACGGAATTCTCCGAGGCGAGCTCGCCGGAGCGGGCGGCCACGCCGGCGGACACCACCTTCAGGCTTTTCAAGGGTTCCGGCTGGCCTGCGAGCGCGTGGGCCAGCAGTCCACAACCCATCGGGCTGCGGCAGATGTTGGCGGTGCAGATCACGATGATGGGACCGGGCGCCGGCATGGAAACGCCTGAAGATGACCACCCGGCCGGGTACGTCAACTGCGCGGCTTGATCGCGGCGAGGGCGCGATTGAGATTCACGGCCCGCTGCAGGACGCGGTCGACGAGTGCCGGCGCCTTGGCATTGCCCTTGGCATCCCGCGGATCGGGCGCGGCGGGCGGTTCCGGGTTGGGATTGCCGTTGTTGAAATCGTTGACCAGCGAGGCTTCGTCGTAGCGATCCTTCTGGATTTTGCCCAAAATGAGCTGGCCCAGTTCCTTGCCGGCGTCCGCCGCGTCGTAGGCGGTGCGATCGGCTTCGGAGGTCTGAAACACCACGACCTTGGGCTTGGGCACCGAGTCGGCCACGCCGAGGGTCGCTTCCGGTCCGGCAGCCCTGGCAATGGCGGTCGCCAGGGAAGCCGGGGTGGAGGGGCTGACCAGGATATACAGTGGTTGCGTGCCATGCCGGCTCGCGAGGTCCTGGGCGAGCACGTCCTCGTCGCCGGCGCGCACGGCCGGATATCGGAGGTCGACGACCAGTGCCCCGCCGGCCGCGCAGGCCGTCTCGAGCGCCTTGCCGTCAGCGGCGAGCGAATGCACCCGGACGTACGCGAGGCCCGCGTCGAGAGTTGCGGGCTGGGTGGTTGCCGGCGCCGACGAGGCGAGCGCGGCAAGGCAACCGAAGGCGAGCGCGGCGAAGATCTTTCGGGTCGTCATGATGGGGTGAGCTGCCGGGCTCCGATGTCGCGGCGGAAGTATTTGGACGCGTATTCGATCCGTTCGCAAGTCGCGTAGGCCTGCGCGGCCGCGCGCGCGAGCGTGGGCGCGAGTGCCGTGACGCCCAGGACCCTGCCGCCGTTGCTCGTGATCCGGCCCTGGCCGTCGGCGACGGTGCCCGCATGCAGGATCGAAACCGCGGCGGGCAGGTCTCGCGGCAGAACCAGCGGCTCGCCCTTCGCATACGACCCCGGGTAACCGCGCGCCGCGACGACGACGCAGATCGCGGCCTCGGGTCGCACCGCGAGGGTGGCGGTCTTCAGGTTCCCCTGCGCGGCGGCCCACAGCAATTCGAGCACGTCGTTTTGCAGGCGGGGCAGGACGACCTGGGTTTCGGGGTCACCGAACCGCGTGTTGTACTCGAGCACCTGCGGGCCGGCGGGCGTGAGCATGATCCCGATAAACAGCGTGCCGCGAAACCCAATGCCTTCGGCGGCGATGGCGTCGACGGACGGACGGACGATCCCGCGGTCGATCCGTGCGAGCATGGCTTCCGAAACCACTTCAGCCGGCGAATACGCGCCCATCCCGCCGGTGTTGGGGCCGGTATCGCCATCACCGATCCTCTTGTGGTCCTGCGACACCGGGAGGATCACGTAGTCGCGCCCTGAAACGACGACCTGGATCGAGGTCTCGTCGCCGGTGAGACAATCCTCGATCAGGATTTTCGATTGGCCGGGCAGGGCGAGCAAATCGCGAACCGCGGCCTCCGCCTCGGCCGGGGAAGACGCGACCACGACGCCCTTGCCGGCGGCGAGACCATCGGCCTTCACCACCATCGGCGCGGGCCGCTGACGAATGTAGGCCACGGCGTCGCCCGCCTGACTGAAAAACGCCGCGGGCGCGGTGGGGATCCCGTATTTGAGCAGGATTTCCTTGGTGTAGATCTTCGAGGCCTCGAGGCGGGCGCCGTCGGCCTTCGGGCCGTAGGCGGGAATTCCGGCCTCGGCGAGGCGGTCAACGAGACCCAGGGCCAGCGGCACCTCCGGGCCGACCACGACGAAGCCGGCCTTCTCGCGTTGCGCGAGGCGAACGAGCCCGGACACGTCGTCGGCCGCGACCGGAAAGCACTCCGCCTCGGCCGCGATGCCGGCATTGCCGGGCGCGCAGAAAATTCGCGGCCGCACCGGCGAGCGCGCCAGCGCCTGCACGAGGGCGTGCTCGCGGCCGCCGGATCCGACGACAAGAACGGTTTGAGGCAGGGACATCGGCCGCAGAGCACACGTCAGCCATTCCGGCGTGGCAACCAGAACTTTGGCGATGGCGGATGGCGCCGCGGCCGGGGTCAGAGGACCTGCAGCTTCCGCTTATAGAATGCCACCACTTCGTCGGGATCGTCGGTGAAGAGAATATAGTCGGCCATCCACGCGGGCGCGCGCTTGGTGCGGATCATCTCGCGCACCTGGCGGCGCAGGTCAGCCCAGAACCTCGCGTTGAAAAACACGTACGGCACGCGCGGCCGGATGCCGAGTTTCAGGTTGCACAATTCGATGCCGACCTCCTCCAGGGTGCCGACCCCTCCGACGTTGAAGACGCAAAAATCGGCCGCCTCGAACCATTTCTGGCGGAAATGGCGCGACGTTTCCTGGAAGGTATTGAAGAAGTCGACGCCGAGCTCGGGGGGCTGGGCCTCGAGTTCGAGGAAGCACGCGCCGGTGAGAGCGCCCTTGCCGCGCGCCTGGTCGGTGGCGAGACGCATCACGCCCCCGCCTCCGCCAGTGAGCACGCCGATGTTGGGGCCGATGAAGGTCGTGAGCTTGTCGACGAGCGACGAGATCCGGTCGGTGTCGACCTGATCGAGGCCGATCGCGGAGCCATAGAACGCGAGGATCGTGGTTTCCTGGAACTTGCGCGCCATTTCCTCCCGCACGAAAAAGCCGTGCTCCTTTTTGTAGGTGTGCAGGTAGATGTCCTTCGTGATCTCGTCGTACCAATAGACCTGGATGCCGATGGCGGAAAACGTATCGAGCCGGGCATGCGCATTGCTCGAAAGGAAATAGCCGTGGGTGCGCGAGGCCTTGCGGAAAATGATGCGCTTGAGCTTCACGTCGCCGATGCGGGTGATGAGCTCCATGTGCTCGAGCAGGTCGGGGAAGTGATCGACGATCAGCGTGTCCGCGCCCTCGGTGGCATCGTCCAGCGCCTGGATCATGGTCCGGCTGCCGACCGGGCAGCTCTCGCTTTCGAGCAGCTTCTTGAGGTCCTCATCGTTGGCGCGAACGAGCACGGCGCGGTTCTCCATCGTGGCGCTCTGGCCGCGCACCGTGATCTTTGTCTTGGGCCGGGCCTCCGCCGTGACGCGGGCGGGAAACTCGTCGAGGCACTTGTAAATTCCGGCCGCCGTTGTCAGGAGGCGCTGGCGTTTCTTCAGGAGTCCCTTGGCCTCGGGCGACGTGGCCGGGGGTGCGCGGAACACCTCGACGGAAACCATCGGATTCACCACCGGCTCGTCCCCGGTGTTGTAGATCTCGAGCATGATGTTCGTGCCGAAAGTCTTGATCGGATCGAGCAGCACGGCGCTGGTGTGCAGGCCGAAGTTGCCCTCGCCCGGATTGAGGCGGACGAAGTGTTCCTTCAGGTACATGGAGCAACTCGTCAGGATGCCGCTGTGCGGGGGGATGGTCAGCGGGGCCGCGTCATGCCGGACCTGGACCTTGTCGATGAAGCTGCGCCCCGCATAGCCGCTGACGATGTGCTCGAAATTCAGCCGCTGGAGCTTCGGCGTCAGGGTATAGCTCACCTGGTGCGGCGTGAAAAACACGCGCCCATGGCTGTCGATGCTGATCGTGTTCGGCAGCTTGAGATGGTTGTTCTGCACGGCGGTCCAGATTTCACCGCTCGAGAGCTTGGCCGCGGCCGGGGCGTGGAAGAGCCGTCCGGCGGGGGTGCCCGGACGCAGCAGCTTTTTCCAGTAGGCGGCGTTGGGAAAACTCGGGTCGTAAAGAAAGGCCTCGGCCTCGAGGAGAAGCCGGTTGTTGTCGACGGTGACGCCGCCCTTGGTGATCATCTCGATGCCGATGCGGGCGAGCGAGCTGCGCTCGGTGAAATGCAGGTCGCCCAGGCGCGCGCGCAGGAAATCCATCTCCATCGGGTTCCGCGGCCAGAAGGCGAGGGTGAGGGCCACGGTGTTGTTGGGCTGGGCCTTGACCGTCAGAATCTGGCCATCGGTGCTGTGCCAGAATTGGTTTTCATTCATGGGATTGGAAATGATGTCGGTACGGGAGGGGCCTGACAAGCCCGGGGTGTATATAGGCCCATGCCGTACGCCCCGGCGATTTTGCCCCGTAAGGGGTTGATTTTTGGCGGGGGGCTGCGCAACTTCGCATTTTTTCCACGGCACAAATCAGCCCGGGCCGTTATCCAATCGGGCTCTTCACTCCATGAAACTCATCCCACATCTGGTCGCCGGCGCACTGGGCCTCGGTCTTTTTGCCGTTGCCCTGGCGGACACGCCCGCGGCTTCCGCTCCGCCGCAAAACCCGGTGAAGTTTGACCTGCCGAACATCGGTGGCACCGCCCCGAGTTCCTCGGCGGCTGCCGCGGCCGCGCTGTCGGCACCGCTGTCGCCGCCGCCGCCAAAGTACAGCCCCATGCAGTTGATGGAGTTGTACGGTTACATCATGGGACGCCGGGCCTCGCTCGCCGAGCTGGAGTTTACCCCCGACGAGATCTCGGCGATGACCCGCGGCCTTGCGGCCGCCGCGCGCGGTGAGCAGCTGGGTGCCGAAATGCAGGCGATGGGGCCCGAGCTCGAGGCCTTCATCGGCAAGAAGGGCCAGGTTTTCGTGGGCAAACTTCGCAACCACAACATGGCGGAGACGGCGACGTTCTTCACCAAGCTGCGGGACAACAAGAACGTCCAGGAGCTTCCGGACGGCCTGCGCTATGAAGTGCTCAAGCCGGGCACGGGCGCTTCCCCCAAGCTCGGCCAGATGGCGAAAATCCAGTACACCGGCACATTCATCGACGGCACCACGTTTGCCAGCTCGGCCCAGGGCGGCGAGCCGATCGACGTGTTTGTCCAGGCGCCATCCAAGGAGGACCCGCGCGGCGTGATCCCGGGCATGGTCGAGGGCCTGCAGAAGACCGCCGTCGGCGGCAAGTACAAGCTCTACATCCCGCCGCACCTGGCGTACGGCGACGATGGCACCCAGGGCATTCCCCCGTCGGCCACCCTCATTTTCGAGATCGAAGTGATCGATGTGAAGGATGCCCCGAAGGAAGCCGCGGCGACCAAGTAATTAGACGCCCCGCGATCGATCGGAATTTTTTCGCCGCCCTCCCGAAACGGAGGGCGGTTTTTTTGGCGAAGCGCGCGGACGCGAACCGGGCGCACCGACCCGATCACGCTGGCTCAGTGAATCTGCGGCACCATCCGGCGGAGGGCGCCGGCGACCGTTGTCGCGCCGGAGTGCTCGATCTCCTCCCCTGTGATCACGGTCAGAGGCTGGGCGGTGTCAGGGAGGCGTCCGGCCTTCGTGGCTTTTTGCGGGATGTTGGATCCGGTCAGCACAACCATTTTGATTTTCGCCGCGTCCGCCTTGTCGAACGCGGCGGACTTGGCGGCCACGACCGGTGCCGTTTGCCCGGACGATTTCGCCGGAGAATCGGTTGCCGCGAAGGCTGCCGGCGACAGGATCAGGAGGCCAGCCGCGGTGAGAACTGAGATCTTCGTGCTCATGTTGCGACTACGTTTAATCAACCGGCCCGCCCGTGCAAACGTGATCGCCCCCAGGCCGCCGCTTCGGCGGTCACGCCCGGACCAGCCCGGATCGAAGATCGGACAGAAAACGGTCCACCTCGGCCGGCGCCGTGGCCCAGGAACACATGAGGCGATATCCGTTTTCGCCGACGAAGCGGTAAAAGTGCCATCCGAGCGCATGCATGCGTTGCACGGCCGCCGATGGCAGATCGACGAACACGCCATTGGCTTCCACGGGAAACAGCAGCTTCAATTCGAGCCGGGCCAGTCCCTCCGCGAGCCGCCGCGCCATCGCGTTGGCGTGACCGGCGTGGCGAAGCCAGGCGCCCGATTCGAGCATGCCGCACCATTGGGCCGACGCGAACCGCTGCTTGGCCCCGAGCTGGCCCGATTGCTTGACGCGATAGTCGAAGTCTGCCGCCAGTTTCGGGTCAAAAAAAACGACGGCTTCCGTGGTGTGCATGCCGGACTTGGTGCCGCCGAGGCAAACGACGTCGACGCCCGCGCG
Source organism: Candidatus Didemnitutus sp. (assembly GCA_036499305.1). Lineage (GTDB taxonomy): Bacteria > Verrucomicrobiota > Verrucomicrobiia > Opitutales > Opitutaceae > Didemnitutus. The sequence goes on from DASYDZ010000006.1 coordinate 13,676, forward strand.
CCAGGTCAGGTCGGCCGGCGAAAAGCCTTCGGCCGCGAGCGTCGCGGCGGCATTCGCAAAGCGGGCGCCATCGAGATGCACGACCATGCCATGGGCATGCGCCAGGTCGGCGAGGGCGTGAATCTCGGCCGGCCGGTAGACGGTGCCGACTTCCGTTGCCTGGGTCAGGGAGAGGGCGCCGGGTTTGGGAAAATGAATTCCATGGCCGCGATGAAACACCGGTTCGATTGCAGCCGGCCGGAGCTTGCCGCCCAAGCCTTCGACCGGGATGACCTTGGCGCCTCCGGTGAAGAATTCGGGCGCGGCGCATTCGTCCGTGTCGACGTGCGCCATCGCATGGGCGATGATGCTCTGGAAGCTCCGGCAGCATTGGGCCAGCGCGACGGAGTTGGCCGCGGTGCCATTGAATACAAGGAAAACGTCGCACGGCCGTTCGAACAGGACCGCGATCGCCTGCTTCGCCCGCCCGGTCCACGGGTCGTCCCCGTACGAGGCGGCGGTGCCGGCGTTGGCTGCGTTCAGCGCGGCGAGTGCTTCCGGCGCGATGCCCGCGGCATTGTCACTGGCGAACGTGTAGTCGGGAGCCTGGGAGCCGGAAACAGACATGATGCGATCGTGCCGGGTTGCCCTCCGGATGAACAGATTGAAGTGCCGGTCACGGCATGCTTGCGCTGGGCGGACGGGCGTGTACGCCTGCGGACGCGCATGAAGAGTGATGGCGTGAACCTCTACCTCGTCGGCTTCACCGGCACCGGCAAGACCACGGTGGGGCGCCAGGTGGCGCGGCAGCTCGCGATGGAATTCCTCGACAGCGACCACGAGATCGAGCGCGGGCACGGCCGGACGGTGGCGGATATTTTCGCGCAGGAGGGAGAGCCGGCCTTCCGGGCCCTGGAGCGTCGTTTCGTCGAGGTTGGACATCCCGCACGGGGATGCGTGATCGCGTGCGGCGGAGGATTGATCGTGCCCGACGGCATGCTGGAACTGGTGCGCTCCCGCGGCGTGGTCATCTGCCTGCATGCCTCGCTCGAGACGATCGTTGAGCGAACCGCGCGGTCCGCCCATCGTCCGCTGCTCGATGGGGACGACCGCGAGCAGCGGGTCCGGGCGTTGTACGGTCCCCGCGAGGCCATCTACCGGCAGGCCGGCACGATGATTCTCACGGACCGCCGGCCCCTGCGTGAAATCGCCGCGCACGTCATCCGCCTCTATGAGCGGGAGGCGCGCGACTGGCGGGCGGCATCCCGATGAACGGGACGGCCGCATCCCCATGGAGCGGCCGCCGCCGGGCGGAACTGCGGCGGCGCCTGCGCGGAGCCGGATTTGACGAAGTGCGCTTTGCCACGGCGGACGGCGTGGTCGCGCCCGGCCTGCAGGAATGGCTCGATGCCGGGATGCAGGCCGACATGGCATGGATGGATCGCACCGCGGCGAAGCGCGCGAATCCGGAACTGGTGTTGCCGGGGGTGCGTTCCGTCATTCTGCTGGGCGTCAACTACTGGCCGGGTCGGCGGGCGGATGACCGGATGCGGCGCGCGGATCGGCCGCGGTGGGCGCGTTACGCCCTGCACACGGATTACCACGACACCATGAAGGCGGGACTGGTGGCGGCGGGCCGCGTCCTCGAGGAATTTTGCGGAGCGGGCGGCCTCGACTACCGCTACTATGTCGATACCGGGCCCGTTCTCGAGCGAGGCTGGGCGGCGCGGGCCGGACTGGGGTTTATCGGCAAGAATGCCATGCTCATTTCGCGCCGGCACGGCAACTGGCTGTTCCTCGCCGCCATCCTCACCCGTCTGGAGATCGTGCCGGACCTGCCGCTGCGACCGCGGGCGCCACGACCCCGGGCCGCCGAACCGGCCGGTTTGCTTTGCGGAAAATGCACGCGCTGCCTCGACGCGTGTCCCACCGCGGCCATCCCGCAGCCGGGCCGGGTCGATGCGCGGCGCTGCATTTCCTACCAGACGATCGAGAACCGCGGCATCATTCCCCGCGAGCTGCGATCGGGCATTGGCGACCGCGTGTATGGTTGCGATGTGTGCCTCGAGGTCTGCCCCTGGAACCGGTTTGCGCGTGCGGGTCGGCGCGTGCTGCTGACCGTGCGTCCGGAGATCGCGTCGCTCGAACTTCAAACCCTGCTGGAGTTGACGCCGGAGCGCTTTGCCGCGCTTTTCAAGGGAACCGCGGTCAAGCGCCTCAAGTTGTCCGGGCTGCTGCGCAACGCCTGCGTGGTGGCAGGCAACACCGCGAGCGGCGATCGGGCTGCGGTACTGGCGGCGCTCCAGCGTCTCGCCGGGCACGAATCGCCGGTGGTGCGGGCGCACGCCGTCTGGGCGCTCCGCCGCCGGGCCGGGAGCCGGGCGGATTCAATGCTGGCGGAACATCGGCGTTCCGAAACCGATGATGCGGTTCTGGCCGAATATGCGGGGGAATCCTAGGCTCCGGCCGGGAAGATCTCGCGCATCTTGGTCCCAAACGCCCCGGGGGGCCGGACCGGCAGGCCGGATTTGTTGACGAAGGTGTGGACGGTGAATCCCGTTGCGAGAAGTTCGTTCGCCCGCCTGACCTCATAATCGAGGCGGATGCGCAGGACGGGCCGTTCCGAAAGCGTGGTCACGATTTCGAGGTGGTCGTCGTAACGCGCCGGCCGGATATATTTCACACCGACCTCGATCACCGGAAGGAAGAAGCCTTCATTCTCCAGCTCGCGATACGGCAGGCCCGATTCACGGAGCAGCGTGGTTCGTCCAACCTCGAACCACGGCAGGTAGCTCCCGTGATAGACGACCCCCATCATGTCCGTTTCGGAATAGCGAACGACGATCGGGCTGCGGGAAACAAGCATGGCGGGATCAGGAGGGCGGGTGCTGTGGTGGTGGCCCGAAAAGGGCGGAGGCATTATCGCTCCACGTGCGGCAGGTGGCAAGGGCCCGTCCGGCGTCGCCGAGTTTCTTCCGCAGGGTGGAATCCCCGATGAGCCGGGCAAACGCGGCCGTCAGCCCCGTGCGGTCGCCGGGTCGCACCAGCAGGCCGGAGCCTCCATCGCGCACCGCCTCCGGCACGCCGCCGATGGCGTGGGCCACCACCGGAAGCCCGTGGGCGCCCGCCTCGAGATAGGCGAGGCCGTAACCCTCGACGCTGAGTTTGTGCGGTACACTGGTCATGGCAAAAATGTCGGCCCGCGCATACGTCCGACTGAGATCTTCGTCCGCCACGTCACCCAGGAACTTGATGGGAAACCCCGCGCCTGCGCCGGCGGCATTCAGGGCTTCGTCGTAGCGCTCCTTGCTGTGTCCGCCGACCAGCCAGTATTCGATCCGGGACCGGTCGGCCGCCGGGAGTGCCTTCAGGGCCTCGATCACCTCGATCTGCCCCTTGCGCGGATGCAGGCGGGCCACCGTGAGGATCACGATCTTGTCTCCCTTGTCCGGCGGCACGGGCGCCCGGCTGCCGTTGGAATGGAAGTCCGAGCGCAACGCGCCCGGGGTGACGACGATCTTGGGAGAAAGTCCGGGAAAGAATTCCTCGAAGAGCTGACGGGTGTGGTTGCTGACGACCCCGATGGCCTCGGCCCGGCGCAGCAGTCGCCGCGTGCTCCAGGTGGCCAGGGGCCGCATTCCAAGCTTCAGGATCTCGGAGCCATGGAGGGTGACGACGAGCCGGCCGCCGGGAAGCGTGTCGAGGAATTGCAGGACGAGGAGCGACAACAGCGGGCCCGGTTCCGGGATGTAAAGAATGGCGTCCTGAAGATCGGCGCTGGCGGAACCCAATTCACGGGCGATCGTCCATTGGTTGCGCAACCCATGCGAGCCGTCGATGGGGAGGCGCCGGATGCGGAACGGCCAGGAGCGCTCGGGAATGTTGGCCGGAAGCGCCGGAGCCCAGACCTCGACATCATATCCGAGCCGGGAAGCCGCGTTCGCCATTTCCGCGGCATACACCGCGATGCCGCCGCGATGCGGGTAAAATTCCAAGGTTACCATCACCAGACGAGGAGTAGGAAAGATCGGCATCGTGACCCATTATTAAAGGGTTGTTTCGGGTGTATCCGCCAATGAAATATTGGTTGTCGCCGGGCGTAAATGGGAACAATAAGTGCTGTCAAAGCACTTAATGGCGGGTGGGTTCGGGCCAATACTTTTGATATTTACACTCCAGACCGGCTAGAATTACTTCCACTCACACATGGCACAGGCAGGCACCCAGATGGGAACACAGTTGAAACCCTTCACATCCGAGGACGACGCAAATTTGCGGGAATCCCTCAAGCGTTGTTCGGCAGCGACTTACGAGGCTGCCGCCCAATTTCGAAAGACCGGAAATATCGAGCATTTGCCCGCCATCGTGCTGGGTATCATCGAGCGATATGTTGAGCCGGACCTGCGCGCCAAACTAAAGGATGCAGACGATGATCTCCGGATCATCGAGGATCTCGGCATCGATTCCCTGACGATGATGGAGATCGTTATCCTCGTTGAGGATGTGCTCCAGATGTCGATCAACAACGAAGAGCTGCGCAATTTGCGCACCATCGGAGACGTCAAGACATTCATCAGCTGCAAGATCCGCGGACTTCCCCTGCCGAAGCCGACGAAATTCCTGCCCATCGAGGCCATCGCCTCGATCATGCCCATTCAGCCGCCCTTCCTTTTCCTCAGCGAGGCGTCCGTGAATGTCCACGGGGCGAACGCGAAATATCGGATCAGCGGACAGGAGTTTTTCCTCCAAGGTCATTTCAAGGACAACCCGGTGTTTCCCGCCTCGATCATGCTCGAAGCGCTCGGCCAGCTTTGCGTCCTTTTCCTGCTGGAGAGCCAGATCGGCGAAGCCGGCAAAACCGTCGATCCGAAGTCCATTTTCTTCACCTCGTGTGAAGGCGTCCGTTGCCATCGGGTTTGCCGTCCGAACGACATCCTGAGCCTTTCGATCAAGCCCAAGCGTCTCAAGTTGCCGCTGGCGACCTTCGAAGGCCAGATTCGCGTCGGCCAGGAAAGGGCGGCCTTGGCCGAGGAAATCATCCTGACTTTTGCCTATGCCGAGGAAGTGGCCCAGCCGGCGGCTGCTCCGACGCCCGTAGCGGCGCCCTCCGCGAATCCCTCGGACTCCACCGAGGAACCCCGTCGGGTCGCCGTCAACGCCTGAGTGATATCCGCCGCCGACGCTGCGGATGTCGGTTTTGGCCTGAAACTGCGTTGCGTCGGCGTCCGGTTCGCTGGATGAACACCGGGCGGTCATAAACCGGAGTTACATGCGTAAAGTTTACATCACCGGACTGGGATTCATCACGAGCATCGGCAACGACGCGGCCTCGGTTTCGGAAAACCTGCGGGAATTGCGACATGGGATGATGA
>DASYDZ010000007.1:0-4983 GCA_036499305.1 Candidatus Didemnitutus sp.
CGGGGTCGATCCCGCACGGATCCATTGCTCAAGGCGGATAATCTCCGCGTCCGACAAAACAACCGGCAGACTTGTGCGTGACATCCAGCCATCCTACCGACCGCACGCTTATGCCGACCTATTTACGGGACACTACACTAGACGGCCCCCTTACACACACTGGCACTGACCCTCCGACCATGCCGTATTTTGCGGCGGTCGAAAATGGGGTGTCTTGCCCTCGGAGTTTGCCTGCATGGGCGGCTTTGCTTCGTTGCGTTCTCCCGGCATTGCGGCCATCCTGCGCGGATGCACTTTCGCAATGATTTTCGGTCGATGGTCTTCGCTGCCGGCGCGGCCGCGGTTTTTTCCGGCGTCGCCTGGGGTGCGCGACCGGCCGCCGGGGGCTATCTGCTCGTCGCCAACAAGGGCGACCACACGCTCTCCATGGTCGATGTGACGGCGGGCAAGCAGGTCAGGGTTTTGCCGGAAAATGGTGTTACCGGGCACGAGGTGGCGGCGTCGCCCGATGGCAGCCGGGCCTTCGTGCCGATCTACGGCAATTCCGGAGTCGGCCGCCCGGGGACCGACGGACAAATCATTCGCGTGTTGAACCTGAATTCCGGCAAGATCATCGGAACCATCGATTTCGGACGGGCGGTGCGACCGCATTGCGCCGTCTTCGGCCCGCGCGACGGATTGCTTTACGTCACGACCGAGCTGCTCAACAGCGTAAGCGTCATCGATCCGGTTTCGCTCAAGATCGTCGGCTCGGTCCCGACCGGCCGCTCGGAATCCCACATGCTCGCGATTTCCAGCGATGGCCTGCGGGGCTACACCGCCAACGTCAGTTCGGGCACGGTTTCGGTGCTCGATCTGGTGGGGCGCAAGCTGGTCACGACGATCCAGGTTGCTCCGATGGTGCAGCGGATTTCACTCTCGATCGACGGCAAATGGGCCTTCACCGCCGACCAGACCAAGCGGCAGCTCGCGGTGATCGACACGGCCACGAACGAGGTCGCCCGGTCGGTGGCGCTGCCCGGTCTCGCCTTCGGCACGACGGCGACCCCCGATGGACGCTGGCTGCTCGCGACCATTCCCGCAAACTCGGAGGTGGCGCTGATCGATCTCGGCCTGATGAAGGTCGTAAAGACAATCGCCGTGCCCAAGGCACCGCAGGAAATTCTCGTTTCCCGCGATGGTGCGACCGCCTTCGTTTCGTGTGATCAATCGAAACAGGTTGCCGTGATCGATCTTCCGTCCCGCAGCGTGTCGAAGTTGATCGATGTCGGCCCGGTCGATGACGGGCTTGCCTGGGCGCACGCGAATTAGAGTGAGGAGCGATGGGTGAAGAGTGGTCGGAAAACTGGGAGCGTTGGGATGGGCTCCTCCATGCAGGGACGGCGCTCGCGCCGGCCGCGGCTGCCCCGATGCGGATAACCCAGGCGGTCGATCGAGTATTTGTAGGGCCGGCGCTCGCGCCGGCCGCAGCTGCCGCCAGCGGCGAGTCCCGCGGTTACCCACTAACCAGCCAGTCAATGCCGGCGGCGAAGATGGCGGGAAGCGAGTTGTAGTGGTTCAAACCGGGATAACGCCGGTAGGCGATTTCGAGTCCGGCCAAGGGTCTCGCCTCGAACTGCTGCAGGAGCAGGTTCAAGTCCTTCGTCATCGAGACGGAGTCGTCTTCTCCGACGCCGAGAAAGAGCCGGCCGGGAAGCTGGACCTGGCGGTCGCGAAGCTTGGCCAGTTGCGCGAGGATGCTGCGGTCGTCCCACCAGATGGAGGGCGCGCTGGCGAGAACGTGGGTGAAGAAAGGTCGCGGCTGGAAAAGGGCGTAAAGGCCGAACAGCGAGCTGAGCGAGTGTCCGCCAATCGCCCGGCTGGCGGGATCGAGCGGGTAGCGCCGGCTCAATTCAGGCCAAAGCGTGTTTTCAATAAAGAGCGCAAATCGATCGGCTCCGCCGCTCGCGGGCTCGTCGGAGTGACGAGTCGGCGTGTAGTCGCGCCCGCGTTTGTTGGCTGGTTTTCCGTAGCTGGCGCCGTATCCGACCCCAATGAGAAGCAGGGGCCGGGACGCTGCGGTCATCTCCTTTTCCGCCGCGGTGACCGCGGGACCAAACTGATCGTCACCGTCGAGAAATAGCATCGGGAAGCGCGGCCCCGTGCCCGCTCCGACGCTTTCGACCCAAATCCAGTATTCGGTGCCCGTCTCGGGCGATGGCAGTTTGAAAGTGGGTTTCGGCACGGATGTTTGATGGACCGGATGGGGGTCACGGACGGAAACGCCGGCGAGCCCGACGCCGGGCGTCGTTCACGATCGGCCTGCCGGGACGCGACGATTTATTCCACATAGTCGGCGGCCCCGTGCAGCAAGGCGTCTTCGTGGTCGAGGAGTTGCTGCAGCGGCCGGTAGACATCGTCGACGATCTCTTCCCGGCGCCACAGATCGTCAAGCGCGTGACGCTCCGCCTTGAGCGCGGCGAGGCGGTAATGATGCTCCGCCTGGCGGCGCCGGCGGGCGCTCCCACGGGACTCGCTTTCGGCACCGAGCGACGCGAGTCGGTGCTCGTATTCGGCGACCACATGTCCCAGCGCCGAGGCCTGCTCCGGTGTCCTGGCGTCGGATTCAAGGACGCGCAGCGCGCTCAGCCCCGCCTCCACGGCGGTCGTGCGCGCGAGACGCTCTTCGCCGGCCCGGCTGTCGTCCTCGTGCAGCCCGAGCCGGTGGATCAGCGGCTCGAGCGTGGTGCCCTGCACGAGGAGGGTCACGGCGATGACGGCGAAGGCGAGGAAGATGACAATGTCGCGTCCCGGAAACGGCGAACCATCCGGACGCAGAAGGGGGATCGACAGGGCGCCCGCGAGCGTGACCGTCCCGCGCATGCCCGCCCAGCTTCCGATCACGACGGTGCGCCAGGGCGGAGGCCGTTCATGGCGGCGAACGTGAGGGAACAGGAACGGCACATAGGCGCCGGGAAAGGTCCAGGCGATGCGCGCGACGATGACGGTGGAGGACACGATGGCCGCGAAGCCGATCAGTTGGCCGGTCGAGTAGTGCCCGCGGACCGCGGTGAGAAGCTCGGGGAATTGCATGCCGAGTAGCACAAAGGCCATGCCGTTCAGCCAGAACAGGACGATGGACCACACGGCATAGGTGGTCTGGCGCGTCTCGACGTCCATGCGCACGGGGTCACGCCAGCCGGAATAGAGGCCGGCCGCGACGGCGGACAGCACCCCCGAAACTCCAATCTGCTCGGCACACAAATATGCGGCGAACGGAGTGAGCAGCGACAGGGTGATCTCGATCATCGGATCGGACACCCGGAGGCGCACGATGAGGTCGCGCAGGCGGCCCACCAGGTAACCGATGGCCAGGCCAACCAGGAATCCGCCGACGGCGAGCAGGGCAAACTGTCCGGCGACGCCGCGCATCGAGAAGGTGCCCGCGACCGCGGCGGCGAGGGCGAACTTGAAGGCGACGAGCCCGGTCGCGTCGTTCATCAGGCTTTCGCCATTCAGCACGGTCGTGAGCCGGGCCGGAACGCGCAGGCGTTCGGTGATCGCGTTGGTGGCCACGGCATCTGTCGGCGAAACGACCGCGCCCAGCGCAAAGGCCATCGAGAGCGGCAATCCGGGGACCAGCCAATGCGCGACCAGGCCCACCGCGATCGTCGTGAAGGCGACGAGGCCGATCGCAAGCATCAGGATCGGGCGTTTGGCGCGAACCAGCTCGCGCAGCGGCATGAGCCATCCGTCCGCGAAAAGCAGCGGGGGCAGGAAGCACACGAAAAAGAAGCCGGGCTCCAGGGCGATGCGCGGAAACACGGGCAGCATCGCCGCCGCCAGTCCGCCCAGCAGGTAGGTGATCGGTTCCGGCCAGGGCAGCCAGCGCCCGAGGATGTTGAGCCCCGCGATCAGGAGCAGCAGAATCAGGGCGTTTTCGAAGGCATGCATCGGCCGGCGCGAATGCGGACAGCGTGCGGGTTGTCCGCCGGCTGGCGAGCCTCCGTTGCGCCTGCTTGCGCGCCGCCTTGACCGCGATAAACTGGGGGATTCGCCATGGCCCGGGAAACGCTAACCCTCGAGGAGGTCGCCGCCTACCTTCACCTCGAATTGCGTCATGTCGAGCGGCTCGTAAAGGAAGGGCAGATTCCGCATGTGCGACGCGGCGAGCGTTTTCTTTTTGTGCGCTCCGACATTGACGCCTGGGCCTCGCAGCGGCTGCTCGGCCTGCCGGATGAGGGACTGGACTGGTATCACCGTCGCACGATGCCCGGCGCGAAGGTGGCGTTTGCGGACGCCGCACTCATGCCGGTGCTGGTGAAACCGGAGTTCATCGACCTCGAACTGGCGGCGCGGACACGCGCCTCGGCGCTGGCGGAAATGGCTGCGCTCGGCGGACGGACCGGGCGGGTGTTGGACGTCAAGGCGCTGCAGGCGAGTCTCGAGGAGCGGGAGGAGATGAGCTCGACCGCGCTGCCCGGCGGTTTTGCCCTGCTGCATCCGCATCGCCAGGAGGCCTACGTTTTCGAAGGCTCGTTGGTGGCACTTGGGCGAACGGTGCAGGGAATTCATTTCGGCGCCCCCGACCACCGGCCCACGCGATTGTTCTTTCTTGTGTGCTGCGCGGACGCGCCCATCCACCTCCACGTGCTCGCGCGATTGAGCCTGCTGGCGCTTCGGACCGACCTGATCCCGCGCCTGTGGGAAGTGCCGACACCGGCGGAGGCATTTGATCTCCTGGTGAGCGCCGAGCGCTCCGTGCTTCCGGATGCCGGACAGGTTGCTTTTCGTTAGGGAGGAATATTCCCCGTCGGCTCGCAGGCCTTCGGCCGATTGTTTTTGTGCGTTTGCGGCGACAAAACTAGTATCGTGTAACACGTAGGGTTTCGTATGGAGTTTCACCCTGCCCACGAATTTACTGGGGCATGGCCAACCGATACAAAGTCACCCTGACGCAGAAGGAACGCGAGCAACTCACCGAGTTGACTCGCAGCGGTAAGT
>DASYDZ010000008.1:0-4467 GCA_036499305.1 Candidatus Didemnitutus sp.
GTCGCGCCAGATCTTGCCCGCGGTGCGCGCCATGCGGCTGTAGGCGGCGAGCTTGCGTTTCGGTACGGGAACCACGAATCCGTCGATATAGGCCATTTGAACTCTCCTTGTGTCCGGACTACCGCTTATCGTCCTTCGTGCGCCTGCTGCAGGCCGTTGATGTCGAGCTGGTTCAGCTTCAGCATGGCGGCCATGACCCGGTTCGACTTCTCGGGGGCCGGATCGCTCAGCAGCCTGCCGAGTGCGGTGGGGAAGATCTGCCAGGACAGGCCGAATCGGCCCTTCAGCCACCTGCACTGGCTTTTTTGCCCGCCGGCCGACAGTCTCTCCCAATAGCTATCGACCTCGTCCTGGGTCTCGCAGTTCACGACCAGCGAGAAAGCCTCGGTGAGCCTGAAGTGTTGCCCGTCGTTCAACGCCATGAATTCCTGGCCTTCCAGCCGGAACGGCACGACCATGACCGATCCCTTCGGGCCGGGGCCGGAGTAGCCGTAGCGGGAAATCTTGCCGATGCCGGAATCGGCGAAGATCGAGGTGGTGAAGCGCGCGGCCTCTTCCGCCTGGTTGTCGTACCAGAGGAAGGAGGTGATTTTCTGCCTCTTGAGGGCCATGTCATCTCCTGTCGGTGAGGCGTCTATTCCTGGTCGTTCGGGAGCGGGCGAATTCGACAACCCCCACCCATCCCTCCCCCTTGGCAAGGGGGAGGGTTAGGCAGCGGGTCAGCCGCCGCTCAGCGCCTGGACGATGATCACCTCGTCGCTCGCGGCGAGGGGGTGGGACAGGTCACGCGCCTGTATGCCATTGATGAAGATGCGGATGTGGCGCCGGACCTGGTCCTGCTCGTCGATCACGCGGAAACGGATCCCGGGATAAGCGCGGTCGAGGTCGGCGAGAACGGCGCCGAGCGTGGCGCCGCTCGCCTCGGTTTCACCGCGCTCGGTGTAGGAGCGCAGCGAGCTGGGGATCAGGACTTTCATGGGGCGTGACGGGTGATGGGTGACGAGTGACGAGTCTCCCGCGCGGCCGCGCGAGTTTTCTCTTCATCCTTCATCCTTCCACCTTTCATCCTTTAGATCTGCGCCGTCTCCACCGCATAGATCTCCGGCAGATGGCGCGCGATACAGGACCAGCGCTTGCCTTCGTCACGGCCCATCCACAGCTCGCCGCCGCTGTGGCCGACGTAGAGCGCGACGGAGTCGTGCGAGTCGGCCGCCATGCACTGGCGCTTGACCGTCCACCACGCCTGGGATTTCGGCAGGCCGGCGTCAAGGCGCTGCCAGGTCTTTCCGCCGTTGCGCGTGCTGTAGGCGGCGGGCTTGCCGTCCGGGCTGGTGCGTGGCCAGACCTGCGTGCCGTCCATGGGGAATACCCACGCGATATCCGGATTGCGCGGGTGCAGGACCAGCGGAAAGCCGATGTCGCCGACCGGTTTCGGCATGTTTTTGCCGATGCGCACCCAGGTATCCGACGGCCGGTCGAGCCGGTAGATGCCGCAGTGGTTCTGCTGATAGAGACGGTCCGGGTTGGTGGGGCAGAGTCGGACGCAATGCGGATCATGAAAAGTCGGCTTGGCGGGATCGAAGCCGAAGCCCTCGACCACGTCCATACCCTTGATGAGCGTCTTCCAGTTGCGGCCGCCATCCGTGGACTCATGCACGCCACCACCGGACATCCCGATGTAGAAATGATCGCCGTCACGCGGATCCACGATAATCGAGTGCAACTTGGGGCCATCCGGGGTGCCGTCCTGCTCCGTACCCATCCATTCGCGAAACTGCGGGTCGTCGTTGACGATCGAAAACGGCGCCCAGGTCAGGCCGCCGTCCGTCGAGCGGAACAGGCCTTGCGGCGAAGTGCCCGCGTACCACACGCCGCAGTCCTCCACGCGACCCGGCGCAAGCCAGAAGGTATGATTCACCGAGCGGCCCTTGCCTTCCGCGACCTTGGCGAAGGCGGGCGGCTGCTTCGCCTCCTTCCAGTTTTTTCCAAGGTCGGTCGAGCGGAAGATGGTGGGCCCGAGGTGGCCGGTCTTGGCCGCGGCGAGCAGCGTCTTCCCGTCGCGCGGATCGAGTACGAGGTGACTCACGTTGTGGCCAAGGAAATGGGGGCCGTCCGCGCGCCATGTCCGGCGCGCCGCGTCGCCGTGGAATAGCCACGCGCCCTTGCGGGTCGCCACCAACAGCAGTGTCCTTTGCTTCTTCTCCGATTTTCCCTGTGCCATGGCTCCCGTCTCCCCCTATGAGATCTTTTCGTGGCTGCGCCCCGCGGCGGCCGCCACGGTTTCGCGGATCGGCCGCACCGGCCGCACCTCGATGCTGCCCACGCGTGCCGGCGGAATCTTCGAGGCGATCAGGATGGCCTCGTTGAGGTCCCGCGCCTCGACCATGTAGAAGCCGGCGAGCTGCTCCTTGGTCTCGGCGAACGGCCCGTCGGTGACCGCCACCTTGCCGTTCCTCATGCGCACGGTGGTGGCGGACTGCACGGACTCGAGCGCTTCCGAGGCGAGGCAATGGCCGCTGGTCCGTATCGACGCGTCGTAGGCGACGCAGTCCTCGTCGGGCAGTTCGTCGAGCCGCTTCTCGTCGAGGTACACCAGGCATAGATATTTCATCGGAGTCTCCGTTTCGGTGCGGTTATTTCTCGGTGATGGTCTTCAGATTGGCGAGGCCGGTCTCGAAGTCCTTGCCGACCATCCTGTCCATATCCATGAACAGGTGGATGATTTTCGCGAAATAGGGCACGGGGCCTTCCATCGCCCACCGCACGTTCGTCACATCGCCTTTCGGCTCCAGCGTGAACACCACGGTGTTGTGGGCCTCGAACGGCTTGAGGAAATCGAGGCTCAACCCGACCTTCGACGGCGCGCTGGACTCGACGATCGTCATGCTGCCCTGGCCGACATCCTTGTTGCCTTCCCATCCGTAGTGCGCGCCCTTGCCGGCGGTGACGGCGCCGAAGCTGCGCTTCATCGCGGGGTCTTTTTTTTCCCACGGCGACCATGCCTGCCACTTCTTGAAATCGTTGAGTATGGAGAAAATCTTCTCCGGCGGCGCCTTGATGGAGGCCGAGCGCTCGACCCGGAACGTGCCGGGCCGTGTCGCCACGAAGGCGAGGAAGATGGCGATCAGGGCGCTGGCGGCGATTGCGATTTTCATCAGCATGACATTCTCCCTCGCGGCGATCAGCCGCCCATTTGCTGCATTGCCTGCTGCATCTCTGCCGGAGTCACGTCGCGAACGTGCGTGGCGACCGACCAGTGATGGCCGAACGGGTCCTCGAGCTTGCCGTAGCGGTCGCCCCAGAACATGTCCGCGACCGGCATGGTGATCTTTGCGCCGGCGGCGACGGCGCGCGCGGCGAACGCATCGGCGTCTTCCACGTAGAGGTGGATCGTGACCGGCGAGCCTTTGAGCGCCTTCGGGCCGAGCGCGCCCCATTCCGGCATTTCGTCGACCAGCATCACCGCCGAGCCTTCGATGCGGATCATCGCGTGCATGAGCTTGCCGTTCTGGCCGGGCAGGCGGCCTTCCTCGACCGCGCCGAAGGCCTTTTTGTAGAACTCGATGGCGTCGGCCGCCCCCGCGCAGACGAGGTGCGGCGTGACGGCGTGCATGCCTTCCGGTATTGCTTTCACTTTCGCCATGTCCAGTCTCCTTTGACTCTAAATACATGATAAATATGGAAATTACTTCATCCCACTCAGTTTCTCTCACTTCGTAGTCGAACGGGAGAGACGGAAATCGACATCACGCGCCGACTATTTTTCCGGCGCCCTGAAAATCACGTGCAAGGCCCGGATTCCGAAGCCACTTTTCCGCCTGCCCGTGCCGGAGCCTGCTTCCCGGCGTCGAGCAGCACGGCGCTCAATAGGGCCGCGATCGCCGCGAACGACGCGCCCAGGGCGAACGCCACGTGGTATCCACCGCTCAGAGCCGCAGCGGACGCGGCCCCGGCGGCGCCGAGGCTCGCCGTCCGCGCCGCGGCGAGACTGGCAAGTACCGCGAGTCCGAGCGCTCCCCCCATCATGAACGACGTATTGACGACGCCCGACGCCAGCCCGGAATCGGTCGGCGCGACTTCGCTCATCGCGCACAGCAGGACGGGATTCAACGCCATGCCGCAGCCGAGACCCAGCAGGACCATGCCCGGCAGCACGTTGGCGACGAAGCTGCCGTCGACGGGCGCCGGAGCGAACAGCGCGAGCCCGCAAGCGGCGAGCAGCAGGCCCGCCGCCAGCGGCAGACGGGTGCCGAAGCGCATGACCAGCTTCGCGGAAATGCCGAGCGAGAACGCAGCCATGATCAGGTTCGCCGGCAGGAAGGCGAGCCCGATCTGCATCGCGCTGTAGCCGAGCACGAGCTGCAGGTAGAGCGCGGAGAGGAAGAACCACGCGAACATCGCCGCCGCCAGCAGCATCCCCGTCACGTTGGCGCTCGCCATGTTGCGCACCTTCCAGATGCCGAGCGG
>DASYDZ010000009.1:0-19871 GCA_036499305.1 Candidatus Didemnitutus sp.
TAATATATATACCAATAGCCTTCGATTGGGACCAGATAAACGCCGTCATCTTTCGGCAACTTATCTAGTTCCGCCACACACGTGCCTATTCTCCGATAACCATTTGGAAGGTACACAATGCCCTTTGACCAACTAGCGGCAGTCACAAGGCCCTCCCCTCCCGTCCAATACGAAAACGATATCGCTCGCGGATTTACGCGTATCGTAATTGATTTTGTCATTTCCGCCATTAGCCGTTTATACTCTTCGGATCTCGCCTTGTTAGTTATTTGCGCGGCGATCGTATTCAATGTTACATATGATATACGATTAGAATCCTCAACAGCCATAATAGCTAACCGCTCCAAATTAGCGCGATTTCCCTTGAGAAAAACGACCAGTTCGGCGTCGCTTGGCGCTCCCATTTTAAAGGGCTTGTCCATTAAAACATAAGCGATCGTCAAACTGATGGGAATAGCTAGCAGCACCACAAGAACCCAAAGTGCTTTTCTGGGCGATCGGTTCTCAACATCGGGGCTCATATTATTGTTATGGATATGTAACTGGGACAGCTCTTAACGTGCCGCCCTTGGCTATAGCATCTGCTCCCGATTGAATGTCGCCGATATTTATTGGATTGTTCACCCCTGGAGTGATTACCAATACCGGCCATGGATTGGAGGCAACCCTAGTTTGCGAGTGAAGCGCTGCCGCCTCTTCCTGCAATTGAGCGGTGGTAAATCCTGCCGCTGTTCCTGTAGCTCCATACTCGAAGTTTCCATAGGCGTCATATATAGCGTTTCCAGGTCCAACCTTATAATCATTCGGTCCTCCAGGGCGCCACGTAACAGCAAAGCTCAAAGAATTATCACTTAGCGACAGCACAGTCCATTGATTAACCATTCCTTGAGGATTCTGGCCTGCCGGCACAAATATAGGAATCATTGTGCCGACAGGTACTCCTAATATGTTCTCCTGAGCTGCGTTTTTGACGGCGCTCGTAGGCATATATTGGCGTCCATCAGGCAAAGTAACAACAATGGCCAGATATTGATTGCTTTTACTAGCGCTTGAGTAACCAGCAGCGAAGTCATTGCTCGAAGCGACAGATTGAACATAAGATGTATTTATGGAGGCGACAATAAAATTTTCCGTTGTGATGCCGTTGCTCACAGTTAGTCCCCCTGCAGGATTTGCATCCGAGGGTATATCTGTAATAGTGATATCGTGCGTCGCTGCTGAGTTGGCGGCATCCTGTGCGTATGCGCGGTCTGCCGCTCCCTGTGTGCCTGCAGTGGCGACGGTGTTTGCCACCCAGATATCGCTTTGCTGCTCGGAAATCGCGGCCAAGTACTCCTCGTCGCCCGTGCCACTGGGCGTATTCAATCCAAAATGCGCCTGCTCCCACCAAGCCTCGACTTGTTGCGCATAGGCCAGTCCGGCAGCCTTGCTGGCCCCGGGAGGCGGCGGCGGTGGCAAGCACCCCAGCACGTCGAAGCCGTTGATCGCATTGTTTCCGCAGAAGCCGTACAGGTTAAATCCGCCTGTTTCCTCGACCGGATCGCGATTGATGAAGCGCCCGAGGGCTGTATTGTAATAGCGCAGGCCGTAGTACACTAGCCCGGTCTCGACATCGGTGTATTTCGTCGAAAACCGGAACGGGTTGTCCGCCACGGCGGAATCCGCCACATCGGCCCGCAGATAGTTGCCGTAGGGGTCATACTCGTAGGTGGCCGCCAGAGCGCCCGTGGATGAGTTGACCAGAGCGGCCACGTTGCCGTTGCCGTCGTACGCCGGCCAGTAGGTCGCAACGGGCGAGCCCGAGGAGTAGTTGGTCAAGGCCAGCAACGCACCCACCCCGGCCGAGCCGGTGAGACTGCCCGTCAGATCCAGGCCCCAGGCATACGAGCGCACCAGCGGAATGCCGCCCGTCAGGCCATCCATTTCCGCGATGAGGTTGGCACCATCGTACAGGAACCGCCGGTCGGTGGACGGAGAGCCAGAGTAGGCGCTGCCTGTCCACCCGCCATAGGTCTTCTTCTCCACCCGCCGGCCCTGGTAGTCGTAGGCGAATTCGAACCTGCGGGCGTCAGTGGAAACGATCATGCCATTGCCGATCGCGCTACTGTCGTTTTGCATGGCCATCAGGCGGTTCTCTGCGTCGTAGGTGTAACTCCAGACTCCATCGCCGGTCAGATTGCCGTCAAGGTCGTAACTGAAACTCTGTTTGGCCGGGGGCACCAGATAGGCCTTGGATCCCGTGTTGAAATGGTCGGCGGCTCCCCCGGTGCCGAGGACGGTCGCGTAGACCGCGGCGTTGCCCTTGGCCACCGAGGTTGCGTTGGCCGGAACCAGATCCGCAGCCCAGGCGGCATCCACCTTGGCCGTGGATAGCGCGTCAGCCACGGCAACCTTGACCGTGCTGGCGGCTCCCGCGGTGCCGACCACGCGCACGACATTGTTCCGCTTCGCCGTGTATTCGTTGAGTTCGTTGGTCGCATAGGTGTCGTCGAGTCCGCCCTGGGTGGGATCCTTGCCGGTCTCCCCGGCAAGGGTGCGGTTGCCGATCGAATCGTAGCTAAAGGCATAGTGCCTCCCAGGCAGCTCGTCGCCGGAACTCGGCGAAGACGTGGGCGTGTTGCCGCGGTACATCGCCGCCGAGGTCAGCTCCCCACGCGCATTGTACTGGTAGACGTTGTAGACCGCGGCGTAGGACAGTCCCACGCCCGTAGGATAGTAGTCGGCGTAGGCGGTGCCACTTTGTTTGGCGGTGTCGCGCTGGTAGAGGCTATTGTAGTGGTAGTCGAACTGGGTGAGATTCGTCGCGCCCCAGGCCGTATCGATCTGGGTCGCCAGATTGCGGTCGCCATCGTACGTGCGCGTGACGCCAAAATTCGCCCCGATAGTGTAACCGTTCAGGAGATTCGTGGTGACCGCACCCGAGACGTAATACGAGTAGATGAAGTCCTGCGCTGAACCGGTGCCAAGGGTGCTGGAGACGCCCACGAACCGACCCGAATTAGCGTAGGTGTAGCTCTGTTTGAGCTCCTGCGTGCTGCTGTTGGTCAGTTGGAATCCGCTGGCCGCGCCGAGCAGGGTGCCCGGGGTGTAGGAGCCGAACGATCCGGTGGAATTGCTGGTGGTAGTGTCGTAGAGCTCGTTGAGCTGCCTGCTATTGTTGTAGAAGGCCGGCAACGACACGGAATCCAACCGCAAAGGGGCACCGGAATTGTAATTGAGGGTGCGTGTGCCGGTGGCATCCGTCACCTGATAGAGCTGGCCCGAACGCGTGTAGCTGTAGGTTACCCAAGGCGTCGGCATCGCCTCACCGGTGTCATTGTAGTGCTGCGTCAGCAGTTCGCCCGTATTGCCATCGTAGCCGTACGTGGTGATGAAATGCGTGAACGGGCTGCTCACCTGATATCGCGCCCATTGCCGAGAGGTAACCTGCTCGAGAGCGTTGTAGTCGAACTGGACGATATTGGGGGTGGGCGTTGCCGCGTCCTCTTTTTGATAAGGGAGGCCTGTGGCGGCATCGTACACCCAAGTGGTGGTGTTGGGGCTGCTGGGCGAAGGCCAGCCTCCCGGTGAATCCGCGCTTCCGGCCGTCTGATACGTGCTTAGCTTCGTGCGGTCGCCATAGTTCGAATCGTAGTCGTAGGCCACCGGATACGTGCCATCGCCCCATTGATTGGTAACCTGGCTGCGCGCGTTGTAGGCGTAGCGGGTATAGTGACCCGCTGCATTTTCGCTCCAGTCCAACCGACCGCTGGCGTCGTAATGATTTGTCGTCACAGCGTTGCCGGCGGCATCGGTTACCGATTGGATCTGGTTCGTGCCATAAATATAGGCCGTGGTGACAGTCTTGCTGCGCGCGTCAGTGGTGGTCGAGGGACGGTCGAGACCGTCGTAACCAGCCGTGATGGTGGTGCCGTCAAACCCACTCGTCGAAGTGGTCAGGCCGTTAACCTTGGTGGTGGATTGCGTATTGGCCATGTTGGGCGCGGTGACCGAAGTCACGACCGTGGCAGTGCCGCGAGTTACGTCCGTAGTGGTGTCCACGACGTTGAGAGTGCTATTGGGATCGGTCACCTTCGACTCCGCCTGCAGCGTGCCGCTGAACCCGGTCAAGCGAGACCGCTTCGTCACGGTCATTGCGGTCGAATAGCCGGATTGCGGATAAGTGGTCGTGGTGGATTTGAGCCACCAGTCCGAGCCGGCCGTCTCGAAAATGGTATCTTGGGCGGAAATCCGGTCGTTGGAGGAGAGCGTTAATGAACCATTGTTGTCGATGTCCAAGCCCGACGACGTCGGCTGACCCAGGGTATTGTAGACGTACAAGGTGGGAGCCAGAAGATTGGCGTCGCTTGCGTCCGTTTCCCGTGTTTTGGTCAGAAGTCCCGTAGCGGAGTTGTACGTATTTTTCACGTACAACACCGACTGGCTGCTTGGGGCAAAGCCGGGTTTGACCGATTGAAGCGGGCGGCCCTGCCAGTCCGTCCAACTTTTTTGATATCGGACCGAACTGGGCATGCCCGAATTGACCTGGACATATTGCCGCCCGTCGGTCTCCACGCCATAGGTGTAATACTGCGGGACCACGGCAGTGCCGGTGAGCGAGGCCAGTCGGCCGTCGACTAGGTAGGTCTTGATCGTGGTGCCTCCATCAGGAGCGCTCGCAGTATCACTCCAAGCAGCGCCGAAAACGCCGTAGGTGTAGCTGCGTGTGGTCGCGCTGAGCGAGGCCGGAGAATAGCTCGTTGGAGGAGTGATGCTTGTCACCCGCCCGGCGAGATCGTACGTTGTGCTTGAAACGATTGTCTCGCCCGTGCCAGTTCCACTGACTGTTGATGAGAGGACGCGATTCGCTCCATCGTATACATAAGTCGTGGTCGCACCACCGCTTCTCGCTGCGGTCAGCGTGCGCAGGAGCAAATCCGGAGTATAGCTGAGGACGATTCCGCTTGCATCCTCAGTGCTGGACAGGACGCCATTCGTATAAGAATTGGTGATGGTGGCGCCGTTGCTGAACACATCGCTGGTGAGACGACCCGCGACATCGTAAACCAGATCCTCGGAGGTCAGCGGCGCAAAGTTGCCACCGCCGGTATAAACCCAAGTCTCACGACGGACCATATTGCCGGCCGGATCCTGGATTCCGATATCCATGGTCGACCGATCCGGCAGAAGATAAATCGTCGTCACAGTAGCGCCCGCATAGGAACTGAAGGAATCCGCGCCGGCAGAATTCGTCGATCCATGCCAGACGATCGTCCGGAAATACGGTCCCGAGCCGGCACTGAAAGTCGGTGCGCTGTAAGTGCCAAAATAAAAGGCGTAGGAATCCTGCGTCTGATCGGGGCGCTTCACCGAATACGGCAGGTTGTAGTAGTCGGGATTTGCGCCGAGCGGAGCAGAAACTTCGCTGGTGGCGGTCTGGTACGTGGAGGAATCGCCGTAGGTCAGGCTTGTGTACGTGCCGTAAAACTGGGAGTAGCGCGACCCGAGAAGGCTTACGACGGAGGACGTGCGCAAGGCAGCCTCAATATTGCTGATGTTGTTTTGACGGCTCGATTCGGTGGCATATCGGCCGGAGAAGTCGGCTGCGTAATCATAGGCCGTTGAGTTGCCCGTACCAAGAGCGGGAGCGGCAACGCTTCCCGGTGTATTGATATACGGATGAGTTTCGATATTCAGCTGACCGCGGCGGTTCCAGTCGTCGTAGTAAAGATAGCTGGACCAATTTCCTGTCGCGTCAGTCACGGACTGCAGGTGCCGATAGTTGCCCTTCTCCGAACTGGACGTGTGATAGGCATAGGTGGTCGTCAAAGCACTCGAATCGGGATCGGCGATCACCTGAGCGACTTCCTCACCCCAAGCCTGAGTCACATAATGGTACTTCGTCTTGGTCACAATCGTGCCGGACGAGCCGCCGGTGCGCACGACCACGATGTCGTCGCGGGTACTGGGCGAACCGCCGTTGTTTGTGCTGGCGTGGGTGGTGGTGCGCAGCCACGTGACACCGGGCGAGCCTCCTCCCTCCTGAAGCGTCCATAAGTAGCTACCGGAAGAGACGGAGCCGCTGCTGAGCGTGAGCGTGGAAACCCGGACACCGCTGCCCTCGGCCTCGGTGGCGGTGAGGACGGTGGAGCTGGGATTTGTGATATGTAAGGTGCGCCAGGGTGTGGGCACCGGGCTCGGAGAACTATTGGGCACGTAACGGGTACCCCCACCACCGGTCCATTGGCTGGGATTATATTGATAGAAGTTCATGGTGTAGCCTGTGCCGCCGCCATCGTCGATAAGGTCGACCAAAACCTGGGGCGTCACGACCTGCCGGAGCGTTGTGCCCGAAATACCGTCATAATACACATTCACCTGGCTGTTGTTGAGCGGCGCGGTGTAGTAAAGCCGATCCCGGCTGCCAGGGCTGTTGGTCAGGTCCTTTTCTCTGAAGACGAGCCGACCGGCGCTTACACCCGTGCGCAGCTTGCCCAAGCCCACCTGCCAGGTGACCGCTTCGCCCAAGTTGATCCCGCTGAAGCTGCCCGCCAGCGCTGAAGCCGAGTCACCAAGCGGACGGATTTCAAGTGTCCAGGAATCATTCAGGCTCATTGTGGGCGAGCCCGTGGAAGTGGCAAAACTTCGGCTGCCAAGATCCTCCTGTACCCCGTTGAGGAACACGCCATAGCCCCTTGGCGCCACAAAGCTCATAAGGTAGGTGACGTTGTAGTCGTAATGGGTGGTCAGCGAATTGTATGTGCCGGTAACCGTGCCGGTCACTGCCATGTTGTATTGTTTGCCGGGACGAACCCAAGCGGTGTTCAAATTTGACTCACCCAATCCCGCGCCGACTCCCGCGCTCGGCGTGCCCACCTCATCGGTGACAGCAACCCCGGCTCCGCCTCCGGCGGAGGTCAGGATCATCGAAAAATCGACCGCTTCGGTATAGGGCGTCGGCGTGACCGCCATCAGACGGCCCGCGCAGGCGAACAGCAGAACGGCGAGAAAAAGCCAACAGAAGCGGATCGTATTCATGGCGCATTCGGTCCCGAGGAGACGCCTCTGCTGAAAAGCCCGCCATGCTCGCTTGCCAGCAGCGTTCGCAATTGGATCAAATAACTATCGTCCGGACGCAACGCGATCGCCCGATCGAGATCGGCTTTCGCCTGTGTCGCTTCACCCAAGTACCTGCTGCGGACGAATGCCAGTTGCTGCAGATACTGGGTCTTGTCCCATGCCTGCGTGTCCGAGGTCTTCTGCACCAATCCCGCCAATGCGGACTCCGCCGTCTGGAAAAATTTCATTGCCTCGACCGACCTCCGGACCAGCAGCAGACGCTGGCCCATGTCAATTGCGGCAAATCCAAGATCCGCATCCGGAGTCACGGCCAGGCCAGAAGCGGAGGCTTGGGTCTTCAGTCGTGCAAGCGCCGTGTCGGCAGATTCATTCCCGGCGACAATACTGGAAACCAGGTCGGCCCGGAATTGACGCGCGTCGTCGAGTGCCTGCAGCACACTGGCAGTAGAAATAGGCGCCGCAGCAGTAGTTCCGGCAGAAGTTTGCGCCACTAAAGGCAGCGCGAGGCCACAAAGCGTGGCGGCTATGCAAAAGCGATAGAATCGGGAAACTTTCATGGGAGATAAGAAATTACTGCGGCTTGGTGATTTTGAGGGCGACGCTGCCATCGGATACGGCGAGCGCGGCGGTTTGCATTCCAAGCTGCGCCTTAACCGAATAGGGAATGTTATCCGTGGAACTGCTGATCACGGTCGTGGAATTCGCATCCACCCCGGTCTGCGTGAAATGGGTCTGCTCCCAACCATCCATGAGTCCGTCCAAATCCTCGTCCCCGCCAGGGACATACTCCCAAACGATGTCCGCCTGGGTGCCACCGTGGAACGGTCCCGCCGCAGCAATTCGCCAGTCATTCGTCAGGTTCAGCAGGTAGGGGGTGCTCAGCACCGTCGTTCCAGTAATTTCCCATATCGCCCGATCGCCGGTCGAAACGTTCTCCCACACCAAGTCCGTGTATCCGTCGCCGTTAAAATCGCCGAACGCCGCAATCCGCCAGTCAGTCGAAACATTGGTAAAGTATGGCGAGCCGATCTGCGTCAGGCTTCCGCCCGTGTAATGCATGTACCAGATCGCGCGGTCGCCATCATTGGTGTTCTCCCACATCAGATCCTGCCCGTATCCGCCCCCGAAATTGCCACAGGCCGCGATATGCCACTCCGGAGGGATGGTCGCGAAAGTCGAGCTGGTGAAGGATCCCCCGGCCGAGATCCACACTTTTCGGTCTCCCGTCGCCATGTTTTCGAAGAGAATATCGGCTTCCCCGTCGCCATTGAATTCGCCGACGGTCGCCACCCGCCAATCGGTCGACAGCGGCGCAATCGGCACCACACTGGACAAGCTCGTTCCGCTCATTAGCCAGATCGCGTGCTCCCCCGTTTCGACATTTTCCCACAACAGGTCGGTCTTGCCATCGCCGTCGAAGTCACCGGCACCCGCGATGCGCCAGAAGGTTTCAACCGCGCCCAAGTCGGTGCTGCCCGTATTGGTGGTCCCACTCATTGACCAGATGACACGGTCACCAAGGTACTGCGCCTGCAGGGATACGCCGAAAAGCAGCAGGCAGATGATCGCGCCTGCCCGAAGGGTAGTTTTCATGGCCATTGGTCGCCTTCGGCCGGTGCCCGCCTGGCCCGCGGGCTCCGACCTCCAAGATTTTTTGTATGACTGGAACTTGAGGTGATCGCCGTGCTCCCGGCGCACCGTTAATGCAACATGCGTTGCACTGAAAAAGTCAAACGCTCGCACGAAATTATCTGCAAGGAAATTCCGCTGAAGATATTACCTCAATTGTATCGGAGAAATCCGTCAGGCCAATTTCGGGAAATAGTGCTCAGTTGCCGGGCCATATACAGGGCGCAAGCGAGGCAGCTTGGCCGCAAGGCTTTCTGCGGATCCATATTTGTCGTAATATATCTATGCTATAGGGTGAGGCAAAACGGGGTCAGGCTTGAATGGCGCTAAGTTAAGGCCGGTTGTCGTTGATTTTCTAGATAAAGGTCTGGTGAGCGGCGCAGGGAGTGCTGCGGATGCGCGCACGAAAAATCTGACCCTGTCTCTGCCGGGATTTTCTCATCGTTTTTATGGCCGTCGGACGAGCGCGACGCGCACCTTGGATGTGGGGGCCGAGGCGCTCGACGGACTGGCCGCGCTGGTCGCGCGGTTCATCCCCGCCGAGCTGTTCGCGCCGACCGAAAAGCAGCAAGCAAGTGTTCACGCCCGGGTGCCGTTTATCGCGTTTTTTGGCCAAGTGCTCACCCGCAGCAGCACTTGTCGGGAACGGTGCGGCAGGTGCAAGCGTGGCGCGTGGCAACGAAGCGCCCCGTCTCGGATTGCAGCACCAGCGCGTAATGCCAGGCGCGCGAGCGGTTGCCGCTGGAGCGCTTGTGCGCCGCGCACGAGAAACTGGGCGACTGATCGGTGCCCGCTCCAAGGAGGCGTGGAAGCGGTGCGGCTCGCCGGTAAAGGTATTGGCTGGCTGCGGACTGTCGATGCCCGATACCGACGCGAATCGCGGTCGCTGGTCGTATCCGAGCGGACAGCAGCCGGGTTGCGGGTTTCCCACCGCCCAGTTAGTCGGTCTGTTCTGTCTGTCCGCCGACCGGCTCTTGTGCTTTGCGCTCGATGCGTGGATGGCGAATGAGATTCCACAAGCCCGCCTTGCAACAAACGGTGAATTTTTTTGCTGTCGTCCCGCCGCTGGCTCGACCACAAGCCTCAAAACTGGCCAGCCGCGATCCGCCCGCCGAGGCATCGGATTTGTCCGTGAAACACACGTAATATGCAAAAGGAACGCGGCGCGGGGTCATCCGGGACAATCCCGGGACGTCAGGCCTGGAACGGCTCCGACGGGGCAGGCCCGCAATACCGGCTCAGGGCGCGGACCGGGCGCCAACTTCCGCCTTCAGTCCGGCCGGCGGTTCTGCATTCTCGGCCCGCATGCTCTCCGCGTTCCTGCCGCCGGATTTCGCCGCCGACCGACCGATCGCGCTCATCGCCGGCCGCGGACGCTACCCCGCCCTGGCCGCGGAATGCATGCGGGCCGCAGGCGTGCCGGTGCGCCTCATCGCGATCGAGGAGGAGGCTTCCGCCGAACTGATCGCCTCCTTTCCCGACCGTGACCGGATCGTGATCAATGTCGGACAGATCGGCCGGCTGCTCTCCGCCTTGAAGGACTTTGGCGCGGGCTCCGCCCTCATGGCGGGCCAGGTGAAACCGCGGAAGCTTTTTCACGGGCTCACCCCCGACCTCAAGGCGGCCCAGATCCTTTTCCGCCTCAAGCGCCGCAACGCCGAGACCATCTTTGGCGCGATCGCGGAGGAAATGACCGCGATTGGGGTCGGGCTCCTCGACGCGCGCGCTTTTCTCGACGAACACCTCGCGACGGCCGGCTTGATGACACCGGGGAAATTTCCCGTCGAGGCCGACTACCTCGAACACGGCATCCAGATTGCACG
The DNA here is from genome assembly GCA_036499305.1 of Candidatus Didemnitutus sp. Taxonomy (GTDB): domain Bacteria; phylum Verrucomicrobiota; class Verrucomicrobiia; order Opitutales; family Opitutaceae; genus Didemnitutus. The sequence continues at coordinate 10,512 of DASYDZ010000009.1, forward strand.
CGAAATGGCCCGCCTCGATGTCGGGCAGGGCTGCGTCGTCCGCAAAGGCACCGTGATCGCGGTCGAGGCGTTCGAAGGCACGGACGAGATGCTGAAGCGCGCCGGTGGCTTCAAAACCGATGAGGCTCTCTTCGTCAAGGCGGTGAAGCCGAGGCAGGATTATCGGTTCGACGTTCCCGTCTTCGGATTGCAGACGCTGCAGGTCATGCACGAGACCGGTCTCGCTGCCGCCGCGCTCCAGGCCCGCGGGGTCATCATCGTCGACCGGCCCGCCGTGCTCGCCCAGGCGGCCGAATGGCGCATCGCCCTGACCGGGTTTCAGTGAGCGGGACAACCCGGACGGACCGCACGGCGAGCGTTTGCCGCGATGATTCCGCCATTCGCTTCGCCTCGCCACACTTGCACTTTGCCGGGCCGCAGGCAGATTGCCCGCATGCCCGACATCGTCGAAGTCGCCATCAAGGGACTGATGCCCACCGCCAACGGCTGCGCCGTTTTCCTGGGCAACGACGAGAAGACGTTCGTGATCTACGTCGACCCGAGCGTCGGCAGCGCGATTTCGATGACGCTCAACGGCGTCAAGAAGGAGCGGCCGCTCACGCACGACCTGATCGGGCATATCTTCCTCGGCTTTGGCGTCAGCCTCGAACGCATTGTCATCAATGACGTGAACGACGGCACCTATTTCGCCCGCGTCATCCTCCACATGCAAAACGAGCTCGGCCGCAAGATCCTCGAGCTCGATGCCCGGCCGAGCGATTCCATTGTCCTCGCCCTGCAGCAGAAACGTCCGATCTTTGTCGCGCGGCGGGTGTTCGACGTGGTCGAGGACATGTCGGAGATCCTCGAACGCGTGCTCAAGCAGCAGAAAGAGGAACAGTCGGGCGAGGAGGAGGCGTGAGCCCGTCCACGGCGTCCGGCCGGGCCCTGCCGCCGCCGCTTCAACCGGGAACTCCCCTGTCGGCGTTGGCGCCGATGCAGGACGTCACGGACCAAGCGTTCATTCATGTCATGGCCCGTTATGGCGCGCCGGACTACTATTTCACGGAGTTCTTCCGGGTCCACGGGCAGTCGCGCCCCGAGAAACACATTCTCCGCTCGATCGACGCCAACGAGACGGGCCGTCCGGTTTTCGCGCAGCTCATCGGCGAGCATGTGCCCGACATGATCCGCACGGCGCGCGAGCTGATGCGCCACCCGATCGCCGGCATCGACCTGAACATGGGCTGCCCCGCGCCGAAGATCTACCGCAAGAATGTCGGGGGCGGCCTCCTGCGCGATCCGGCCAAGATCGACGAGTTGCTCGGCGCCCTGCGCGCCGAGATTCCCGGACTCTTCACCGTGAAGATGCGGATCGGATTCGACTCGGTCGCGAACTTCGACCCGGTCCTCGAGCTCGTCAACCGACACCAGGTCGATTTGCTCAGCGTCCACGGCCGCACGGTCAAGGAGATGTACCGCAGCGAGGTGCATTATGATTTCATCGCGACCGCGGTGCGCGGCGTGCGGTGTCCGGTCCTCGCCAACGGCAACGTGACCTCCTCGGCTCGCGCCGACGCGATCCTGCGCGACACCGGCGCCGCCGGCGTGATGATCGGCCGGCACGCCATTCGCAATCCGTGGATCTTTCGCCAGGTGCGCGAACGCGCGCTCGGCCAGACGCCGTTTGCGCCGACGCTGGCGGATGTTCGCGGCTATGTCGCCCACCTGTACGAAGCCACCACCCATGTCGGCGTGCCGGAGACGGCCCACGTCGCCAAGATGAAGAAATACCTGAACTTTGTCGGCCAGGGCGTCGACCCCCAGGGCACCTTCCTTTACGACATGCGGCGGGCGATGACCGAGCGCGATCTTTTCGCCGTCTGTGACCGGCATCTGCTCACCGACCCCGGCCGCCTCTTCAGCGACGAGCCTTTCCCGGGCGTGATCGCCCGGCCGAACTGCGAAACGCCGGTCGAATGCTGCTCGCTCGATGCCGTGACGGCATAGGCGGAGGTTTGGTTCTTCAGCGGCCGCAAAAGTTCGCACAAAATCCCTCCCGGAAAGCAGGTGTCGCTGCTTTTCGTTCCCGCATCCCTCCGAGTACCCATGGAAGTTGTCCTGGAAAAAAACGGTTGAAACCACGGATTTCACGGATCGGCACGGATAATCAATGCCTCGGGCGGCCGCTTGTTGTCACCCGCGGATGACTGCTTTCGACCTGCTCTCCCTTCGCATTCTTCCGGGTCCGCGTCATGTTTGCAGCCTGGCACCGGTCCGGGGCCTTTGCGATTCCGGCGTCCTTCGGCTGCTAAGTCTTCGCGGTGGAAACCGACTGCAGCTCGACCAGGTTTCCCTCGGGATCGCGCACGTAAACCCACGTGATCGCCTTGTCGCCGGCCCGCGTCGTCACGATCGCCCCGTGTTCGCTGCCACCGGCCGCCACGACGGCATCACGCGCCGCCGCCACATCCGGCACGGAAAAGGCGAGGTGCCCGTATCCCGTGCGGTTCGGCATGCCCGGCGCCAGGACGTCGTTGAGACCATAGCTGAAGATTTCCAAGGTCGGTCCGCTCTCGCCCCACCCCGGCAGGCGCAGGTGCACGCCGGTGAGGCGGGCATTCTCGACGCCGGTGCCGCGTTCCATGTCCGGCCCTGACAAGTCGCGTTCGGGCGGCACGCGCACGCAGCCAAACAAGTCCTCGTAGAATCGGGCCAGCGTTCGCCAGTCGGCCGCGATCAGGTTCGTGTGGCGGTATTGCGCCCCGATCGCCATGGTTATTCGAGACCCAGCGACTTCCGTCCTGCCTCGGAAATCATCTGCGGCGCCCATTGGGGATCCCAGACAATATGCACCCGTGCGGCTGAAACATCCTTGAGGGACGCGATTTTCTTGCGGGCGTCCTCCGCTATCACGGGACCCATGCCGCAGCCCGGCGCGGTCAGCGTCATCTTCACGTCCACCGCATGGCCGCCCTCGGGTGCCTTTTCGATGGCGAGATCGTAGACCAGGCCCAGATCGACAATATTGACCGGGATCTCGGGATCGAAACAGGTCTTCAAGGTCTCCCAGACCAGCGCCTCGCTGAATTCCGCCTCATTCGCGGTCGCCGCCATTTGCGCGGCCGCGGCATAGCCCTCGATGGCTGACGATTCGTCCTCCGCGATCCGGAACAGGCCGTGATCGGTGCGCACCGTCACGTTTCCGCCAAGGGTCTGCGTGATGAAGACATTCGCTCCGGCCGGCAGGATGACCTTGTTGCCGGCCGGGATCGTCGTGGCGGTGCAGTCCCGCGAAAGCTTTAGCTCCGAAGTCATGCCGACAATTCAAGGCATCCCCTGCTCCAAAGGCAACCGGGCATAAATCCCCTGCGGGTCGTTGAAATGCGTGAGGCTCTTCCATCCCAGGGCCACCTGCTGGACGAGCGTGTTGACCGCATTGGTCGAACCGTACTCGCGCCGCCGGCCTTCCAGGGCCTCCGTCAACATCTCGGCAAAGAGACGCTTCCGCGGCACTTCCGACACATGAAACTGGTCGCCCACTCCCGCCTTGGCCGCCGCGAATTTGATGGCCGCATCGAGACCGCCGATCTCGTCCACGAGGCCGAGCTTCTTCGCCTCGCTTCCGGACCACACGCGTCCCTGCGCGATTTCCCGCACCGCCGCGGGATCAAGCTTCCGCGACTCCGCCACCTTGGCGATGAACTGCCCGTAGACCCAGTCCACCAGCCGCTGGAAGATCGCGAGCTCCTCGTCCGTTTTCGGGCGGGTGATCGTCTCCAGGTCGGCGAATTTGCCCGTCTTCACCATGTCAAAGCTCAGGCCGAGCTTTTCGTTCGCGAGCTGCTGCACGTTGAGGAACATGCCAAACACGCCGATTGAACCCGTGATCGTGGTCGGCTCCGCAAAGATGCGGTCGGAATAGGTCGAGATCCAGTACCCGCCGGACGCCGCCACGGTGCCCATCGAGACGACGACGGGCTTTTCCTTTTGCGCGAGGCGCAGTTCCCGCTGGATCGCCTCGGACGCCGTCGCGCTGCCGCCGGGGCTGTTCACCCGCAGCACGATGGCCTTGATGCTGCTGTCCAGGCGCAGAGCGCGGATCTGGCGGGAAAACTTGTCGCCCCAGATGTAATCCTGGTCGTTGCCGTTGCCGTCCACGATCTCGCCCTCGGCATACACGACCGCCACCGTTCCACGCCCGGAACCGAGGTCGATCTTGCCGGTCGTGCGCCGCTTCGCGATCAGACCGTCGCCGGAAACCAGTTTGGCATAGTCCTTGATTCCAATCTGCCTGAAGGCGGCCTTGGGGTCGGTGACGCCCGTCGCCTTTTTCAGGTCGGCCAGGACTTCATCGAGATATTGGGCATGATCCACGAGCTTGTTCTTCACCGCAATGTCGGCCTCGAGGACGCCCTGCTGATCGACCAGCTGCTGCAGCGAACCGGCCGCAAGGTGCCGCGAAGACTCGATCCCGCTTGAAATGTCCGACCACAGGTCTCCGAGCAGTTTTTCGGTCTGGGCCCGGCTCTCCGGGCTCATGTCCTTGCGGATGAAAGGCTCGACCGCGCTCTTGTACTTGCCGACCCGCGTGACCTGGACGCCGACGCCGATCTTCTCCAGCAGGCCGGTGTAGAACATCGGCTGGGAGGCGAGGCCCGGCACGAAGATGCCGCCATAAGGGTTGATCGAGATCTCATCGGCGCCCGACACGAGATAAAAGTCCCGCGTGCTTCCAAAGTTGAGGTATGCCTTGACCGGCTTCCCCGAGGCCCGGAAGGCGCCGATGGCATCGTGGAGCTCGTGCAGGGCCGCGAAGCCGGAACCGTAGCCGACGGGGGTCAGATGGCCGTGGATGAACAGCCCGCGGATCTCGGGATCAGCCGATGCCGCCTGGATGGCCCGCGTCACCGCGCGCAACTGGAGCACGTGCGGGCCGCCGCTGTCGAAGGCCGCGGCGAAATCGTCCCAGTCGGCGAGCTGATCGGGCTTGTCCTGGATGTTCGCATTCAAATCGAGGACCAGGTAGGCATCCTTGGGCACGACGACCGTCTTTTCGCCCATGGCGGCAAAGGCCGCAAAAACGAGCATCAGCAGAAAGGCGCCCCCCAGGCAGAAAATGAGCAGCGCCGCCAGCGCGGCGAAAAACGACGAGAAGAAATTCTTCATGGGCGGAAGGTATTGGCGCCGCACTCTCCGGCCAGCGAAAAAAGACCCTCAGGCGCCGCACCGGGATGAACGGCCCGCCGGCGGCGTCGGGCGGCGCGCGGAGGAGGCGCTGGCGAACGCGACTAGACTTTTGGCCGTCTGGCCGCTAGCGTTCGGCCAAGCCGCCATGAGCGAGAAACAAGAACTACTCACCACGAGCCGCAAGGCCCTCACCATCAATCTCGACGGATCGTACTACGGCACGATCGCCGAAATCGGGGCCGGCCAGGAGGTCGCTCGCGTGTTTTTCCAGGCCGGGAGCGCATCGGGGGCCATTGCCAAGACCATGTCCGCGTATGACATGACTTTCAGCGATTCGATCTACGGCAAGGCCCCGCGCTACGTTTCCCGCGAGCGCCTCCAGACGATGCTCGCGCACGAATACGACCTGCTGAAGGAACGCCTCGAGGAGAAGCGCGGCGACCGGACGCGATTCTTTGTGTTCGCCGATACCGTCGCGACGACCAGCGCCAAAAGCACGGGCACCGGACACGGCTGGCTCGGCGTCCGGCTCCAGAACGCGCCGATGGAGGAGCCGAGTGAGATCATCATCCACGTGCGGATGCTCGACAAGAAAAACGTCCTGCAGCAGGAAGCCCTCGGAATCGTCGGCACGAACCTGATCTACGGCGCGCTTTATTGCCGGGACGAGCCCGAGATCTTCATCCAGTCGCTCGCGGACAACCTCGGCACGGACCGGATCGAGGTCGACATGCTCAAGTTCAGCGGCCCGGCTTTCGCGAGCGTCGACAACCGCCTCCTGTCCCTGCACCTGGTGAAGCACGGGCTCACGAACGCCGTGATGTTTGCGCCGTCGGGTGACGTGCTCCAGCCGTCGGAAGTCATCTACAACCGCCCGGTCCTCGTCGAGCGGGGCAGCTTTCGCCCGGTCACCCACGTCAATGTCGACATGCTCAACTGCGCCACCGCGCAGTTCCTGCAGGAGCCGATGGTCAAGGGGAAGGAGGTCATCGTCATCATGGAGATCACGATGAACAACCTCCTGGCCGAGGGCGCGCTCGACGGTGAGGATTTTCTCTCGCGCGTCGACATGCTCGGGCACATCGGCTTCACCGTGCTGATCTCCAACTACTCGGAGTTTTACCGGCTGGTCTCGTACTTCCGCCGCTACACGAAGGAAATGATCGGCGTGGCGATGGGCATCAACAACCTCCTCGAGATCTTCAACGAGAAATACTACGAGAACCTCGAGGGCGGCATCCTCGAGTCGATGGGCCGGATGTTTCGCCACGCGGTGAAGCTCTACATCTATCCGATGCAGCAGGCCGCCTACGACACCTACCTGCGCAGCGGGCAACCGGCCAGCGGGCCCGCGGCCGTGAGCCACGCGTTCGCCGCCAACGTCCTGATCACCGCCCGCAACCTGCACGTCGCCGATCACCTGCGCAACCTGTACGCGCATTTGCTCGAGAATCACTACATCGACTGCCTCGCCGGCTTCAACGAGGACTACCTCAGCATTTTTTCCCGCGACGTCCTGCACCGGATCAAGAACGGCGATCCGACCTGGGAGCGGCTTGTCCCGGCCAAGGTCGCGGAAGTCATCAAGCAACGCGGCCTGCTGGGCTACGGCCGGTCCGCGAAAGCCGTCGGCGCGGCGTCCTGAGCCGTCGGCATTGCGGACGCGGCACACGCGTCCCGCTTCGACCGTGCGCTTGCGATCGTCACGGCTAAATCCGTGAGCTCGATGCCATGCGTGGTCAAGGCCCGGCCTCGCGAAACCCGCGGATGCCCTCGATTCCGCAAGTCAATTGACCCTGGATTCCGCACGACGGATGGCAGCGAGAACGCGGATGGCATCCGTCCGGTCACCGGCTCAGCGGCCGGCCGCCGCGGGCGGCACAGGATTATTTCCGTGTATTTCGCGGACTCCGTGGTCTAAGAACTGCGCCCTCACATGCGGTTCCACAAGTACCACGCCCTCGGCAACGACTACATCGTCATGGATCCGGCCGACTTTCCCGGCTGGACCGCGCCGACGACGGACCAGACGCGCGTCATCTGTCACCGCAATTTCGGCATCGGATCGGATGGCATTCTCTGGGGGCCGCTGCCGACGACGCGTGCGGGCTTCGGCCTGCGAATTTTCAATCCCGACGGCTCCGAAGCCGAGAAATCCGGCAACGGCCTGCGCATTTTTTCGCGCTATCTCTTCGACGTCGGCAAGGTCTCCACCGAACCTTTCACCATCGATACTCCCGGCGGCGTGGTCGACGTCACCATCCAGCCGGGTGGCGGGCTGATCACCATCGACATGGGCCGGGTGACGTTTCAGAGCGATCGCATCCCGGTGACGGGTCCGCTCCGCGAGGTGCTCCGCGAATCGATCCGAATCCTCGATCGCGATTTCGTCTTCAGCGCCGCCTCGATCGGCAATCCGCACTGCGTCATTCCGCTCGACGACATCTCGGAGGAGCTCGCGCGCCGCTACGGACCCGGGATCGAGACGCATCCGAATTTTCCGAAGCGCATCAATGTGCAGTTCCTTCGCGTGCTCGACCGGAACAATATCCGCATCGAGATCTGGGAACGCGGCGCCGGCTACACGCTGGCCTCCGGCAGCAGCTCGAGCGCCGCGGCCGCCGTCGCCCACCGCCTGGGATTTGTCGACCGGTCCGTCACCGTCCACATGCCCGGCGGCCGCATCTCGATCGAGATCGCTCCCGATTTCGCCATTCGCATGACCGGTCCCGTGACGCGCATCGGCGCCGGCGAGCTTCATCCGGATATCTTCACGACCAGGGTCTGAGGTGGGATCCGCGCGCCCGAAGGGCGCTTCACGCCTTTCATTCCACTGGCAACGGAAGCCACTGATCCCACGGATGGACCACCCCGCCGGTGACAATTTTCGAGCTGCCCTCAGCCGGACTCGTGCAGTTGGGGGTGGAACGCGTTGTCTCAACACGTTCGGGAATCGAAGCGCGTTGCGGACCACACGCTCCACCATTTGATTCGCAGCTTCACAGAGCCAATCGAGTGTTCAATTGCATGAGTCCGGCTCAGATCAAATTCCTCGGCACCCGCGTTTCCTGCGCGATCCGTGGTCGATTGGATCCTGAAACATTCCCCGCGGCTTGCTCCGGGAAGTGGCGCTGGCGAAAGGGTGGCGTGCAATTGCGGAATCCGGGACCAAAGATCCTCGATGTCATGGCCGGTCCGTGCCGTACGTTTGCGCCTTGCCGCAACCCGCGGGCCCCCCACGCTCGTCGGTCGTGACGCCGTCCCAGTCCCCCGCCCCGATCCCCGGGCGCACGTGGTTCGCCCGCCCGGTCGCCGTCGTCACGATTCCGCTCGCCCTCGCCGTCGCGGCCTTTTGCGTCCACCTCGCTCCCGAATGGTGGCGCAATCCGGACCTCACCCACGGATTCTTCATTCCGATCGCCTGCGCCCTTCTGCTTGCCGAAGCCCGTCGCGGGCCCTTCCGCTGGATTCCCGCCACCGCCGCATGGACCGCTCTTCAACTCCTCGCGGCCCTTCTCGCCGTGGCGCTCTTCGTGCTTGCCGGCCTGATCGCCGCCTCGCTGGGCTGGAGCCATGCGCTCTGCGAATTTCTCCTCGCGGGCTCTGTCGCGATGGGACTCGTCGCGGGCCTGCTCGCGCTGGCGGGGGACGGTGTCCGTTTCGTGCCGCTCAACTGGGCCGCCGCGACCGCCTGCGGAATCTGGATCTTCGCCGCACCGCTGCCGAGCGGCACCTATGCGCGCCTGACCACCCTGCTTCAGGGCGAGATCACGACCAATGTGCTGCACGTACTTCACCTCCTCGGCATTCCCGCCCAGCAACGGGGAAATGTTCTCGAACTCGCCTCGACGACCGTCGGGGTTGCCGAGGCCTGCAGCGGCGTCCGCAGCCTTCTGTCCTGCATCTTTGCCGGCATTTTCTTCGCGGGCTGGCACGTGCGGGCGCCGGGTCGCCGCGTCGTTCTCCTCGTCGCCGCGCCGCTGCTCGCGCTCTTGATGAACCTGTTGCGCTCGCTGACGCTCACCCTGATGGCCAATGCCGGCTGGTCGATCGAGGGCTTCTGGCATGACACCACCGGGTTCGCCATCCTGCTCGGCACCGCGGTGATCCTCTTTTTTCTCGCCGAGAAGCTTTCGGACCGACGCGCCACTTCCCCTGTCCCGACCGAAGCGCCTTCCATCCGCCGGATGC
>DASYDZ010000010.1:0-33284 GCA_036499305.1 Candidatus Didemnitutus sp.
GACGTCACCGATGCGGAAGAAGCTGTCGATGTCGGTCCACGGATCGGTCGCGAGCTGCTTCATGCCGAGGCTGATGCGCTGCTGGTTCGGATCGACGTCGAGCACGATCGCATCGACCTCGTCGCCCTTCTTGAGCAACTCGGACGGATGGTTGATCTTGCGGGTCCAGCTCATGTCGGAGACATGCACCATGCCGTCGATGCCTTCCTCGAGTTCGACGAAGGCTCCGTAGGTCGTCATGTTGCGCACCTTGCCGCGGACGCGGGCGCCCACCGGATAATTGTGGCGGACCATGTCCCACGGATTCGGCTCCAACTGGCGCAGGCCGAGCGAAATCTTCTGCTCTTCCTTCTGGATGCCGAGCACCACGGCGTCGACTTCCTGGCCGACCTTGAGGAGCTCGGACGGCTTGGTGATGCGCTTCGTCCAGGACATCTCGGTGATGTGGACGAGGCCCTCGACGCCCGGCTCGAGTTCGACGAACGCGCCGTACGGGACGAGATTGACCACCTTGCCGCGGACCTTCGCACCGACCGGGAACTTGTGGTCGATGTTGTCCCACGGATTGTTCTTGGTCTGCTTGAGGCCGAGGGAAACGCGTTCCTTCTCGCGGTTGATGTCGATGACCATGACCTCGATCTCCTCGCCCTGCTTGAGCAGCTCGGACGGGTGACCGATACGGCCCCACGACATGTCGGTGATGTGGAGCAGGCCGTCCATGCCGTCGAGGTCAATGAACGCGCCGAAATCGGTAATGTTCTTGACGATGCCCTTGCGCACCTGGCCGGGCTGAAGCTTCTCGAGCAGATCGCGGCGCTTCTGGTGCCGCTGCTCCTCGATCAGTTCGCGGCGGGACAGAACGATGTTCTTCCGCTCGTGGTTGATCTTGAGAACCTTGAAGTCGTAGGTTTGCCCGATGTATTGATCGAGGTTCTTCGGCGGCTGGATGTCGATGTGCGACGCCGGCAGGAACGAGTCGACGCCGATCGAGACGACGAGACCGCCCTTGACCTTCGTCTTGACGCGGCCGGACACGATCGTGCCTTCCGCGCAACGGGCGAGAATGTTCTCCCAGTTCTTCTTTTGCTGGGCCTTTTCGTAGGAAAGGATGGGGTTGCCCTCCTTGTCCTCGAGTTTCTCGAGCAGAACTTCGATCGTGGAGCCGACTTGCAGCTCGCCGAGGTCGAAGAATTCATTGGCGGGGATGACTCCCTCCGCCTTTCCGCCGATGTCGACGACGACTTCATTCTGGCGGACTTCCGTGATGGTGCCCGGGATCATCGAGCCTTCCTTCAACTTGTCGAAGGACGACTGGGCGAGCAGCTCTTGCATTAACGAACTCATATGACTGTGGTCGGAAGAACGCGCACCGCGCTTCGGGCGCCCGGCTTCCGGCGTGGGTCCCTGCGGACCCCTGGTTGATGGTTGTCTGGATTAAACCGGTGGAAGCGCCGCGGCAGCACCGGTTTGACGAAGAACGCCGCGAAAGGTCGAAGTTTTCAAATCATCCCGGACAGCGCAAGGACAATTTGCGCAAAGAAACAGTGCGCACGATTCATGCAAGCGATTGCCAAACAGTCGTTAGCGTCATCGCCCTCATGGATGCGACTATTCCCGACCGGTATGGGGCGCGGGAGTTTGGGTCGGGGTCGCCGCGGGAGAATACGTTTCGCTCAGCACCTGTTTGATCGTGTCGAAAAATGTGCCGTAAATGCCGCTGTCCTTGAGCGGCTTTTCCATGCGGCCGGTGGGAGTGCCGTCATCCGATTGTTCGGACAGCAGGAGCTGCACTTCAGTCTCGCCAGGTCCGGCGCCGAGCAAGCGCACATCGGCGAGGAGCTGCCGCGAACCGGACAGTCCCCCGGTCTGCTGAATGTGGCCGGAAGCTTCGATGTGATCGGAGCCGCCACCCGGCGACGTGACCGTGAAATCGAGGCGCTTGAGCGCAAGGATCACGGCGGCGCTGACTTCGCCGCCTTCGCCGTGAAAAGTCCGCGAATGCGGGGCCGTGGAATTGAATCCGCTGTGGATGGTATCCGAGACGGAATCGCATCCGGCGAGAAGAAGCGCGGCGATTGCCGCGAGGAGGCTGGGAATACGCATGGGGAAAGGTCGGGTCATGGAAATAGTCCGGCGGGTTGCTGTTGGGAGAGGCAGTGTAGCGTGCCGAGGCCCCAAATCAAATCATAGCAGTCGATGCCAACCACTTCGCGATCGGGGAAACACGCCCCGATGATCTTCCGGGCTTCGGTATCACGCCGCGCCTGGCGGAATTGCGGCACGAGCACGGCACCATTGATGACGAGGTAATTGGCATAGCTGGCCGGGACCCGTTGCCGCCTGAATCCGAAGGGCTTGGGCATGGGCAGGCGCAGGATGTTGAAGGGCTTTCCGGCGGCGGTGCGAAAAGACTGAATACGTTCGAGATTTTCGCTGAGCGGGAAATGATTCACGTCGCGTCGGTTCGGTTCCACACAGGTGACGATTCCGTCCCCCGGAAAGTAACGGGTCATATCGTCAATGTGGCCATCGGTGTCGTCCCCGGCGATTCCCTCCGCCAGCCAAAGCACCCGGCGGACCCCGAGAAACGACCGCAGGGCCGACTCGATTTCGCCCCGCGACAGCGACGGATTCCGATTGGGATTGAGCAGGCATTGCTCACTCGTGAGGAGATCGCCCGAGCCGTTGACCTCGATTGAACCGCCCTCGAGCACCATCGGGTTGACGAAACGTCTCAGTCTCAGCCAGGTGGCGATCCGCCGCGGAATCCGATTGTCGAGATCGTACGGCGGATATTTCCCACCCCAGGCGTTGTAGCGCCAGTCGGTCACCGCGACCTCGCCCGTGCGATCATTGCGGACAAAGATCGGCCCGTGGTCACGGCACCACGCGTCGTTGGTCGGGTGATTGGAGAACTCAACCTGGTCCATGTCGGCCCCGGCCTTCACGCAGGCGCGACGAGCACGCGGCACGAGATCCCGCGCACAATTGATCCTGACTTTTTCCCGCCGGCTGATCTCCGCCACAAAACGGGCGTAGGCCGCGGGAATGGGACGAAAACGCCCCGGCCACGTTTGCCGGTTATGGGGCCACGAAAGCCAGACCGCTTCCTGCCGCTCCCATTCCGCGGGCATGTGAAACCCGGCGCCTGCCGGCATACGTCGGTCGACGAAGGACTGCCTGGCCGGTCCGGATCGGGTCATGCGAAAACGAAAATGTCCGGATTTGTGCCGGGTTAATCCGAAAAACGCCGCGTCAGGTCGCCGTAGGCGTCGATCCGGCGGTCCCGCAGGAACGGCCAGTGGGTGCGCGTTTCGTCGACCCGGCCAAGATCGATTTCCTGGAACACGATCTCTTCGCGATCGTCGCTCGCCTGCACCAGTATCTCACCGCTCGTTCCCGCCACGAAGCTTCCGCCCCAAAACTGTATTCCCTCGCCACCGACCGGTCGCTCGTGCCCGATCCGGTTCGCCACCGCGACATAGCAGCCGTTGGCCACCGCATGGGCCCGCTGGATGATCTCCCAGGCGCCGCGTTGCCGCGCGCCGTCCTCCTTTTTTTCCGCCGGGTGCCACCCGATGGCCGTCGGATAAAACAACACCTCTGCTCCCTGCAACGCCGTGAGCCGTGCCGCCTCGGGATACCACTGGTCCCAGCAGACCAGCACACCGATCTTTCCATAGCGGGTCGGCCACGCCCGGAAGCCGGTGTCACCCGGCGCAAAATAGAATTTCTCGTAGTAAAGCGGATCGTCCGGAATGTGCATCTTCCGGTAGCGCCCGAGCAGCCTGCCATCTGCATCGATCACCGCGGCCGTATTGTGATAAAGGCCGGGCGCGCGTTTTTCGAAAAGCGAGGCGACCACCACCGCGCCATGCTTTTTCGCCACCGCTTGCATCGCCTTGGTCGATGGACCGGGAATGGGCTCCGCGAGTTTGAAATTCGCATGATCCTCGCTCTGGCAAAAATATTGGGATCGGAAGAGCTCCTGCGTGCAGATGATCCGGGCGCCCCCGCGGGCCGCCTTCTCCGCCAACGAAATGGTTTTCTTCAGGTTTTCGGCCGGCTTCTCGGAGCAGGCGTGTTGCAATAATGCCAGCGTGACTTTCATCTCGGGGACGTTGCGGTCGGCGACTTCAAGACATGGAATCCTGATAAGCAATGAATTACAAGATTACTCCCCTCTCCTTTTACAGAAATTTGACTTGAAGTAGGTTTTGACAAATCGGCTCGCAATTGTAAAAGTGAGTCATGGCCAAAATGACACTCCGTTTCCGGGCAAAGCTCAGCCCGGAGGCGAAACAAGCGTCGGCCAGCATTGTCTGGAAAGAGGCCTCCCCGCGGCCGCAGGGCCTGCCCACCGAAATACACACTCGATAACAAATCCATGTGCGCTGAACCCCGACCGCTCGTTGTCGTTGTCGAAGACGACGAGGAACTTTCCCGGCTCATCTGCATGCACCTCGAGGCGGCGGGCATGCAAACCCAGTCGTATAATCGCTGTGCGCCGGCCGTGCGTTTTCTGCAGCGCAATTTCGCCAATCTCCTGCTGCTCGACTTGAATCTGCCGGATTCGTCCGGCTTCCAGCTCCTGGCCGACCTCAAGCAGCAGGACGTGAACATTCCGACGATTTTTCTGACCGGCAGCGCGGCGGAGACCGACAAGGTCAAGGGCTTGGAAATGGGTGGCGATGACTACATCACCAAGCCGTTTAGCTATGCCGAGGTCCTGGCCCGAATCAACGCCGTCCTCCGCCGCACCGAGGGGCATCGTGATTTCAATCTGACCAAAAATGTGCGCACCACCGACGAGGCGTTCGAGTTTCTTGGTGCCACGGTGCACCCGGACCGTCTCGACATCGAGTTCCCCAATGGGGCCACGCACAAGATCGGTCGCAAGGAACTGGGCATTCTGGCTTATCTCAACACGCATCGTCATGCGGTGATCACGCGCAAGGAGTTGATTCATTCCGTGTGGGGTATCCACGCCGATATCCGCAGCCGCTCGCTGGACCAATACATTGTCAAGGTGCGCTCGGCGTTCGAAAAGAACGGGCTCACGCTGGACTCGTTCAAGACCGTTCACGGCATCGGCTACATCTTCGAGCCGCCGAAGGCGACGGCCCAGAAGGCGCACTGAGTTTCAGCGGTTACGGGTTCGGTGGGGCAAAGCTTGAGAAGCCGCCCCGGACGGAATGCCGGTCCAAAACGCGCCAGCCCCGACTATCGGGTGCAGCAGAACAGGAGCTTGCAGGTCAGACCGACCCTTGGGTTGCCGCCGTGCCCTCGTGGATTTCGCGGGCTCATATGGCATCGATCCCGACTCAGAACAATTCGCCCTGCTTCGAATAGCGCACCCGGGCCTCCGACAGCGTCGATTTCATCTCCATCTGTTCGAGGAGTCCGAAGAGCCGATCGGGATCCGGTGTGCCGGGTCCGACCATCACGAGCGGTGACTTCACGCTGAGCAGCGTGAGCTTCAGGTTGCGGCGCAGATCCTGGGCCCGCGCCGCGACTGCTTCGCGGAACCGTTCGGGTTTCAACTGCGGCGCGTTCGCGATGATGGCCTCGAGTGTCTTGAACTCGGCGAACCACTTGGCCGCCGTCTTCGGCCCGACGCCGTCCACCCCGGGAATGTTGTCCGACGTGTCCCCGATCAGCGCGAGGTACTCGGCGATCTGTTCGGGAGGCACGCCGAATTTCTCGATCACGCCGGTCGCGTCGAGCAGACGCCAGCCAAGCTTGGGATTGGCCGTCGGAGGCGGCAGCAGAATCTTCACGCGCTCGTCGACGCATTGCGCAAAATCCTTGTCGGCGCTGACAATCACCACTTCGTGGCCGGCATTCGCGAGAAGGCGGGCCTGCGAGGCCACGAGGTCGTCCGATTCCACGCCGTGCAGCTCAATGCCGACCAATCCCATCGCACGGGTGAGGTCCTTGATGATGGGAATCTGGCGCTCGAGCGCTTCCGGGGTCTCCTTGCGATGCGCCTTGTACTCGGGATGCAACGCCAGACGGTCCTGCGCGCCGCCGAGGTCGAAAAAGACGAACATCCCATCCTGGACGAATTGATCCTGCAGCCGCCATATCGTCTTCATCCAGCCATGCAACGCGCCCGTCGGAAAGCCGTCCGTCCGGGTCAGCTCGGGCATCCCAAAAAACGCCCGGAACGCCATGTTGTATCCATCCACCAGCAGCCATTTCATGCGGGTTTCGAACGTCGGAGAGGCGCTGGCATAAATCAATTTCAATCCGTCGGTTCCGCAAATGCCCCCTGATTCCGACTAGGGTAACCACCTTGAACAAGGTGGTTTTTCAACCTGCCTAAAAACTCCGCTTTCCACTAACATTTGGCAAGAATGCCGACCACCGGTCCCATCATCCTCTGCGTCGAAGACGACGCCCTGCTGCGGGAGTTTCTCGCCGTTGAGGTCAGTCAGGTGGCCGGCCCGAACTGCAAGGTGATCGAGGCCTGCGACGGCAAGACCGGCCTGCGGACCGCCCGCGAACATCATCCGTCGCTGGTGATCCTCGACCTCATGCTGCCGGACATGCACGGCCTCGCGGTGGCGGCGGGACTCAGTGTGCTCAGCCGGCCTCCGCGCGTGCTCATTCTCACGTCGTCGGCGTCCGACGCGACGCTGAGCCGGATCCCCTACACTCCCATCCACGGATTTGTCCTCAAGACTCACGGCCATCGGGCCGAGCTCGACATCGCGATCAAGAAATTGCTTGCCGGCGAATCATATTTTCCGACGTACATCCTGGCGCGGATCGACGCCGCGACTTCGGATCCGAGTCATTTCTCGAAGGTGCTCACGACCCGCGAAATCGAGCTGCTGCCACTTTTCGGCTACGGATGGTCCGATGAAGCCATCGCGCTGCATGCCGGGATCGACCTCAAGACCGTGGCCAGCTTCGAGCGCGATCTGATCAAGAAACTTCAGCTCAACGGGGAGCGGGAGCTGATGCGATGGGCGCAAAAACACGGGTTCGCTGACTACGTTTTCGAACCGCGACCGCCGGTTCACGCCCACCTGGCGGAAGAGGACGAGGCGCCGGGCGACCTCGCGTAGGTCCAGCCATCAAGCCTGCGCCGGGCGCGCCTTTTCCGCCGACGGGATCGCCCGCAGCGCGCCTTTCCCGCACGACACCCTGCGTCATCAATTCGATCCGGCCAGGCGCGCCACCAATTGGTCCTCGAATGCTCCGAGGTCTTTCCAACGCAAGGCAGCCCGCACCGGGGCACCGTTGGGATCCCGGCGCGTGAAACCGTCGTCGGTCACCTTCAGCTTGATCGAGTCCACTCCGACGAGGCCTTCCGAATAGGCGAGATAGACCGCGACGCAGTCGAACAACGTGGTGGATTTGACATCGGCAAAATCACATTTCATCCAGCGCACGCGTGGCGCGAACACATGATAACTTTCAATCACGGCCCCCAGGGTCGGGTCGTTGCGCGACGCCGCGAGCACGCGCGCGTAGCGGTCGCCGTCGAGCTGTACCTCGCCGCACGTGTCGAGCGGTGTGAGGAGGACGTCACGCCAGGGTGCCGCGAGCACGTGGCGCAGGGCCGCGGGGAAATCGCGAACATTCGCCTCGGCACTCGGCGGCGGCTTGCCCCCGTAACCAACGTCCACGCTGCCATGCATCCCGACAAAGCGGCATCGCCCCGCAATTCGCGGTTCGCGGCGCAGGGCTTCCTCAATGTTCGGCACCGGGCCGATCGCAATGATTGTCACGGGCACATCGGATTTCATCACGGTCTCGATGATCGCTCCGACCCCGTCCTCGATCACGCGTCCGGGGTACGACTTCAGGGAGAAGTCGTGAACCCACGGCTCCAGGTTCATGTCCTTGGGGTCCGCCCGCGCGAAATCTTTTCCCACCCCGACCGGCACATCGGTGCGCTGGGCGATCTCCAGCATCCGCGCCAGGATCTTGGCCCGGTAGTGCGTGTCGCCGGTATCGGACACGACCAGTTTGAGTTGAAGTTCGGGACAGCGCAGCAGATAGGCGAGCGCCCAAGTGTCGTCGATGTCGGTCCCAATGTCAGTATCGAGGATGACCGGTGTCGGCGTCCTGCCGGCCGCTTCAACGCCACCCGCGGCCAACACGGCGCCGAAAAAGACACCGAGGGAAAACATCCGGCGATAAAGGGGGGAATTCATGGTTGCGCGGGAGTGGTTCGAAGTTGGCAGGTCTCTCTTTCGCTGGCGAGCCGACAAGCAGCCATTGTCGGCGCATCGGTCCATCGCGGTCAATGGAGCTCGATGCCGTCCGTGCCCGGCACCAGGGACGACAACCCGGGCCGCTCCCAATTCGAGGGGAATTCTTCAACCACTGTTGGAGCGCTCGGCGGGGAATCTTTTGTGCCGCTTGGCACCAGGAAAAATATTTTCGCTACCGACGGCGCGCCGGCGCGGTTTCCGAAGGAAGCAGAATCGGATGCGCATAAAGAGGTGATTCCGCCGGACCCGCCGAGGCCGTCGTGCCGTCCGGCGAGACGAGATTCGCCGTGACAAATATCATCAGATTGCGTTTTTGAGAGCTGGAGCCGTCGCTGCGAAAGAGACGGCCGAGAACAGGCACATTGCCGAGCACCGGGACCTTGTCGTTCGTTGTCTTCACGTCCTCGCGCGTCAATCCGCCCATCACCAGCGTCGCCCCGTCGAGCAGCGTCACGCGGGTGGAAATATCCCGCACCGCGAAGATCGGCTGGTAGAATCCGGAAGGGACGGTGACCGTCGTCCCGCTTGAGATGGCTACACTTGAACCTCCGTATTCGACGAAGCCCTCGAACTCCGTGACTTTCGGATTCAGATCGAGACTGATCCTGCGTCCGTCTGCCTCCACCGTCGGCGTCACGCGCAACTCCACGCCGATGTCGCGCGTCACGAAATCCTGCGGGGTTCCGGCGGTGATCGTGACTCCGGCCGAGCCGCCCCCGCTGATCCCGCCGGTGCCAACCTGGCTTTGCATCTGTCCATACGCCTGGGGATAACGCAGCTCCTGTGCCACGGTGATGGTGGCCTGGCTTCCCGACAGGACGGTCACCTTCGGCGAGCTCAGCAGTTCGGTACCGCTGCGCTGCGACAAGGCGCGCAGGACGGCGTTCACGTTGAATTGTCCCAGGATGCCCGAAAGCGTGGCCAGCGCCGCATTCGCCGGACCGAGCGGGACGCCGCCGGGAATTCCGGGTGGCGCCACCGGCAATGTGAGGTTCAGGCCGGCACTGGCGGCAACTCCGTTGTCGGGATCACCTGCGGTCGGCGCCGAGCTGATCGTGAGATTGTCGGTAGCGCCCTGCGATGAAAACGCCGCATTCACCGAGCGATTGCTGGTCGCGTAATTCGAAACGGCGAGACCACTCTGCGATCCGTCCTTCCGGCCGATCGTCCAGTTGAGCCCGATCTCCTCGAGCGCACCATCCTGGATTTCCATGAAACGCGCTTCAATCTCGACCTGCCGGACGACCCGGTATCGATCCAGGATCACACGAATGCGCTCCAGGTTTCGTTCGGTTTGGGTGACGATCACGGCCGCCCCGTCAAAGGCGACCGAGCTTCCCGGAACCACGTCAAATCCCACTCCGGCCAACTGCAGGAAGCTCCGGATGGATGCCGCATCGGTTTCCAAGGTCGTGGGTGGCGCTTTGATTTTACCATCGATGGCGGCTCGCCCGGTGAGTCGTGTTGCGGTTCCATGCGCGAGCGGGAATATTCGTGTCTCGAGGGCGCCCGGACCGCTATCCGGCCGGAAAGTGACAACGTCGTCGCGGATGCTCACCGCGAAGCCTGCTGATTCCGCCACGAGATCGACGACCCGGGCCAGCGGCAGGTCGCGCAGCGAGATGGTCAGCGCCGGATTGGTGCCGGAAGGGTCCACCAGGGTGAAGTTCACGCCCCTTTGCCCGTCAGTCGCAGGATCGCACTGGCGGGACACTTCCGCCAGCGTCGAGACCACGTGTCGGAGATCAAGATGATCGAACTGAATTGCCGGCACGATGAGTGACTCGAGCTTCTTCCGTACGGCAGAGAGCGCTCGCGACTCGAGCGGTTCCTCCCGGGTCGAAGGGCGCGCCGAGTTCTCCCACGCCCGGTCGACCTCCCGCTCCATCCGGGTGGCGATCACGTCCCTGGAAGCATCAGGATTCCTGAGCTCCACCTGAATCCGCTGCCGAAGCTGAACAGCCGAAGCGTTGGTGGGATCCGCTCGCAATGCCGTGTCCAACGTCTCCACCGCGAGGCGCGGTTCCCCGACCAGGTATTGGCTGCGCGCACGTTCGAACAACGCAGCGGCATCGGCGACGTTCCCGGTCGAAGCGTGGTCGGAGACCGCGGCCGCAGCCAGCACAAGGCCTGGCGCCAGCAAGCCCATGATCACGAATCGGAAAATCTTGTTCATGGCCGCCCCTCGGTCACCGAAAAACAGCGACGGGCGCCGACATTTCGGCGTCGTCCGGCGGCGGCGACGGATCATCGGCGTCGGTGGCCACCATGACGTATTCATGTTCGCCGTCGGAAAGCGTCACCGATTCATCCGGTCCGTCGGACACGGCCTCGATATCGTAGACCGTCATGCCATCATCGATGCTGTCGCCGACCGCCACCCCTCGGACGGACTCCTCGGCGTCGTCCCGCGCAATGGTCGCGATCGCGCGCCCGGAAAAGCATAATCTCCCGGACACCAGTTCCAATCGGGCCCCCGATTGCTCGTCGCGTAAAATGGCCCCGGCCGCACGATTGAGATCGGCATCCCACACCTCCTCGACCCGGAGAGGAAGGCGGCCCACGAATTGACCAGCAGCCGCCAGAACGGGCCGGCCGTTTCCACCCAGCAGGAATACGCCGCAACATTCCGAGGAGGAACGCACCACTCCCTTTAATTCGACCGGCAACGGTTCGCGGTGAATTCCCACGATTCGCAGCCGCGGACGGATCAAATCCGGCTCGTTGACGTAGGCGTCACGGTTCACCCGTTGAAATCGACCTGTTTCACGATCCGCGAAAAATGGCGGTGCGCCAAAAAGTTCGATCGCCCAACCCCGATGATCATCCGGCCGCCGCCACGACGGGACTGCTCCGATTGGGCTCGCGGCCACAGCGACTCTGGCGCGGACGGGAGCGCTTGTCAGGGGGAGAAACTTCTGCACCGGACGATAGAGGAAGACGACCATGACGCCGGCCGCCAACGCCAGCATTCCTGCCGCCGGCGGTCCGAGAATTAACCAGTGCGCCTTCATCCAAAGTCACCGGACCGGCAACCCGACCATCGCGATCGCCACGGCAAAATATTGCCCCGGAAAAACTCCGGAGTCGCTTCCCGGCGCACCGGCTGTCCGTGACTCGGAATCTACCCGCACGGCGAGAAGGAGAGCACCCTTGAGCTCCGCAACTCGCGCCAGGAATCCCCGTAACACCTCGGTTTCTCCGGCGAATCTCACCTCGATCACCGGTGCATTTCGCGCCAGTCCCTTCGGCCAAAAGCCGTCATCGGGCACAAAGGTGTCCTGGGCAATTGCACGTGAAGCCGCGTGGCCCGCCATCCGGCCACGGCGCACGCCAAGCAATTTCGACGGCTGGGCTTCGAACATCGCATTAACCACGGCTTCCACCGCCGAGCCGAAGTGAACCACATCGACCGGAGAATCCGGTGATTTTCCGGCGCCGAGGCTTTCGCCGAGGCCGAAGGACTCTCCTCGCCGTGTCTTTACGCCGTGGGCATTCGCGCCCGCCCGCAGGCGAGTCACGAGCGACCCGGCCGAAAAATAGGCGTCGATTCTTTCGAGGGAATCGGCACTCCCATCCGGTATGCGCATCCGGTTTGGGGCGTGGGCGGGACGATCACGGGCGATCGAAACGCCCGATTTCTCTGCTCGCAATCCCGCCTTCCCCGTCTCGCGCAACCGGATGTTCGAGGTGAGATCGATTTTCAATGCCCAGCCAACCTGGGCGAGTCGCACGGCCTCCACGGTCACCAAGGCCCAGGCGAGGACCCAAAGAAACGTCGAAAGCCTGAGCGCCCGTTTCATTGTTTTTTGGAGTTGCCGTCGAACCGGAGTGCCACGGTCGCCTCGAAAGCGATCGTTCCCGGAGCGCGGACATCGAAGTCGTCGATCTTGACCGACCGGACATAGTTCGATTGTCGCAGACTTTGGATCACCGCCTTCAGTTTCTCCTGCAGATATTCTCCCGCGGGAGCAAAGGCGTGATCACGGTCAATCGCGCGACCTGAAATCCTGACCGCGACCTCGGCCGGGCCGCGTCCCGCCGCCGATGGGACAAGGCGCAGCAGGTCGAGCCAGACATCGCCGACATTGGAGAGACGCCCCTCCCAGTCGCTCAACAAGCCAATCCAAAACGCATTCCGTTCCCGGCAAAGGTCCTGAGAAATCAAATCCGCGCCGGGGATCGCCGCTACAAACTTCTCTGGGCCGGCCACGAGCGCGATCGCTCGGGCAATTTCGGCATTCTGGAGGCGAACCGCGGCCCGTTGTCCGCCCAGATGCCAGAGCGAGACCGACAATCCGGCCACCAGCATGGCCATCGCCGCCACCTTCGCTTTCAGTGCGGGGCCGGAATCGGGCGCTCCTGCGGAATGTGCAGGCAGCAGGTTCCCCTGCTCTTCCGTTGGTCGCCGCAGGATTCGCGTGACCGCAGAGAGCATCGCCGTGTCTGGACCGGGCGACGGAGAGACATCGCTGGCGGACGGTGATGCGACGGTCTCAACTTCCACGCCCAGGCGCCGGGCGAGTTCGGACGCCAAGGCAGGTGCCTGCCCGAGACAATCGAGCAGTATCAGACGGCGTACCACCGCGCTGCCCGACTGCGCAGCGGCGAGCGAACTACGCATCACCTCGCGCGAGAGTACTTCGGCCATGGACGGATGAGATGGCTCGTTCGCAGGCTCCGTCGTCGGGGCGACGCCGGTGTTTTCGATTGCTCCACCCAAATGCACGAGACGGACATGCGGTCGCCCATGCCGGCGGGAGAGCAGCGTCGCATGAGAGCCGTCCCGCCGGATGTACATGACGCCGTCATCAGGTGCCTCGGGAAGTTCCCGCACGCGTTCGGCCGTGACCAACGGTTGCGGAAGCACCCATCGCAGCTCAAGACCGTGCCGCCGAAAGCTGTCCCCCAGTTCCTTCAACTGCTGTTCCGGCACCGCCGACAGCAGCACATCGCATCCAAGGGCCGGGCCGGCCAGGCTGGCAAACGACCATACCGGCCGCTCGCAGGCGGTGGGGGTTTGCGCGACGCGGAAGCGGATTATCTCCCGCCGCGTGTCGGCGGTGACCGAGGGAAGAGCGAGCATGATCGTTTCGGCCGCGCTGGCCGGCAGGATCACCGCGACCAAATCCCTCCCTCCACAGGCGACGGCGAAACGCGCCGCGACAGCCGCCGCCCGTTCCGCCCACGGCGCCTTTGACCCGCCGGCCGCATCCCGTTCCTCGAGGACACAACGAACCATGGCGCCCTCCTGATCGGACAATGTGGCGGAGCCAACCCGCACCTGTTCGGCGGTGATTTCCACCATCAATATTCGTTCGTCGCGCATGATTTTTCTTCCGGTTGCCGGCCCGTGCGCGGATTTGATTGATCCACCAGGGATCGTGGTCACGCTGAATTAATACGTAACTTTACGGTGCTGCCCCATAAACTCAGCGTCCTGGTCTTCATCGAGAATCGTGCCGGCGAGCAGTTGTTGATGCTCCGGGCCAAGCAGCCCAATCTCGGGGTCTGGACCCCGATCGGCGGCAAAATCGAAACGACAGTCGGCGAATCCCCGTTCGAATGCGCGATCCGGGAAACCTTCGAGGAGACCGGTCATCTGGTGACCCAGGAGGATCTCCATCTTTTCGCGATGATTGCGGAGAAGGCCTACCACGGCGATACCCACTGGCTGATGTTCCTGTTTCGGTGCCGTAAACCGATCGGGTCGCTCCCGCCCGACATCACCGAAGGGAAATTCGCATTCTATCCCCGGGCGGCCATCGATACCCTTGCCATTCCGGAGACCGACCAGAAGGCCCTTTGGCCGATATTTGACCGCTATCGGGACCGTTTCGTCTCCATGCGTGCCGACTGTTCCGTCTCACCCATCAAGATCACGGTCGAGGAAGTGACTCCGGCGCCCTGAGGGCAGCGGCGCGGCCATCTGTTTGGCTTCCCGAGAGAGGGCACGGGCTCGCTGGGGCGGCATTTGCTTTCTCTCTTGCCGCCAAATGCTTGTCCTTGGGATGGGATATTAATCTTCAGGCGTTTACCGGCGTGATCGACAGGTTTCGCTTGTCATTCCCCGGGAGAAGGATGATGAGTGAAAATCCGCGCCTTAAAATTGCTTTAAACTCAAAATAAGTGTGAGCAAGAAACCATCCGCCCCCAAGAAAACCGACGACTCCTCGACGCCCTACAACGCCCGTCAGGCCGCGGTGAACGTCAAATTGGCCCCCGACGAGCTTCTGGCGCTTTACCGCGACATGGTCCGTATCCGGCGCTTCGAGGAACGGTGCCTGCGCAGCTACCAGCAGGGGAAAATTGGCGGCTTTCTTCACCTCTACATCGGCCAGGAATCCGTCGCGGTGGGATGCGTTTCCGTCATGGAAGATGATGACCATATCATTACGGCGTATCGCGATCATGGTCACGGCCTGGCCGTGGGCATGGGCATGAACGAGATGATGGCGGAAAATTACGGCAAGTACACGGGTTGCTCCAAGGGCAAGGGCGGCTCGATGCACTATTTTGACCCGTCCCGGCGTTTCTGGGGCGGACACGGCATCGTCGGCGGCCAGGTTCCGCTCGGGGCCGGCCTCGCCTACGGTCTCAAGTATCTCGGCCGTAAAGGCGCCTGCCTGACGTTCATGGGCGACGGCGCCGTCAATCAGGGCGCCGTCCACGAAACCTTCAATCTCGCCGCCCTGTGGTCGCTGCCCGTCGTTTTCGTGATCGAAAACAATGGCTACTCGATGGGGACGAGCCAGGAACGCTCAACCGCGGCCCCGAGCCTCGCCCAGCGCGCCGAAGGCTACGGCATGAATTGGGACATCGTGGAGAATGGACACGATGTGCTGGAGGTGCGCGACAAGATCGACCGGGCCCTGCATCTCGCGCGCGACCAGTCCCGCCCGAGCGTCGTTGAAATCCGCACCTATCGTTATCGCGGGCATTCGGTCGCCGATCCCGACACCACGTATCGCGACAAGCTGGAAATCGAGGACTACAAGCGCACGAAGGACCCGCTGATGGTGTTCCAAAATGCGCTCGTCACCGACAAGGTGCTCACGGACGAGCTGATCCAGAGCATCGACACGTCCGCCCGCGCCGAGGCCGACACGTCGGCGCAGTTTGCCGAGGAGAGCCCCTACCCGACCATCGAGGACATCAAGAAGGACGTGTACTGGGAGATCGACAATCCCGCCGATCGCAAATCCGTCGGCAGCCTGTTCTTCGACTGATCGTCGATCTCCTTCGTCCTCCACCGCACTCTCACGCACATCCTCCCTTTCACTTTCACTTTTCCATGCCCGTCATCACCTACCGCGAAGCTCTCCGGCACGCCATGGCCGAGGAACTCGACCGCGATCCCAACGTCGTCATCATGGGCGAGGAAGTCGCCCAGTTCAATGGCGCCTACAAGGTCACCGACGGCCTCCTGGCCAAATACGGCCCGAAACGAATCGTGGACACCCCGATCAGCGAGGCGGGATTCATCGGCGTCGGAATCGGCTCGGCCATGCTGGGATTGCGCCCGGTGATCGAGCTGATGTTCTTCAGCTTTTACTCCGTCGCCTTCGACCAGATCTTCAACAACGCGGCCAACATCCGCTACATGTCCGGCGGCCTGATCAACTGCCCGATCGTCCTGCGCGGCCCCGCGAATGGCGGCACCAATGTCGGCGCGACGCATTCCCACACGCCCGAATCCATCGCGGCCTACCATCCGGGCATCAAGGTCGTGGTCCCGTCGAACGCCTACGATGCCAAGGGCCTGTTGAAATCCGCCATTCGCGACAACGACCCGGTGCTGTTCATGGAAAACACGCTTCTCTATGGCGAGACCGGGGAGGTGCCCGACGAGGAGTACCTGATTCCGCTCGGGTCGGCGAAGGTCATGCGCGAGGGAACGGACATTTCCATCATCGGCCACGGCCGGACCATCCAGATGGCCGCCAAAGCCGCCGACGAACTCAAGGAGAAGCACAACATCAACGCCGAGGTCGTCGACCTCCGCTCGATCCGTCCGCTCGACGAGGAAACGATCCTCGCCTCCGTGAAGAAGACCAATCGCGTCCTCCTGGTCGAGGAGGCCAAGCCGTTTTGCTCCGTCACCGCCATGCTGGCCTGCATCATCCAGGAAAAGGCCTTCGATTATCTCGACGCGCCGATCCGCCGCGTGACCTCGATCGATGCACCGTCCATCTACAGCCCGGCGCTCGAAAAGGAGCAATTGCCCACTCCGAAGCGCATCTTCGAGGCCGCCCTCGAGGTGCTGAAGTAATTCGCCTGTTCGCCCGCCGCGCCTCGCCCGGCCCATCGTCCACCTTCTCGTTTTCTCGATCACGTTCACTTAGATTTTCACTTTCACCCTCACTTCTATTTTCACCTCTTTCGACCATGGCTGAAATCATCACGATGCCGAAACTCAGCGATACCATGACCGTGGGTACGCTCGTCAAATGGCTCAAAAAAGAAGGCGACGCCGTCAAGTCGGGCGACATGCTGGCCGAGGTCGAGACCGACAAGGCGACGATGGAGCTGGAGTCGTTTTTCGACGGCACGATCATCAAGGTTTTCGCGAATGCCGGTTCCGAGGTTGTGATCGGCGCCGCCCTGTGTGCGATCGGCAAACCGGGCGAGACCGTCGAGGCTCCCCCGGCAGCGGCCGGCGGGCAGAAATCAGAGGTCAGCGGTCAGAAGTCGGACACCGGAGCTCGGAAGCCAGAAGTCAGCAGTCAGAAATCAGAAGCCGGACCCGCACCAGCGCCCGAGGCGCCCAAAACAGCCCCTTCGCCGGCAGCCCCGTCCGCGACGCCTGTCTCGCAACTCTCAACTCCCAGCCCTCAACCGGCTCCGGCTGACGCCCGCCTCCGAATTTCTCCGCTCGCCCGCAAGATCGCCGGCGACCAGAAGATCGATCCCTCCCGGCTGACCGGCAGCGGACCGCATGGTCGCATCGTCAAGGCGGATGTCCTCGCCGCGGCCGCCAATCCGTCACTGCTCCAGAAACCCGCCTCATCGGGTGGAGCCGTCCGTCCCGATTCCCCGTCGCTATTCCAAAAGGGACCGCTCCAGGAGGAGCGCCTCGTGCCCGCATCGAACATGCGTGCCGCGATCGCGCGCCGCCTGCTCGAGGCGAAGACGCAGATTCCCCATTTTTATCTCGATCTCGAGGTGGACGCCGATCCGCTGCTCGCGCTCCGAAACCAGCTCAACACCGGATTGGAAAAAGAGGGCGTCAAGCTTTCCGTCAATGACTTCGTCCTGAAGGCCAGCGCCGAGGCCCTGCGACGCGTGCCCGGCGTCAACGCCTCGTGGGCGGGCAACGGGATCCAGTATTTTGCCTCCGCCCACGTCTCGTTCGCGGTCGCGATCGAGGATGGTCTCATCACACCCGTGATCCGCGACGCGCATCTGAAATCGCTCTTCGCCATCAGTGCCGAAGCCAAGCCGCTCGGCAAGCGAGCGAAGGAAAAGAAGCTCAAGCCGGAGGAATTCAGCGGGGGCACGTTCTGCGTCTCCAATCTCGGCATGATGGGCATCGAGCGTTTCTGCGCCATCATCAACCCGCCGAATGCCGCCATCCTCGCCGTCGGCACGACCGTGCCCAAACCGGTGGTGAAAAACGGCCAGATCGTCGTCGGACAGACCATGGTCCTCACACTGTCCTGCGACCACCGGGTCGTCGATGGTGCGCTCGGCGCGCAATTCCTGGGGGCGCTGAAGGAGCTTCTGGAAAAGCCCGCGCTGCTGCTCGTCTAAATGAGCCGCAAGAGAACGCAAAGCAGGAGCGCGGTCCCCCGGCTTCGGTCCTTTGCGCCCTTTTGCGGCTGATCCAACTCTCCGCTCAACTCCTGGGCGAGCTTCGCCATGTCGATCATTACTCGTCGCTGCGTTCCGGGAGACGAGGCAGTGTTGTCGCTCGTCGGCCAGGCCACCTTTCTCGAAACCTTCGCCGGTATTCTGCCGAGCGCCGATATTGTCGCGCATTGCCTCAAACAGCATGCTGGGTCCAAGTATGCAGAATGGCTTTCCGATCCCGATTCGGCGGTTTGGCTCGCGGAGCTGAATCCGGGTGGCGCGCCGGTGGGCTATCTGGTCCTGAGCAAACCCGATTTGCCGGTGACCGATCCCGGTCTCGGCGACCTTGAGGTCAAGCGAGTTTATCTCCTGCGCCGGTGTCAGGGAGAAGGCGTCGGTGCGCGCCTGATGCGCGAGGCGGAGGCCCTTGCACGCGAGCGAGGCTGCACCCGCCTTCTGCTCGGCGTCTACGCGCAGAATGCCGCGGCCATCGGCTTCTACGAGCGGCTCGGCTACGTCACCGTCGGCACCCGCGAATTCAACGTGGGCCACGGCACGTACCACGATCTGATCCTGGCGCTGGATCTGGCCTGACGATCGCCTGAAAAAAATCCGGGCTGCGGCAGGGTCGATGGAAAGGATTTTGCCACAAGAGCCCCCAAAGAGGGGCCTTGGATATCCAGGCCGACGGGGTGGTCGTCGTTGGCCCCCGACAACCATCGGCGGACCTCCGGTCGCACCTGCGCTCGCGCCGGCAGTCGCGGTCGATCGCGACGATGTCCGATGGATTTCGTAACCCTGTTACGGGACCCCGCGGTCAGGCGAGAATGGATCGCCGCGTCGCCGGCAATGAGGATCTGACGGCGACGGGCGTCATTCGCTCCGAGGTCAGCCCTATTTGGCCGAACCGGGAAGCTTCGCCGCAAGCACATCCACTTTTTCGATCGATGGCGGTCGCGCCAAAAGCTCCGGCGCTTTCGCCATCAAGACTGCCGCAACCTTGCCGGAAAGATGCGCCTGCCGGCCTGCCTCATCGGGAAAGGCGTCGAAAATTCCGAAGGTCGTCGGGCCAAGACGAATTCCAAACCAAGCGATAGTGGCCGGCTCAGCTTCAACCAGCGGCAGACCCCCGCGCAAAAAACTCTCAACGTCTGCCTCTTTGCCTGGTTTTGCTTCCAAACGAACGAATAGGGCTGTTTTGATCATGGTGATGTCGTGGTGACGCATTTAGCCTAACCACGATTTTTGGTAACGTCAAAGGGCAGCCAGCCGCACGAACGCCCCAGTGTACAGCAACACGAACGACGGTTATTTTTGCGCAACGACGGGAGTCAACCGCGTTGGCCGTCACGCCTTGTCAGCCTTTTTCCTCGGGGCGACACCTTGCGCGGCCGCATTGAGCGCCGAGTGCAACAAATCGACGCTCGCAGAAGCGAGATGAACGCTCGTTGCACCGCCTTTTCCCCACGCGCCGGCGCAAGGAGCGAAAACGCCCCGCGCTTTCCTCACCAGGGTGCGCTGCCGCTCACGGGTGAGCTTTACCATTCCATGCTCGCCGTCGGGATAGCCCAGCGACGCAAAAACCTTTCCATGGAGACGGAAGTCCGGATGGTTCATGTGCGCGGCCTCCGACGCTCCTGGAATCGCCAGCGCCAGCGTGCGGAATTTATCGGCGGTCATGATCCACTTCCTTTTTGCCGAACGTTCAAGAGGAGCCTCCCCGACTTGTCGGAATTGGCTCCGGTGACCGATTCGGCCCTTCGTGATGGCGACGTCATCAGCGTAATCCCACGTCCGCAATAATTTTTCCATCGGTCCGCGTCTTCCGCATATTCCGTGGGCAAATGGATTGTCTCCTCGACCGGGATGGATTTTGCCCTGAGGTTGACCACAAATTTCACAGACGGGCACGGATCAATCGCGGCGTAAAGCCGCTCCCACAGAGAGCAACGCGTCTGATTTCGCGTCATTCGGGTGTTTCGCCGTCAACCTCTGAAACCTCTCGCGCCCTCTTGCGGTCGACTTCAATTGCGTTGGCCGATCAGCCTCACAAACAATGCCTCGAGCTTCGGCACATCAATGTCCAGGACGGCGTTCACGTCCGGCTCGCCGAGGCCGGGCCCCTTCCCGGCCGGCCAGCTCAGGGTCGCGCCGTAATTCGCGCCATGATCGATGTCGACGTCCATGGCCAGTTTCTCGGCGTGCCGGATCACGGTTGGATCGATCAAAACGGCGGCCGCGACCTCGTCCCACATGGGAAATCCGGCTTGACCGTATTTCGCCACATACCGCGCGAGTGGCGTCGCCGAAGCCGTTGCCCGCTTCAGCAGTTCCGCCGTCAGCTTCGTCCGTGTCGTCGCGTCGGTCGGGATGGCGGTGATCTTTTTCCAACCGGCATGCAGCATCATTTTCGCCGCTTCGGGATCCCACCGGCTGTTGAATTCGACCCGCGGGCTGTGGATGAACTGCAGCGCGAACTCGTCGACCTCCGGCGCGCGCGGATTGAAGCTGCCGCCCATGAAGATGATCTCCTTCGCCCGGGCGGCAAAATCATCGTCGAGGCGCGAAGCGAGGGCCAGGTTCGTGAACGGACCCATCGCCAGGATCGTGATCTCGCCCGGAAATTCGCGCACCGTGCGCGCCAGGAATACCGCCGCCGGCTCCGCCCGCGGCTTGATCGTCGGCGCCCCCTCCTCGAGCGGCGGGACAACCCCGGCGGCATGATAGTGCGTGCGATTGACGGTGTTATATTCGGGCCACTCCCGCGTCCACGCGCCCTTGTACGGCAGTTTGCCGTGCAATCCCTCCCAGCGGATCGTCTCCTCCTCCGAATTGACAAGTGGGAAGGTCGCCCCCGCCACCACGGGCACTTCGGCTCGGTCGACGAGTTCGAGCATCCGCAGCGTATGCGCGGTGTTCTCCGCCTGCCAGCCGTCGCCGCTTTCAATCGTGATTCCGAGCACCTCGACATCGGCCGCCTGCAGAACCATCAGGATCGGCTGGAGGTTCGGACCACCGGGGCCGAATGCGTCCTGATCGATGATCACCTTGTGGCGGGCGGATCCCAGGGCGGCTGACACGCCCAGCGCGAGAAACACGATGCCAAAGCTGAACCGTCGCAGATGTTGCATGCTCCCGTGTAGAGCATATTTGGAACCGGCCGAGCCAGAAAATGCAGTTTCACATCTCATGGCAAGGATCGCCCGTTGCGATCATTCGCCGAGCGCTCGAACATCGCGATCCCGCCGCGTCGGTCGGGTGATTCGTGAGCGGATCGGGTTCTTCCGTGAATTCGATGGGTTCCGTGGGCAAATGGTTTGGCCAGCCTCTGTTTTCGCGAGGTTCGCGTGTTTCGCGAGTGATCATTTTAACCACGGATATCACGGATGGCACGGATGTCCGGTTCGTGGATTTCGGCGAGATTGATTGAACCACAGAGACGCGGAGGATATATGGGCACAATGGATACCTCCGTGGGTTCCATGGGCAGTAATCGCGTCGGCTTTGCGCTCTTTTGCGGCCATTCCCTCGCGGATCGATGAGGACATCGATCCCTACCCGAGATCCTCGGCGGCTCGGATTCTTCCGTGGATTCGATGGGGTTCCGTGGGCAAATGGTTTGGCCTGCCCCCGCTTTCGCGAGGTTCGCGTGTTTCGCGGTCAGTCCTTTTAACCACGGATATCACGGATGTTTGGTTCGCGGGCTTCGTGCGTTTCGTGGGAGATTGATTGAATCACGGAGGTACGAAGGAACGGAATTGGCCGGGGCCCATTCCCTGCGTTCGGTGTGTTCCGTGGGCGGATGATCCGGGCGGCTTCGCGTTCTTTTGCGGCCAATCCTCAGTCGCTTTGATCCGTGACATCAGTGGTTAAAAATCGGCTGCGCGCCTGATTCTTTGCGATCTTTTGCGGACAATTCCCCGGCGGATCGAGGGAACATTGATCCCTACCGAAATCAGAAGGCAAAATCAGTTCCGGACGGCACACTCGACCTGGATCCGATCTTTTCGCGTTCCTTCTTGTGATTCTTAGGCAAAAATCCGACTAGCGCTCCGCGCGCTTCCGGGCGTCGGCTTCGATCAGCTGCTTGAGATGATCGAGGGTGTCCTTCGCCTTGGCCTTGACCGCGGGCAGGTCGGCCGCACCTTTGACCGTCTCGCGTCCGAAGAGATAGAACTTCATCTTCGGCTCGGTGCCGCTGCCGCGAGCGGCGAACGAATAGCCGTTGGCCAGCGTGACGATATAGAGGTCCTGTGCAGGAATGCGTTCGCCATCCGCATCGTGGAATTCCTCGCGGCCGAAATCCTGGAATTTCGTCACCGCGACCTCGCCAAAGGCCTTGGGATGATCGGACCGGTAGGTGTCCAGGATCCGCTTGATCTTCGCCGCCCCGCTCGCGCCCTCGTAGTAGATGTTGATCACGCCCTCGAGAAAGAAGCCGCAGCGGAGGTAGAGCTCGTCCAGGTATTCGGGCACCGTCCGGCCGTGTGACTTCACCCAGGCGCACAGCTCGGCGAACATCAGGCACGCGGCATTGCCATCCTTGTCGCGCACGAAATCGTTCGGCAGGTAGCCGTAGCTCTCCTCGGTGCCGAAAAGATAAAAGGTGCTGTGCTGCTGCAGGAGGGCGGCGCGCTTTTCGAAGGGAGTCGAGTCGTAATCGAAGGATGGTCCCATGGCCGCAACCAGCTTTTCCTCGTACTCGCGGATCTTCGCCGCGATCCATTTGAACCCGGTCAGCGTGTTGATGACCTTCACCCCATGCGCGGCCCCGAGCGCGTCCTGCAGCGGCGTCGTCACGAAGGTCTTCACCAGGCACGCGTTCTTCGTGCCTTCCCGCGGAATCCAGCCGCGCTCCTTGTATTTCGTCACGCGGTAGTCCGCCAGCAGCGCCCCCACCTGGTTGCCGGTCAGGAGCTCCAGTTTTCCCGCGCGATTGCGCACCGCGACGCCCATCCGGTCCGCGTCGGGATCCGTGGCCATCACGAGATCGTGTCCGCCTTTTTGCGCCAGCGCGACGGCGAGCGTGAGCGCCTCGGCGTTTTCCGGGTTCGGCGATTTCACGGTCGGGAAGCGCGGGTCGAAACCGGCCTGCTCCGGCACCTCGTCAACCTGCACTCCGAACCGCCGCAAAAGCGGCATGGTCGCCACTCCGCCGACGCCATGGATGTTGGTGTAGACCGCCCGCAACGCGGACTTTTTCAGCATCTCCGGATCGAGCACCGCCTGCGCCGCGACGGCTTCGTAGGCCGCGTCGGCCTTCGCGTCGAGGACGGTAACGCCGGCAAGGTCAACCTGCAGGTGTTCATTGACGGCGGAAAGCGGCACGGCGTTGACCTCGTCGATGATGCCCTTGTCGTGCGGCGGCGTCACCTGGCCGCCATCCTCAAAATAGGCCTTGTAGCCATTGTCGTACGGCGGGTTGTGGCTGGCGGTGATCACAATGCCGCAATGCGCGTGCAGCCAGCGCACGGAGAAGCTCAATTGCGGCGTCGAGCGCGGTCCCGTGAAAATGACGGCCTCGCCGCCGAGGCGCGCCCAGAGCGACGCCGCCAGCTCGCAGAAGTGCCGCGAAAAATGCCGGGCGTCGTGCGCGATCACCAGCTTTGGCCGGGCGGCGGATTTTTTGCCCGCCAGATAGCGGTTGATGTATCGATTCAGCCCAAGCGTCGCGCGGACGAGCGTGAAGTCGTTGAGCATGTTGCAGCCGACGCCCGCATGCTCGGGGCATCCCAGCGAGGAGAGCTTTCCGGTTTCGGATTTCGCGGGCACGGCGCCGATCGTCCGTCCGCGCATGCCCCCGGTGCCGAACTCGAGATAACGGAAAAAGCGGTCGTTCAGCTCGGACCATTGCTGCCGCTCCACCAGTTCCGCCATGCTCGCGGTGGCCCAGTCGGGCATCCCGCCCTGCCACCAGTCGACCAGGTTTTTCGCCGTGGACGACATCAACTGGCCGCCTTTTTCAGCCGCCTGAACGGCACTTCGGAATTGTTCGTTGTTCATGGGGATTCCTGGGACATCGGGCGGAACGAATCTCTCACTCGAGATAGAGACCGTCGCGGATCGCGGGCTTCGGCGCGAGCTTGCGCCACGACTCCGCAAACGAGCGTTCGTCGTCGCCGAACAACGGCGACACCTCGATTGCGGCCGCGGGCCGGCCGGTGGCGTCGGTTTCGACCGCGGCGCCCGCAGCGCGCAGCCAGCGCGCGAACTGGCGAAGCTGGTCGTCCCGGCAGGTCTGCGGCGAATCGGCGCCGTCGGCATTCTTCACGGGGCTGAAATCGTCGGCGCGCGCGGTCTCGACCACGATCGTGTTGCGCGCGAAGGGCAGCGCGTCGAAAACGAAAAGCTCGAATTTGACGCCGTTGGCCTTGTCGGGCCTCACGGCGGCGCCATTCGCATCGACGGTGGCAATTTTCTTGTTCGCGCGGTGGAACGGCAGCGCCACCCCCTCGCCGCCGGCCGCCATGCGGCGGGCGAACTCGCGGTCGATGATGTGAATGGCGATGCTGCCCGCCTCATAAAGGAGGGAACCGTCGGCGTTGCGCTGCTGCTGGAGCGCGGCCGGCATGTCGCTGTATTCAACGACATTCAGCCGGTCCTGGATGAGGCAAAAATGCCCGACTTTTTCCCCGGGACCGGATTTCGGAACCATCTTGCTCGCCATTTCCGAGCGATGCTGCAGGTGAAATCCGATGAAGGCCGGATCGATGCAACGCACGAGCGGATTGTCTACCTGGAAGTAGCTCAGCGCATCGATGCCTTCCGATTGCATCAGGTCCAGCGCCCCGCTGCGATGCAACGCGCGCAGCGATCCGCCGTGTCCATCCGGGCTCAGGGCGAGCGTGGAGGTCGTCTCGAGCATGATTCGTCCCTCCAGGTCGACCGCCGGCATCCGGCCCTGGCGGAAAAAATGCA
This sequence comes from Candidatus Didemnitutus sp., assembly GCA_036499305.1. GTDB lineage: Bacteria > Verrucomicrobiota > Verrucomicrobiia > Opitutales > Opitutaceae > Didemnitutus. Next base: position 24,942 of record DASYDZ010000010.1, read on the forward strand.
CCCGGCCGGGATCAAACCCAAAAAAACGGTGCTCCTTGAAAAAGCCCTCGGTCTGTTCGTGATTCGCATGGCTGGTCATGATGAACCAGTGCAGTGGTTTGCCGTGGCGTTTTCCTGCCGCCGTGATTTTTTCCGCGAATACCTGAAACAGGGTCTTCCGCCGCACCGGCGTCACCTCAAAGGTGCCTTTCGGGCCATCGTAGCCCAACCGCGTGCCCTGGCCGCCCGCGACCGTGAAGGCGGCCACCCGACCGGCCCGCAGCGCGTCCTCCCCTGCCGCGCGCGCCTGCTCCCAGTCCGCGGCCGCGCCGCCGCGGCCCGGCAGCTTGATGAACGGCGCCGGGCGGATTCCCTCGAGCGAAATGCTGCCCCCCGTGCCGGCCGCCACCAGGGTCCGATACAGACGCCCGACCTCGGCCAGGTCCACTTCCGCGGCCTGCGCGCAGAGAGTCTCGCGTTCGGACGGCGACAGCCGCTCCCAAAAGGCAAAGACCTGGCCCTGGCCGGCGCGGCGGAAATTTCCGATCAACGTGTCGTGGCTCATGCGAAAGTGAGTGATGTGCGCCAGAAGACAGTCAAACCGGTCAGGGAGTTCGGCTGTCCTCGAAACGAAACACAAACTCCTCCGCCCGCACGTAGCCAAGTTTCTTCCGGATGATGCTCTCGATCAGCGCCGGGTCGTGCTGCAGGCGGTCGAGATACCGCTGCTGCGTCGCCAGGCGTTCCTGGGCCTCGACGAGATGGTGCTGGTTCGCGGACTCCTGCGCCCGCAGCGCCTTCAGGTCGTGCTGCATCTGCAGGAAAAAAACCGCAGCCCAAGCCGCCGTCGCGACAAAGATCGCGAGGAAAACACCGGAGATTACCTTGGGCCAATGCACGCGGATTTCGCGCATGTTAATGCCTTCCCAACCCCAGCATGCAACGCATTTTAAGCGGTTTTTAACGCCGATTTATCGTGCGTTTTCAGGCTCGAAAATGATACTCGGCGCGCGATGTACCAGAGCTATTACGGGTTTACGGAGATGCCGTTCCACATCACTCCGGACCCGAAATTCCTGTATCTCAGCCCAACCCATCTGGAGGCATTGCAGCACCTGCGCTACGGTGTGACCGAGCGAAAGGGATTCATCGTCCTGGTCGGCGAGGTGGGATGCGGGAAGACGACGCTCTGCCGGACGTTCATGAACGAGCTCGATCCGAAGCACTACGATACCGCGCTTGTCCTCAATCCCCGTCTGTCCGAGACACAGATGCTGCGCGCGATCCTCGAGGAGCTGGGCGAATCGAACGTCTCCAAGGCGAAGAACGATCTCGTGTCGCAGATCAACAAGCTGCTGCTCGAGCGAATCGCGGCCGGCCGCGAAATCGTCCTGATCATCGACGAGGCCCAGAACCTCTCGTTCGAGGTTTTCGAGCAGGTCCGCCTCCTCTCCAATCTCGAAACCGACAAGCAGAAGCTGCTCCAGATTGTCCTCATGGGCCAGCCCGAGCTGAAGGAAAAGCTGGCCGCCGAGGAATTGCGGCAACTCCGCCAGCGCATCCTCGTGCACTACGAACTGCGTCCGTTTTCCCGCGACGAGCTCGAGCATTACATTCAGCATCGCATCAGCCTCGCCGGGGGCAATGGCCGTCCGACGTTCACCCCGTGGGCCATCCGCCACATCCACAAGGTCAGCGGCGGAATCCCGCGCGTCATCAACAATCTTTGCGACAAGGCCCTGCTTTCGGCCTTTATTCGCGATGCGGACGAGGTTACCTACTGGGACGCCCGCCGCGCCGCCCGCGAGCTCGACCAACTCACCGGCTGAAAAGCCCGCCCTTCGCCCTTCCCGCACGATTCTCGCGCCCGCCCCGCAACCCTTCACTCACCCCGCCGCGCCATGAGCCTCATCAACGAAGCCCTCAAGAAAGCCCAACGGCAGCGCAGCGAGGGCGCCGATGCGCCCGCGTCCCCCGAGGCCGGCACCACCACGCCGCGGATTGCGCGGCGCGACAAACCTGCCGGCTTTCGCTCCCAGATGTTCGCTGCCGCCGGAATCGGCGCCGTCGTTGTCCTTCTCGTCGTCGGAGGCGGAATCTATTGGTTCACCCGCCCGAGTCCGAAATCCTCTCCCGCACCCACCCCGACGGTCGCAACGCAACCCGCAAAGGTCGAATCGACGGCCGCCGCACCCGCGGCCTCGCCGACCGCGAATCCGGGAGTGGCTTCCGCCGACATCAAGTCCGCGCCGCCGACCCCCGCTCCCGGCAGGATCGCGCCCGCCGCCGCAGCCGTCACCTTGGCGAATACGCCGCCCGCTTCCACGCCCGCCGCCGCGGCCCCCGTGGAAACCCCAAAGAGCACTCCCCCTCCGGCCGCGGCCGTGGCCACCGCACCGCCAACGGGACCGTTCACCCTTCCCCTTTCGGCGCCGGCCCCGACCGTCACTTCATCCGCGGCTTCCTTAGCGCCGACCTCCGTCGCAAAAACCGCGGAGAAGCCGAAGGCCTCGCTGCACATGATCACGATCATCGAGAATCTGCATGTCGCCGGCATCCGCGCCGCGGGCGAGGACAGCAAGGTGCTGATGAACGATCGCGTTTACCGGCTGAACGATATCGTCGACCACGAGCTCGGCATCAAACTCACGGCCGTCACCACGAAGGCGCTCACCTTCGAGGACGACCAGGGCGCCGTCTACACGCGCAATTTCTGACGCGCTCGCGGCGCGTGGCCGACGCCGCCGTTGTGCGTCAGGTGGGCGACGGCTTCCACACCGACGCCACTGATCGCCGATGGGGACATCGACGACCACCCCGGGGACGCTTTGACCGCCCGGGCCCTGTGGACCGGGCTGCATCGGGTCAACGGGAACCGATTGCTGTAGCCGGGGGCGGCAGACCCCGGCGCATTTCGATTTCGAGAGTAGCGGTTCGCATCCGACGTTCGACCGGGCCCTGTGGACCCGGCTACATATTGACGCTGCGACTGGTGGACGTCGGTTTCCACACCGACGCCACTGATCGCCGATGGGGACATCGACGACCACCTCAAATTGCCGCTTCAGAACTTCCCGGCGTAAAACTTCGGCTTCAGCACGCCGATGCATGGCAGGTTGCGATAGCGTTCGGCAAAATCGAGACCGTAGCCCACGACAAACTCGTTCGGGATCTCGAAGCCGACGTATTCGGCTTCAAACGGCACGAGCCGGCGGGCTTTCTTGTCGAGCAACACACACGTGCGCACGGAGAGCGCCTCCTTCGCCAGCAGCATCTGTCGCACCGCGGAAAGGGTGCGGCCGGTGTCGAGGATGTCGTCCACCAGGAGCACGTGGTGGCCGGCGATGTCCAGTTTGAGGTTGTCGATCACCTCGGGCCAGCCCGCGGACTTCGTGTCCTGGTGATAGCTCGAGGCCCGCACGCAATCGAGCCGCAGCGGCGAGCGCAGGCGCCGCAAAAGGTCGGCCGCGAAGATCAGCGCGCCGTTTACGATCGCGATCACGGTCAGATCCTTGCCGCGATAATCGCGATTGAGCTGCTCGCCGAGCCGGCCGACGCGCAGGCGGATGGCGCGCTCGCTCACGAGCACGCGCGCGAGATGCCTCAGCTCCGGAATCGGCTTGGGTCGGGCCATGCTGCGTTAAGAGCGAAACCCCGGGGGTTGGCAACCCGTTAGCAGAGGCGCAGCCGGGTTTATTTTTTTGACTTGGTTCCGGGCCGCCGGTTGGTTGCCCGGGACGCGTGCGCCCATGATTTCCATCGAGGTGAGGAAACTGACCAAGCGATTCGGAAACGTGGTGGCACTCCACGGACTGGACCTCACCATCAATCCGGGCGAGCTGTTCTTCCTTCTCGGCCCGAGCGGCTGCGGCAAAACCACCCTGCTCCGATCGCTCGCCGGCTTCTACATTCCCGAGGAAGGGCAGATTCTGTTCGGGGAAGAGGACGTCACCCGGCTCGCCCCGCACAAACGAAACACGGGGATGATGTTTCAGAGCTACGCGCTGTGGCCCCACATGAGCGTCGCCGAAAACGTCGCGTTCGGCCTCGAGGAGCGCCGGATCGCCCGCGCCGAGATCGACCGCCGCGTCACCGAGGCCCTCGCCTCCGTGCACATGGCCCCGTTCGCCGATCGCAAGCCGAACCAGTTGTCCGGGGGACAGCAGCAGCGCGTGGCCCTCGCCCGCGCCCTCGTCATCCGGCCGCGCTGCCTGCTGCTCGACGAGCCGCTCTCCAACCTCGACGCGCGCCTGCGGCTCGAGATGCGCACCGAGATCCGCCGCGTCTGCAAGGAATTCCAGCTCACCACCGTGTACGTCACGCACGACCAGAAGGAGGCCCTCTCGATCGCTGACCGGATGGCGATCCTCGAGAGCGGGCACATCCTGCAGGTCGGCACCCCGCGCCAGGTGTACAAGCGCCCGAATTGCCGGACGGTCGCGAATTTCATCGGCGAAACCGACTTCCTCGAAGGCACCGTGCGCTCGCTGCAGGGCGAGGCGGTCATCGTCGAGACGGCGATCGGCACCCTGGCCGGCACGCTCGGCAACCCGGCGCGACCGCCGGCGCCCGGCGGCAAGGTCACCGTGTCCATCCGGCCCGAATGCTGGGAACTGCACCAGAAGCCCCAGGAAGCCAATGCCGTGAACGGACGCATCGGCGCCTCGGTCTATCTCGGCGAGGTCGCGCAATACGAATTTGTCACCGCGACGGGCGTGAAGCTGAAGATTTTCGAGCGCAACCCGCGGTTCGTCGAGGGTAACCAGCGCGGCGAACTCCACGCCGTCGTCGCCCCCGAGGACGTGATCGTGCTCCTCGATTGAATTCCCGCCGGCCGTGACGCGCGCGATCCTGATTGTCTGCCTGGTCGGGGTCCTGGCCCTGCCGTTCCTGCTGCGCCCGCGCCGGCAGGTCCTGCTTCAGGCCGACGAGACGATCGTGGTCGTGTCCCCGCACAACGAGGCCATCCGTTCGGAGTTCGCCCGCGGTTTCCAGGATTGGTACAAGGCGCGCACCGGGAAGACCGTGGCCATCGACTGGCGCGTGCTCGGCGGCACCAGCGAGATCACGCGTTTTATCGAATCGGAGTACATCTCGTCGTTTCAGAATTATTGGACCGGCAAACTGGGCCGGCCGTGGAGCATCGAAGTTCAGGCCGCCTTCGCCAGCCCGCACCTGTCCGCCGATGCCCCGGCCGCGGCCCGCGAGGCGCGCGCCGCGTTTCTCGCCTCGAACGTCAGTTGCGGCATGGACGTGTTTTTTGGCGGAGGAAGCTTCGATTTCGGACGGCAGGCGGAGGCCGGCCGCCTCGTCGATGCCGGCATCATGCAGTCCCACCCCGACTGGTTCGAATCCGCGGTCATTCCCCAGTCCTTCACGGGCCAGCCGTATTGGGACCCCCGGGGCCGCTGGCTGGGCGCGGTGCTGAGTTCGTACGGCATCATCTACAATCTCGATTCCCTCGCCCGTCTGCATATTCCCCATGAGCCGGAGTCGTGGGACGATCTCGCCGATCCCCGTTACTTCGGCGAAGTCGCGCTGTGCGATCCGACCAAGAGCAGCTCGATCGCGCAGGCCTTCGAGAACGTGATCCAGGAGCACATCCACCGTGAGCTCGTGCGCCTGCAGCCGACCGGGGTGCCGGACGCCGCCACCGAGCGCGAAGCGGTCCGCCTCGGCTGGACGGACGGCCTTCGCCTGCTGCAGCGCATCGGCGCGAACGCCCGCTATTTCACCGATTCCTCGCAAAAGCCTCCGATCGACGTGCAGCAGGGCAACTCTGCCGCGGGCATGTGCATCGACTTCTACGGGCGCGCCGAGGAACAGAGCGCGCGCGAACGCAGCGGCGTGCGGCGGCTCGGCTATTTTTCCCCGCCCGCCGGAACCGTGGTCTCGTGCGATCCCATCGCGCTGCTGCGCGGCGCCCCCAACCGCGGGCCCGCGATCGCCTTCATGGAATACGTGCTGTCCCTCGATGGGCAGAAGATCTGGAATTTCCGCCCCGGCACGCCCGGCGGCCCGCAACGCTTCGCCCTGCGCCGCCTGCCGATCCGGCGCGATTTCTACCGGCACGAGGACTGGCGCCAGTATCGCTCCGATCCCGACATCGATCCGTACGCGGGCGGAAATCCGCTGATTTACAACGCCGCGTGGACCGGCGGGATTTTCCGCGAGATGGCCTTCGTTATCCGCGTGATGTGCGAGGACTGCCATGATCAGCTCGCAGATGCCTGGAAGGAAATCGTGCGCGCCGGCATGCCGGCGGACGCCCTGGCGCGCCTCGACGACCTGTCGATCATTTCCTATGACCAGATGAACACCCGGATCAGGCAGGCCCTCAACTCGAAGAACAAGGTGGATGAGGTCCTGCTCGCCAAGGACCTCGCCATCCAGTTCCGACGGCAGTACCGCGAAGCCGGCGAGATGGCGCGCGCCCACGCCCAGGCCGCTCGCTAACCGGTCGGAGTTTGGTGGAGTCCGAAAAACCCTTGCACTCCCCCCGGGCAGCCGTTTGCTCTTGATCTTTCTTCCGGAGAGATGGCCGAGTGGCTGAAGGCACAGCTTTGCTAAAGCTGCATAGGGGAAACTCTATCGAGGGTTCGAATCCCTCTCTCTCCGCCATCCTTCGCTGAAGCTTCCGCCTTCGCGAAATGCTTCGGCGGACAAATCGGGTCTACACCAAAGATTGGGGAGGGGCATGATTGGGTTGATGGACAAATCTCAGACTTCTCTCCGTTACCTCGGTTGCCTCTTGTAAACTGGTGTTAGGACGGTCCCGATCAATCCATTGGATTTGAGGGACGGCCCGCCGAAAATGCCAGGTGAGGGCGAAGCCCGTTGGCGCTGTCGGCGTACCGCGACGATTTTTGGCCCTTGGCGGAACGGATGGCCGCGCCACGGGTCTGCGGGCTGCGCGGAGGAATATTTCCTGCTGGTCGCCGCCGGGATCGACATTCACAATCCCCGGAGGCCAAGGAACCTAGGTCTTTTCTTGTTGAATAACATCCCATTCTGGAAAAACCTGATTTCGCGGGCTTTTCACTGATAAATCTTTATGCTGCGGCTTGATACCGAATCTCCGCAGCAGGCGTCTTGATTTTGTCCCCACCGACATGACTCGAACCACTTTCATCGCCTTGGTCGCCCTCGCAGCCACCTGCCAGGCGCCGGCTGCCGACTATGCCAGCCTGCTGTCCAACTCGCCGTTCGCTCCCATCGGACCCGGCGCGGCGTCGGGCGGTGACAAGTCGGTGGAGTTTCGCGGCATGTTCACCGACGATAAGCGCAATACGTACTTCTCCATCCTCGACGTCGGCACGCAAAAATCGGCCTGGGTGGGAATGAACGAGACCGGTCATCCGTTTGTGGTGCGCAGTTATAATGCTGCGAACGACACCCTGACCGTCGAGTTGGGCGGCCACAACGTGAACCTCTCGTTGAAGCACGCCGCCGTCCAATTGGCAGCAGCCACGGTCAGGCCTGCCATGCCCGCGCCAACTCCGGGTGAAGGCGGGCCGCCACGCGGCGGACGCTGGATGCAGAACGTGATGGGATCCGATGGCCGTCCGGATCCGAAGCGCATGGAAGCCTTTATCGAGGAAATGCGGCGCCGTCGCGCCCAGCGCATGCAAAGTTTCGCCGCGCAGAATCCGGGTGAAGGTGGCGCGCCGAATGCGCCGGGCGCTGGCACGGGCCCGATGCCGATGCCCACCGCGGCCCAGGGCGGCCAGGCCGGCAACATTCCGATGCCCACGCCCTCTTCCGGTCCCGGCGCCGTTCCGGTCGACCTCAACAATCCGAATCGCTGATCGTCCCACCCCATGGAAACCACTCTTCGCCGCCGCCTGACGCGCGCCTTCACGCTGGTCGAAATGCTCGTCGTGCTCGCGATCCTCGGCCTGCTCATCGGGCTCGTGGTCACGAACGCGGACAAGATCCTCGGCCACAGCAACGAGGCCGCCGCTCGTATTTTTGTCCGCGACAGCCTGAAAACCGCATTGGTGCGCTACCGCATCGACATGGGAGACTATCCCTCGACCGAGGAGGGAATCGAAGCCCTGGTCGTCGCCCCGGGCGGCAAAGCGGACAAGTGGCGTGGCCCCTACCTCGATGCCCCCGGCAACAAGGTGCCGATCGATCCCTGGACCGAACCCTATCAATATCGTTATCCGGGCACCAAGAATGTGGGCACCTATGACCTGTTTTCGAAGGGCCCGGACAAGGCGGCGGATACCGCCGACGACATCGGCAATTGGTGATCCCGCGGCCGCCAGTCTTGTCCACTGGCCCGGGCCCGTTGAGCGAAAGTCGGGGCGACCGGGCCTTTACGCTGGTCGAGATGATGCTCGTCCTCGCGCTGATGGC
>DASYDZ010000011.1:0-10341 GCA_036499305.1 Candidatus Didemnitutus sp.
CCAGACAAAGTCGGGCGGAAAGGTCATGGAGGGGGTAGGGCCGCCGCCGCGGGGCACGGCGGAGCCCGGCGAAGATTCCGGGGAGCGCGGACAGTGGCAAGTGCCGGCGGGCGGCTTTTTGTTCTTACTAAAGAGCAGCCGGCCCGCGGCGCGGCACGCCGGGGCCATTGACCCAGCGGCCGTCGACCAGGATCGTGTTCGGCGTGGCCACCAGGCCGCGAAGATTCGAGCGCATCAGGCCGGCGAGCTGCTCCACCGCGCGTTCGCCGACGATCCGGTGATTCTGCCGCATGCCGGCCGCGGGCCGCGCGTCGGGATTGACATCGAGCGACACGACCGCGAGGTCGCGCGGCGCGCGCAGTCCGGCGGGGCGGATCATCGCGGCGAATTCGACCCAGTTGCTGATCACGGCCTCCAGCCGGTGGCGCCGGATCCACGGCCCCGCGAGGCGCGCAATCCGGTCCATGGATCCCTCGAGCAGCAGCGGCGGAACCGGGACGAGATCGGGCCATTGGGCGACCTCGACATGATAGCCGGCCGTGAAGGCGTTCTGGAGATAGATTTCCTCGCGTTCCCCGACGGCGAGGCCGATGCGCCGGTAGCCGAGCCGGTGCAGGCGGCGGATCGCCTCGCGCGTCACCGCCTGCTGGTGGTTGGAAACCGTGTGAAGCGAGAGGCGGAGCTGGTGCGACTCGATCAGGACCGCGCTGAACAGGCGCCAGTCGAGGTGAAACTCCACCGTCTTGTCGGCGAACGCCGCCAGGATGACGCCGGAGATGCCGCGGGCGCGGAGGACCCGCTGCATCTGCGCACCGGCGTCGGATCCGTGTCCGACGAAGAAAACCTCGAGCCGGTAGCCGAGCTGTTCGGCCTGGCGGCGGGCGCCGTCGCGGAACATGCGGTGCGGGTGCGACGCGGCGAATTCCTTCTCGTCGGTGAAATTCAGCAGGAACGCCATGGCGGGCGGCGACTTCGCCGCATGCCGCGAGGCGCGGTAGAAGTTGAGTGCGGCAAGCATCGGGTCCGGCCGGTACCGGAGCTGCCGGGCAACCGCCTGGATGCGTTGGCGGGTCCGTTCCGGCAGGCGCGGATCGTTCCGCAGCGCGAGCGAGACGCTCGTCTGGTGGACGCCCGCGGCGCGGGCGACATCCTGCATGGTGACGCGGGAGAGGGGCACAGGTCGCCGGGGGCCGGCTTTATTCTTTAGCAAGAATAACAGCCCGGTTGTTTCCCGGCGGTCAATCTTCGAAACTCGCGACCGTATCCGCGGCCTTCCCCTGGCCCCGCCCACCCCGGTCGGACACCCCGACACCCCACCCCATGATACCTAACCTGACCCCCATGGCTTGCGATGCCACCGGTGCGATCGGGGCGCGCGGAGCGGAAGCTGCGGACCTCATTTTTGCAGAGGTGTTGGAATAAGTTCTGTTCAAGGTTGGATGAGACCGGGGCGTTGGTGCGCCCCGGTCTCATTTTTTTAAGGCGGCGCGATCTCGGCCGGACATGGCGGACTGCTGCGGGGACGGCGGGCGGGGCCCAAGCCGGACTCATGCATTTGGATGCGCTCTTCCGAGCGACGGGACCTGTACTCAATGGTGGAACCCGACCTCCGGGCGGGTTCGCGAGGCTTTCAGAGGAGAACCGGGCCGCCCCTCGACATCGCTCGGGGCCCTGAGCCTGTCGAACGGGGAGGTCCGGTTCCATCTTGGCTCAAATGAATGATCCCGGCTGGGGCTGTGTTGACTTGGTCTTCGCCGCACAAAGGGAACCTGTGGCTGTACGATGAACCCACGGGCCTCGTGAATGCTTTGCGTCCTTTTGCGGCCAAATTTTCCGCGAGAATCCCGGAAGGGAGCTGGAATGACACAATAGTGCCCTGCGACGGTGTCGGAAAAAGAGGTGGCGGCGATGGAAGCGGGGCAGCAGGATTGAACGAATTTCCCGTCCGCGTGTCCCACGGCCCCGTGAAGCTCCCCGTCCTTTTTCTCGCCGCCCTCGGCGCCGCCGTTCCGATCCTGGCGGCGGACCCCCCCGCTCCCGCCGTGCAGGGCGAGACCCTGACCGACCGCACCTTGCGCGATATCGCGGCCCGCGAGGCCGCCCTTTTCGCCAAGGCCGAGAAGGAGGGCGACCAGTTCGACCGCGCCCTTTTCCACGGCGAGGCCCAGTCGATCGCAAGCAGCTACGACGTGCTGATCGAGAAGAGCCCCGACAACCCCACGGCCTTTGCCGCGTACGGCCTCTTCCTCGGCCGCATTGGGATGGACAAGACGGCCATCGCGATGCTCCTCAAGGCCAACAAGCTCGATCCGAACATCGCGACGGTGAAAAACCAGGTCGCGAAGCTTCTCGCGGAGGATGGCAAGCCCGTGGAGGCGCTTCCCTGGCTCATGGCCGCCATCGACCTCGAGCCCAACGTGTCGCTTTACCACCAGAATCTCGGGCAGTTGCTCCAGACCGGCCGCGAAACCTTCATCAGCAGCGGTGAGTTCACCCGGGCCGGCCTTGATCGCGCCATGCTCGGCGCCTACCAGAAGTCGGCCGAACTGGAACCGCGCGACCTGTCCCTCGCCTACAATGCCGCCAAGGCCTATTACGACGTCGATCCCCCGCAGTGGGAGCAGGCGCTCCAGGCGTGGACGGCGCTGGAGGAACGGCCGGTGACGACGACAATGCGCCAGCTCGTGCGCCTGCAAAAGGCCAACGTGCTGATCAAACTGGGCCGCCGCGACGAGGCGAAGGCGGTCGTTGGCCGGATCGACGATCCCAAGCTCGACGACGAGAAGAAGACTTTGCTCGACCAGCTCGCGGCGAAGCCTGAGAAGTAGGATCGATGTCCCTGCTCAACCGCCTGGAACGGATCTTCGGCCGCTTCGCGATCGAGAACATCTCCCTGTATCTGATTCTCGGGCAGGCTTTCTTCTACCTGATGGCGATGCTCGGGCGCGACTACACCGGGCTGATCGCGCTGGTGCCGGCGCTCGTCTGGCAGGGGCAGGTCTGGCGGGTGGTCGCCTTCATCTTCTGGCCGCCGGCGGCGAACCTGCTGTTCGTCGCGTTCGGCTGGTATCTGTTTTACCTGATGGGCAGCGCGCTCGAGGCGTACTGGGGCGTGTTTCGGTACAATTTCTTCCTGTTCATCGGGTGGTTCCTCACGGTGCTGGTGGCGTTCGCATTTCCGGCCGTCGCGGCGACCAATGTCTTCGTGGGGCTCAGCGTCATGCTGGCTTTTGCGTACCTGAATCCCGACTTCGAGCTGATGATCTTCTTCATCCTGCCGGTGAAGATCAAGTGGGTGGCCCTCGTGCAGACGGGATTGTATGTCGTGGGCATGATCGTCGGCTCATGGCCGGTCCGGCTGGCGATCGTCGCGTCGCTGGGAAACTTCATCCTGTTTTTCGGGACCGACATCGTCCGGCGCATGCGGTCGGGCCGGCGCCGGATGGAGTTCCAGGCCAAGCAGTTTTCCGCGGCGGAGGAAGAGGACGAGCCGCGGCATCGGTGCCGGGTCTGCGGGCGCACCGAGATTTCCGACCCGCAGCTCGATTTCCGGTACTGCTCGAAATGCGCGGGCGAGCAGTGCTATTGCTCGGATCACCTGACCAACCACGTGCACGTCACGGCGCCCGCGCCGAAGGAAGGCTGACCATGCCGGCGAAACCGCGCACGCTCGGTGACTGGCTGCGCTGGGCGGAAGCCCGGTACGCGCGTCATCGGGTTGCGCTGGGGCAGGTGGCGACGACAGCGCACGACGAGGCTCTTTACCTGCTCCTGCACGGGTTGGGCCTGCCGCTTGACAGCCAGGTCCGGGTGCTGCGGCGGATCGTGACCGACGACGAGGCGGAGCGCGTGGAGGAAATCTTCGAGCGCCGCCTGAAGGAGCGGGTGCCCGCGGCCTACCTGACGCGCGAAGCCTGGCTGGGGCCGCATCGCTTCTTTGTCGACGAACGCGTCATCATTCCGCGCTCCTATTTTCTCGAATTGCTGCCGGAGCAGATCCCGCAATGGCTGCCTGCGCGCCAGCCCGTGCGCCGGGTGGCGGATGTCTGCACCGGTTCGGGCTGCCTCGCGGTGCTGTTGGCGCATCGGTTCCGGCGTGCGCGCGTCGACGCGATCGAGATCTCGTCCGACGCGCTCGCGGTGGCACGCTTCAACGTCGCCCAACATCGCCTTGCTTCGCGCATCCGGCTCTGGAGGTCGGACGTGTTCGATGCCGTGCCGCGCGGGCGGTACGACCTGATTCTCTCGAACCCGCCCTATGTGCCGGCGCGCGAGCTGGCGGATCTGCCGCCGGAATTCCGCCGCGAACCGGCGCTTGCGCTCGACGGCGGGCGCGATGGCTTCGACGTGATCCGCAAGCTCCTGCGGCAGGCGCGCGACCGGCTGCAGCCGCACGGCATCATTGCCATCGAGGTGGGCGGCCTGCGTGCCGCCATGGATCGTTTGTTCGCCGAGCTCGATCCCCACTGGCTGCACACGGCCGACGGCGAGGACTGCGTCTGCGTCATCCAGCAGGCGCGGTTGCGGGCGTGGCGGGATTGAATGGGACGATCGCCAGGTTTTAGGGCGGCATCGCCCGCCCTGAGTCTGTCGAACGGGCCGAATGCCGCCGGCCTTGGCGGGATATGGAAATCCCGCCCTACACCAGACCCGACCGCCGCAAGCAGCGGCCCGACAGCCGAATCGCGGCCCGGCTTTGCGGGCTTGCCGGCCGCGGGCTTCAAGGCTCTGATCGCCGTTCTACCCCCGACTATTCGTGAATTCCCTGATTACCCCCGCGCTCCTGGCGGCGTCCGGCGAAACGGTCCTTCTCCGTCTCGGTGGCGTCGACTACCTCATCCTCGCGATCTATTTCGCCTTCGTTCTCGGCATCGGCTGGGTGCTGCGCAAGCACTTGAAAACCAGCGCCGACTTTTTTGAGTCCGGCCGCTCGTTGCCGGCGTGGGTCTGCGCGCTCGGTTTCATCGGGGCGAATCTCGGGGCGCAGGAGGTCATCGGCATGGCCGCCTCGGGCGCGAAATACGGCATCGCGACCAGTCACTTTTACTGGATCGGCGCCATCCCGGCCATGGTGTTTGTCGGCGTCTTCATGATGCCGTTTTACTACGGCTCGCGCGCCCGCTCGGTCCCGGAGTACCTGAAGCTGCGTTTTGACGAAAAGACGCGGGCCTTCAACGCGCTGTCGTTTGCGGTGATGACCGTGTTCTCCTCCGGCATCTCCATGCATGCCCTCGCGCTGCTCCTCAATTCGATCACGGGGCTCGACTACAATCTCTGCATCGTCGTCTCGAGCCTGATTGTCCTCATCTACATCTACACCGGAGGCCTGACGTCCGCGATCTACAACGAGGTCCTCCAGTTCTTCCTCATTGTCCTCGGCCTGCTCCCGCTCGTGCTGCTCGGCCTGCAGGACATCGGCGGCTGGCACGGCCTGATGGCGCAGCTCCAGAAGTTCTCCGAGGCGCAGGGCATGCCGGGCGCGTGGTCGCACTCCTGGAAATACATGGGCAGCGCCAAGGCCAATCCCATGGGCGTCGAGTGGTTCGGCCTCATCATGGGCCTGGGTTTCGTGCTTTCCTTCGGGTACTGGTGCACCGATTTCCTCGTCGTGCAGCGCGCGATGGCGGCGAAGGACATGGGCGCCGCCCGCCGGACTCCCCTCCTTGCCGCGGTGCCGAAGATGCTGTTCCCGGCCCTCGTGATCCTGCCCGGCATGCTCGCGATCGGCCTCGGCCAGCGCGGCGGCGGCTTCCACGTGCCGGTGGGCGCGAACGGCGCCCCCGACTACAACATGGTCGTGCCCGCGATGCTCGCGCAGTATTTTCCGAGCGGCATGCTGGGCATCGGGCTCACCGCCCTGATGGCCTCGTTCATGTCGGGCATGGCCGGCAACGTCACGGCGTTCAACACCGTGTTCACCTACGATCTCTATCACAGTTACGTGAAGAAGGACTCGACCGATGCGCACCTGGTGAAGGTCGGCAAGGTGACGACGGTGGTCGGCCTGATCCTCAGCATCCTGTGCGCGTACACCGCCCGGAAATTCGACAACATCATGGACATGCTGCAGCTCGTGTTCGGCTTTGTGAACGCGCCGCTGTTCGCCATCTTCCTGCTCGGCATGTTCTGGCGGCGCACGACCGGCCACGGCGCGTTCTTCGGCCTGCTCCTGGGCACGGTGTCGGCGATGGTCTTTCACGGGCTCACGCTTCCCATCGGCGAGACCAACGGCATCAAGGGCGGCTGGCTCGGGGGGGCGCACTGGTTCTTCACCAGCTCGATGGCGCAGAATTTCTGGATGGCGATCTTCGCCTTCGTCGGATGCTTCGTCGGCACCGCCATCATTTCGCTCGCGACCGCGCCGAACAAGACCGACGACCAGTTGCGCGGACTCGTCTATTCGCTGACGGAAAAGATCCGCGACCACGACACACCGTGGTATGCGCGCCCCGCCGTGATCGGCGTGGTGGTGCTGGTCGCCGTCGCCATCCTCAACGTGATTTTCTGGTAACCCCCAACCGCTTCCCGCCATGCACCTCGACGTCCGGATCCCGCTCGGCCTCCTCTTCCTGATTCTCGGCCTCATCCTCGTCGCCTACGGCTTCACCTCCGACCCGGCCATCTACGCCCAGCACTCGCTGGGGCGGAACGTGAACCTGTTCTGGGGCTCGATCTTTGCCGCCTTCGGCGTGGTCGTGCTGATCATTTCCCGCCGCGGCAAGGCCTGAGTCGGGAAGCCAAGGCCGTTGAGCGTTGAAAGCTGAGGGTTGAGAGACCAAGGCCCCGATCAAGAACGCGGAAAGACGGAATTTTTCGACGGGAGAAAGCTGCGGCCACGGAGGATATCTCCGTTTTCTCGGTTATCTCCGGTGAGAATTGATCGGGTCTTCCCGGCGGCCTGGTTCCAAGACAGTGTGGCGCGGTCCGGCGAAGAGGAGGGGATTGGGGGATCCCGCGATAACACCATCCCGCCCGGACGGCGCGATCGGGACATCGCGCCCTGCCCGTTTCGCGTCATTCGTGTGTTTCGCGGGCCAAACAGACTCTCAGCCGCCGTGCGCGGCGTCGGCGGTGCGCTCGTCCATTTCCTCGTTGGAGAACACCGCCTGCACATCCTCGTTTTCCTCGAGATCGGACTGCAGCTTCACGACCTGGCGGGCCACGCTGACGTCCTTCACGGACACGAGGAGGGTGGGAATGTAGGCGATTTCGGAGGAGTCGGCGCGAATATCGGCCTTTTCGAGGGCATGGACGACGCGGTCGAACGCCGGAATTCCGCAGCGCACCTCGAAGCCGTGTTCGGTTGTGATCACGTCGTCGGCGCCGGCTTCCAGGGCGATCTCCATCAAGCGATCCTCGGTCGTTTTTTCCAGCGCGACGAGGATTTGTCCGGCGTGGAGAAACTGGAAAGCCACGGCGCCCGACTGGGCGAGATTGCCCCCGTGCTGGGCGAAGATCGACCGGATGGTCTGCGCGGCGCGCTGTTTGTTGTCGGTCGTCACCTGGACGACGAACGCCACGCCGCCCGGGCCGTAGCCCTCGTAATGGGTTTCCTCAAAAACCACCCCCGGCAACTCGCCCGTGCCCTTCTTGATCGCGCGGTCGATGTTGTCGGCGGGCATGTTCGCCTCCCGCGCCTTCAGCAGCAGCGTGCGCAGTCGCGCATTGCCGTCGGGATGCCCGCCGCCCGATTTCGCGGCCAGCGTGATGTCGCGGGCCAGGCGCGAGAACACCTTGCCCTTGCGGGAATCCGTGACGGCCTTGAGGCGCTTGACCTTGGACCATTTGTTGTGGCCAGCCATGGGGAGAAGGAGCGGGTAGCGAAGACCGGAAAGAAAACAGAAGACAGAAGACAGAAGACAGAGGACGGATGACGGATGACGGATGACGGATGACGGAGGACAGCGACTTATGGAGCGGCAGGCATGCACCAAGGAACGGCGCAACGGTTTGTCGGCGCGTTACTCGCTCCTCGCTACTCGATGCTCACTACTTCTTCTTTTTCGGCGTCACGTTCTTGATCGCGCCGGGCATTTCCCCGGGGAGTTTGGGCTCGGGGAGGCGGTTGACGATCTTCTGCTGCACGATCGTAAACAGGCCGTTGACCGTCGAATAAAGCGCGAGCGCGGCCGCGAAGTTGTAGCAGAACAGCATGTAGACGAGCGGCATCATCTTCATCATCGTCGCCTGCGCCGGATCCGTGCTCGGCTGCGGCGTGATGCGCATCTGGTAGATCATCGTGACGCCCATCAGCAGCGGCAGGATGTTCAGCGAAAGGTGCGTCAGGCCGAGCAGCGGCAAGGTCACGGCTCCGAACGACAGCACCGTGTCGGGCGCCGCGAGATCCTTGACCCAGAGGAACGACTGGAAGCGGAGGTCGGACGCGCTCTGCAGCATCGTGAAAAAGCCGAAGAAGAACGGCAGCGTGATGACCATCGGGATGCAGCCGCCAAGCGGGTTGACCTTGTTTTCCTTGTAGATCCGCATCATCGCCTCCTGCTGCTTGGCCGGGTTGTCCTTGAACTTGGCGCGGACCTCCTTGAGCAGCGGCGCGATCTTCTGCATGTGCTTGGCCGAGCGCGACGCCATGAGCGTGAAAGGCAGCGTCACGGATTTCAGAAAGAGAGTGGTGGCGACGACGGACCAGCCCCAGCTCGGCAGCCAGGAATGAATCCAGGTCATGATCGTGAGGAGCAGCTTGGAGAAAATGCCGGTGAAGCGGCCGAACTCCATGACCTTGTCCTCGTCGTGCAGGAAATTCGCGGTTTTCGCCAGGCGCCGGTATTCCTTCGGCCCGGCGAAGTACGTGGCTCCCCAGGTCGAGGAGGCACCGGCCGCGAGGGGCTTGAGGTCAAATTCCGCGTGGCCGGTGAGTCCGTAGGCCATGCGATTGGTGTCGTCGAGCAACGGGTCCACCTTCACGCGTTCGATGCGCAGGCCGACGCCGGGCTGATCGGGGGTCAGGATGGTGGCAAAAAATTGATTTTTCGCCGTGGCCCAGACGATGGGCGCCGTTTTCTCAATGAACGGCAGCGGCGCGCTGCTGCTGAAGAAGCCGGCGCCGGAGAGCGCGTCGCGCCGGGTGAAATTCGTGGTGTTGCCGTCGTAGTAGCCGGCGTTGATGTAAACACCCGTGTCGTTTTCGTTCAGCGGCGAGATCGATCCGAGGCTGACATAGGCGCGGGGAAGGGGCAGCAATTGGCCGGTGAGGTTGCGGAACGTTGTTTCCGCGCGGATCTGGAACGGATCACCCTTGCCATGGCCAAGAAGGGTGTAGCGGCGCGTGACCTCGAGGCGGTTTTCCAACACGGCGCGGTACACGATTTCGGCCGGCGTCTGCGACACGACATCGTACTGGGTATTCTGGTCGAGGCCGGGGAAATCGATGAAACTGAGGATCGGCGCCGCGCCCGGGGCATTGATCCGGTAGGGATCGGCCTTGCCCAGGACGGCGGGAAATTTTTTCAGCGCGACCGAGTCGATCGCTCCGCCGGTGGTCGTGAAGCGGACGCTGACCTCGTCATTCTCGAGCGAGACATATTCCGCCGGGTGCGCCGGTTTCGCGGGCGCGGCGGAGATGCTGGGCGTCGCGACCGGCGCGGTGCTCCCCGGGAGGGCCGGGGTGGAAGCCGCCGGGGCGGGGGCGGGCGCGCTCGCGGGCGTCGTGATCGCGGGCCGGAGCGGGGCCGGCGGCGCGAACTTGGCGCTCAGGTAGAAGCTCGCTCCCGCGGCGATCAAAAGGAGGATGCCGATGGCGGCGTTTTTCTTGTCCATGGAAGAGAATCGAAAGGGTTGCGGGCTCAGGCCCTGGGCTCCGCGCGAAAGCCGGCCGGCGTCATGCGTGGCGGCACCGGATCCAGGCCGCCGGGGTGCCACGGGCCGCACTTGATCACCCGGCGCGCCGTGAGGGCGGCACCGGCGAGCAAACCATGTTCCCGGAGGGCATCGGCGGCATAGTGCGAACAGGTCGGCGCGAAGCGGCAGCCGCCGAACGGATTCGCCACCGCGAGGGCGGGAGAGACGGTTTTCTGGTAGATTGAGATGAGGCCGCCCGCCACGCGCGCGGCGGGCGATGGACGCGATGCACCCGGCGAGTCGGTGTGGGACCCGCTCATGAAACAGCGCCCGGCAGTTTCCGGCATGCGGCGGTGAATCGCTGTTCGAGATCGGCGAAGGGCGCGCGCAGCATTAATCGGCGGGCCGTGAGAACCAGATCGAGTCCGGGCGGAACGAGTCCCTGGTGCTGGCGAAAGATCTCGCGCAGGCGGCGCTTGGCGCGGTTGCGCGCCACGGCATCGCCGACCGCGACCCGGGAAGCCACCACTCCGACGCGGGCGGCCG
>DASYDZ010000012.1:0-9911 GCA_036499305.1 Candidatus Didemnitutus sp.
CCGTGGGGGGGGGGGGGGGGCCCCGTCAATACGCGCGGGCAAGCCGCGCAGTGGCAAGCTGTTTATGGCATTTGGAGCAGGCTCCGCGGCATAAACCCTCGAATCGGGATCCTCCCCCTCCCGGGCACGGTCGGGAAATTACGAGGACGCGGCCAGCGACCCGCCTGATGCAATTGCGGCCAGCGCGACGCGAATCCGGGGCTCGACGCTTCCTGCAGATTCAATGTCGAGTCCCAGGTTGCGGATCAGACCGTCGCTCAACCCATAGATCCATCCATGAACGGTCAGTGGCTGCCGGCGTTCCCAGGCGTCGCGCACGATCGTCGTGAGGCAGACATTCGAGACCTGCTCGACGACATTCAGCTCGCACAGGCGATGGCCGCGCGCCTCCTCGCCTTCCACGGCGTGGACACAAACCCGGTGCTTGTCGGCGACGTCCTGGACGTGCCGGAGCCAGTTGTCGGCCAGGCCGATGCGGTCGCAACGCAGGGCGGCACGGACGCCGCTGCACCCGTAGTGGCCGCACACGATGATGTGCTTCACCTTGATCACATCGACGGCGAACTGCATCGCCGAAAGGCAATTGAGATCCGTGTGCACCACCACGTTCGCAATATTGCGGTGCACAAACATCTCGCCGGGCAAAAGGTCGACAATCTCCGTCGCCGGCACCCTGCTGTCGGAGCAGCCGATCCAGAGGTATTCGGGGGACTGCTGGTGTACGAGTTTCTTGAAAAACTCCGGGTCGCGGGCGCGGATCGCCCCGGCCCAAGCCCGGTTTTGCGCAAAAAGGTGGTCGAGCTTTCCCATGGGGGAGCCCGATGCTTTCCGGACCCGACAGGTTGTCGATGATAAATCCTCGACCCTGGCCGGGCAAACTGTCGTTCGAGCGCTGGAAAAAACTGCGTACTAAATCGCCCGGGCGAAAATGAGTCGGAACAAGGTTGTCCCGAGTGAGTCATTGCGTCATTGCCGGGTGTCACCCGTCCCGGCAGATTTCCTGGGGATTAGCCCCGGAATTCCTGTCTTACTGTTTGTTGCTGCCCAAGAAGATGATCTGCACCTGCCTCAATTCGCGCGCCTGCTCCCGGTCAGGGCAGAACTTGTGCGGGATCCATGAGGGACGGCTTCGGGCCGCGTTTTTCGTCCCGGAATTATTGTTCGGTGGCCGGAGCGGATCTGCCGCGCGATTGGTTCCCGCCTGATGCTCCTGCGCCCTCTTCTCCCGTATCTTTTCGCCGTTGCCGTGGGCTCGTCGACCGTCGTGCCGCCCGAATCCCCCCGGGCGGATTCGTCGGATATGGTTTCATTGACGGATGACGAGCAGGCCTGGATCGGCGCGCATCCGATCATCCGGGTCGGCCACGATCCATCCTACTCGCCTTATGCGCTGCAGAACGCCTCGGGCGAAATCGTCGGCATCGATCCCGACTATCTTGAGGCGATTTCGCGCCGTACGGGGCTGAAGTTCGAGAACACCATCCGGCGCGATTGGGGCGAAGTGTTGCGCGACTTCCGGGCCGGCAACCTCGATCTCCTCCTGAGCCTCAACCACGCCCGGGAGCGCGAGTCGTACCTCATCTACACGCAGCCCTACGCCTCCGCCTACAACGTCATCATCACCCGCAGTGACACGCCGATCCTGTCGGCGTTGACGGAGCTGCAGGGCCACACCATCGCGGTGCCGCGCGGGGACTCGGCGCTGCGTCAGGACCTGCAGCGCGTGATCCCGGGGTTGATGATGATCGAGTACGACGATGCGGCCGAGTGCTACCTCGCCGTCGCGCGCGGTGAGGTTTACGCGACGGTGGGCGATGTCGCGAATGCGGCCTATTACATCCGCACTCACCGCGTGATCAATCTGCGCTTTGGCGAGGTGGTCTCGGCCTCGTCTCCAATCTACATCGGCGTGCGGAAGGACTGGCCGATGCTCGCCGACATCATCAACAAGGCGCTCGCGACGATATCCGCCGACCAGCGCCAGCAGATCAGCGACCGCTGGATCGCGGCGGACTCGTCGACCTCCCGGTGGTGGGCGCGCGCGGTCCGGATCGCATCGGTCGCCGGGTCCGTCTGCCTTGTCGTCTTTCTGCTGCTCTTCTTCCACAACCGCCGGCTCGCGCGCGAACTGGCGGAGCGCCGGCGGATCCAGGCGGAACTAGAGCAGACGACCATCCGCCTGCGCGAGGCGAGCCAGGAGAAGAGCGAGCTGATGCACATGGTCGCCCACGACCTTCGCAGTCCGCTCGGTGCCATCCAGATCGGCCTCGAGCTGCTGCAGTTGAGTCCGCCGCTCGCGGAGCCGGCCCGTTCGCTGACCGCCCGGCGGGTCAACGAGTCCGCCGACATGATGTCGCGCCTGATCAATGACATGCTTTCGGCGCAAAATGTCGAGGAGGGGCGCTTCTCGCTGAAGTTTGTGCAGGACGACGCGGTGCAACTGGCCCGCACCGCCGTCTCGGCGCTTTCGACGGTGGCCCAGCACAAGAAGATCACGATCGATGCCGATCTCCCGGAGGAGCCGGTCGGCCTGACCACCGATTTTGTCGCACTGCAGCAGGTCGTGGACAACCTTCTTTCGAACGCGCTCAAGTATTCGCCGCCCGGCGCACGGGTGGAGATTGCGATGAAGGCCAATTCCGACCGCTGTCGCATCGAGGTCCGCGACCAGGGACCTGGCGTGATGCCCGATGAACGCGAAAAAATCTTCGAGAAGTTCAAGCGCGGCAGCGCCCAGCCCACGCAGGGCGAGAAATCCACCGGGCTCGGCCTGTGGATCGTCCGGCGGTTCGTGGCGGCGCTTTATGGCCGCGTGTGGTGTGAACCCGGCCCCGGCGGCATCGGCTCCAGTTTCATCGTCGAGGTGCCGATGGCGCCGCCGGTGCAGTGATCGGTTTCAGCGGCTGGGGAATTGGAAAACGGGATCCGCAGTTTGTCCCGAACGCGATTTGCCTTTTGGCTCCAGCGTGATCCGCCTTTCGCACCAAGCGTGATCGGCCTTGGCGCCCGACGGGATTTGCATCCTATCCCGAACGCGATCCGTCTTTTGCAGCAAACGTGATTCGCTCGCGATCCCAAGCGTGATCTGCCTTTTGTAGGGCCGGCGCTCGCGCCGGCCGCAGTGCCGCCGGCGCGTTGCGACGAAGCCCGCGATCCATTGGTGAACCCTGGCCGTGCCCGCGCCTACCAGGTGTCGCTGTTGCTGACGAAGGCGATGCGGGAACTGTCGGGCGACCAGGAAGGAACGTTGATGGTTCCCTGGCCACCGTAGACGTAGGCAATGACCCGCGGCTGACCGCCGCCGACCGGCATCAGGCGCAGATAGACGTGCTCGTAATAGGGATGGTCGTCGGCGCGCACATGGCCGCCGAACGAAATGAACACGATCCATTTTCCGTCCGGGGAAATATGCGGAAACCAGTTGTTGAATTCGTCGTTGGTGAGCTGCTCCGGGCTGCTGCCATCAGGCTTCATCCGCCAGAGCTGCATGCGGCCGGTGCGCGTCGAGTTGAAATAGATGTACGCGCCGTCCGGCGAGTATTCGGGGCCGTCGCTCAGTCCGGGGGTCGAGGTCAGGCGGACCTCATCGCCGCCGGCGGACGGAATCTTGTAGATGTCGAACTTGCCGTTGCGCCCACCGGTGTACACCAGCCACTGGCCGTCCGGCGACCAGCCGTGAAGGTAGGACGGGAAATGCGGCGTGATCCGGGTGGCGGCGCCGCCGGCCGCCGGAAGCGTGAAGACCGCCGACTGGTTGTCGCTCTCGGGGGTGTGGTTGCTGATGCCGAGATGCTGGCCATCGAACGAGAGCACGTGGTCATTGTTGTTATGGATGCAGACGCCGGAATCGAACGGCTTGATCTCGCCCGTCACGAGGTCATGCAGGCGCAACAGGCCCTTGTTCGGTCCGGATCCGCTGATGTTGTAGAGGAGCGTGCGTCCGTCGGGGAGCCAGTTCGGGGCCTCGAAAGGCTCGGCGGCATGGTGCAACTCCTCGAGTTTTCCGGTGAACACGTGCAGGACCTCGAGCGTGCTTCCGATGTAGTCGCGGTAAGGACGGAAATCGGGCTTGGCCGGCCGGATGATCCGCACGTCGCGGAACGCCGCCTCTTCCTTCACCTGTGCATTGTGGGCGCAAAGAAACAGTCCGGCAAAAACCTCGTCACCGAGCGGCACGCCTTTTAGTTCGGTCGACTCGAACGTGTCGCCGTAGCGGGCCGCCGAGAACACGATGGTGTCCCCGCGCCGCTCGAGTTGGATCACGTCGCCCCCGCGAATCACCAGGCGCTTCTCCTCGGTGGTCGAGCCCCGGGCGCGGCGGAATTGCAGCGAGGTCAGCCCGTCTCCATGGACGCAGCCATCCGCATAGGCGGAATCCGTGTCGAGCGACGTCCGCACCATCCAGCCCAGCTTGCGATGCGCCTCGGCGCCCATGCCGATGAAATCAACCCGCGCGCGCAGGATGAAATCGCCGGTCAATTTGCGCCAGGCAAACTGGCATTGGTCGTTGTTGGTCCACAGATTCGCGCCGGAGCCGGTCATGCGATAAGTCTGAAGCCCGGGATCATACGACGTCGAGCCGGCGATTGCGGGCGATCCGATGTCGCCCTGGTCCGAAAAAACGCCGACGGGGGCGGCGGGAAGGGCCGTGACGAGGGCCAGCGATGCGAGCGCGCCGAGAAGGGAGGGCGGGGTAAACTTCATTGGGGTGGATGAGGAAACCGGACCCTAGCGAGGTCGCGGCGATTCGCGAGCGAAATGCGGATGCGCGATGCGACAACCGTTCCCGTTTTGCGGGAGCGGCTTCCCGGCGCTCGGTCATCGTGTCCGTGGACTGATGTAGCCGGGGGCGGCAGACCCCGGTGAATCAGAGTCCCCCCGCTCGCCACTTCACCTCGCGACGCGCGCCCCGCCGCCCGCGATCTGCTTCTCAACTTCCTTACGCGTGGCCATCGAGGTGTCGCCGGGCGTGGTCGACGCCAGGGCCCCGTGCGCCGCGCCGTAGTCGACGGCCTTCTGCGCATCGTTGAACTCGAGAAAACCGAATTGCAGGCCGGACGCAAAACTGTCACCGCCACCGACGCGGTCGAGAATCTCGAGGGCCGGGTAGGCGCGGCTCTGGTGAAACTTTCCCTCGTGCCAGAGGATCGCGCTCCAGTCGTTCGATGACGCCGTGATCACGTGTCGCAGGGTGGTGGCCGCGACCTTGAAGTTCGGATACGCCTGCACCGCCGTGGCGATCATCGCCTGGAACGCCGTCGTGTCGACGGCCGACAGGTGCTCGTCCGCCCCGGCGACCTTGAAGCCGAGCGAGGCGGTGAAATCCTCCTCGTTGCCGATCATGACGTCGACGTGCCGCGCGATCTCGCGGTTGACCTCCTGCGCCTTGGCGTGGCCGCCGATGCTTTTCCACAGCGACGGACGGTAATTGAGGTCATACGACACCACCGTCCCGTGGCGCTTGGCCGCCTGAACGGCCTCGATCGTCAGTGCGGCGGTCGAGGCGGACAATCCGGCGAAGATGCCGCCGGTGTGAAACCAGCGGACACCGAGACGGCCGAAAATGTGTTCCCAGTCGAAATCGCCGGGCTTGAGATGGGAGGCCGCGGTGTTGCCGCGATCCGACACCCCGACGGCGCCGCGGATGCCGAATCCGCGTTCGGTGAAATTGAGTCCGTTGCGCACCGTGCGGCCGATGCCGTCGTCATCCCGCCATTTGATGAATTCCGTGGCGACGCCGCCCTGCATGATGAAGTCCTCGACCAGATGGCCGACCTCATTGTCGACGAACGCGGTGCACACCGCCGTCTTCAGGCCGAAACATTTGCGCAACCCGCGCGAGGTGTTGTATTCGCCGCCACCCTCCCAGGCCGTGAACCGCCGCGCCGTGCGGATGCGACCGTCGCCGGGATCGAGGCGGAGCATGACCTCTCCCAGCGAGAGTTGGTCGAAGGCGCAGGATTGGGCAGGTTTGATGTTCAGGCTCATGGAAGAAAGTCCTTTCTAACTTCCCGCCGCCCGGAAGGAATCAAAAACTCGCGCGGACCGTCCGTCCGCGCCGGTGGAGCGTCTTGTCCTCAAGACGCTTTTTCCAAAGGCGGTCTGTTGTAGCCGGGTCCGCAGGGCCCGGTGCATCGGTGGCGCACGGAGATCAATCCGGGGTCTCCCGCCCCCGGCTACACCACGACACCCAGGTCGGTTTGTAGCCGGGTCCGCAGGGCCCGGTGCCTTGCTCCCCGTCGACTACTTCGCTTTCCCCTGCGCCCCTGGCATCGTCGCGAGAAGAAACCCGGCGACGACGGCCAGCGTTCCATCCCGCGCGAGATCCCATCCCAGTGATCCGCGCTCCTCCGATCCGAAGCACCCGCAGGAAATGTCGAGATGGCGCCACCAGGCCGATCCGAGAGCGACCAGGAAGACGCAGGTCAGCGCCAGGATCAGGCCAAGGGCGGCGCGCAGGCGCCAGCCGAATGCCGTGGCCAGGCCGCAGACCAGTTCCAGCCAAGGCAGATAAATTCCGAGCGCCACCGCCATCGGGTAGGGGAGAAGGTGGAAATGACTGACTTCCGCAACGAACAGTCGCGGATCGGCAATCTTGGTGACCGCGGCCCAAACGAACACCGCGCCCAACACGAGCCGAAGGATGAGACGGACGGACTTCATGGGTGCGCCTTTTCCCAGGCCTGCCAGCCGCCTTGCAGGACAAACACGTCGATGCCGCCGATTTCGCGCCGCAGGCGGACCGCCACGTCCTGGCTCGCCTGGCAGGATTGTGAATCACAATAGACCACGACTCTCTGTCCGGAACGCCAGGCCGCGGCGAAATCCGGCAGCAGAGCCTCCCAGCGATCCTCATTGAGCAGAATCGCGCCGGGCACGTGACGCCGCGCAAACGCATTGGCGTCCCGTGCGTCCACCCACAGCGTGCCGGTCGGCCAGGAATTGACGGTCTCGAGACTCACTTCCTCGACCGCCGGTGCCTGCCACAAGAACGCGGGGCGATGCGGATGCAGCCACGCCGTCAGCAGCGCCGGCACGAGCGCGGCCAGCAGCAACACCGCGCAGTCGCGCAGAAGCGTTTTCACCACGCTCGCGCGATGATCTGTTTGGCCGTGCCGAGCCACGCCGGCGAGAAGTAGAGTTCGAGCGCGATGAACTGGCACGTCAGGGCCCAGGCGAGTCCGGCGACATAGGCCGGATGCAACCGGCGGCGCGTGATCAGGTCGTAAAGGCCCAGCAGCAGTATCAGCCCCACGGTGGCGGAGTAGAGCCCGAGCCACATGCCGCCGAAGCCGGGGCCGAATTTTGCGATGATCGGATCGGCCAGCCAGCGCGCAAAACCCGCGTCGGTGATATAGAAAGTGCCGATCAGCATGAGGCGCTTGTGCACGGCGGGTGATTTGCGCCACAGCAGGCCGGCGCTGATTGCTCCGACGAAGGCCAGGATGTCCGTGAACTGGATGCTGAGGAACGCCGGATCGGCTCCGGGCTGCCCGGCCCGGAGGTGCTGCATGTGCAGCGCGGTCGCGGGGCCCAGAAAAACCATGGTTCCAGCCACCCCGACCATCGCCATGCCGAGGCGGCGGTGGACGGCGAGCTTGCGCCACCGCACAAGCAGGACCTGCACGGTGAAGAGGACCATCCAGCCGGTGAACACGGCGGCATGGACGTGCACGATGAGCGGGTAGGCCGCTTCGTGCCGGGAAACGTGACCGGCGATATCGCCGCCGAACCCGAACAGGATTCCCAGCCAGGCGAGCCCCACCAGGCCGAGAATCACGTTGCGGTCCCAGCGGTGATTTGGGGCAAACGGCGTTTTGGCGACGCTCGGCGGGGCGGTGAGTACGGAGGCGTCCATGGCCGGCGAGCAAACCGGCCGGAACGGGTCATCACAACCGCAAAACCCGAATCACGCGGGCAAACCGAAAACCACCGACGGATCCGCGGTGCCGTTGGCTGCGCCAGGGCCGCGTCACGGAACCCCGGTAACCTAAGACATTACCGTAACTGTCTTTCGCGTCAGCGTCTGGCGTTCCATCCTGCGATGAACGCCATCGTGTACAAGTATTGGGCGACCTTCTCCTTGGACTCTCGCTTCAGTTGCCGAGAAACTCCGAGCTCAAAAAGCTCACGATGTTTCTCATATGTCATCCGAACGTCGTCATCAAATTTCTGCCGTAAATATTCATTGATAGTCTCGATGGTTTTTCGAGGTAGGTCTGACGACCCGGCACTTTGCGGGATAGATCTTTCTTCGATAACACCAAAATCGTAACCCCACTCGTCGCATCGTCGGCACAATCGATTCACGCCGGAACAGGATTCGCAATACACGTGACCTTTGTCACACTGGTAGATGTCCGTGCCGGCATCTTCATTGCCACAACTTGGGCATCGATAGTGTGTGGACATGACGTTTTCTACACCAAACGCCGGGCCACTCAAAGCTCCAAAACTTCAAGTGAAACTCATGGTTGAAAGTTCCCGTCGCAAGAGAATGGAGTTCGTTTCTAAGGTAGGTCCCGTGTTGTGGAAAAACGAATGTCCACCGCAAATTTTGATGAACACGGAGGACTTTTCGCAATGGCCGGTGCCATTTCCGTCCTATTCCGATGAGAGATGAACAAAAACAAGCCAGGTTTCGCCGAGATCGTTCCACGTTATTCGAAACTGGGATTGAACGGTGTACTCGCACTCGGGGTTGAATGTTGCTCCGCAGGGCACCGCGTCACAGCCACGCACGACCAACGACCTCGACGTTGTCGTCGAACTCAGGATTTTCGACCTGCCTCGCCTCCGCGCCGCCTTTCCCGAAACCGATTACTCCCTGCCCCCGGACGAAGTGATCGAAGTCGAACTCCGGCGCGCGTTGCGCGGTCACCCCAACGCCCTGCACCACGACTCGGGCTTCAAAGCCAACCTTTACCCGATGGGCACCGACGCCCTGCACCGCTGGGCTTTCCCGCAACGACGCCCGGTGCCGCACGGCGGACGGGACATAAGCTTCGCCCCGCCGGAATACGCCATCCTGCGCAAGTTGGAGTATGTTCGCGAAGGCGCCTCGACCAAACATCTGACCGACATCCGGGCGATGCTGGAGGTGAGCGTGGACGCGATTGACCGCTCCGTGCTGGCGGATTGGATCACTCAGCTCGGCTTGCAGGCGGAGTGGCAGCGGGTGCAATAACACGGAATCCAACCGCGAATAGTGCCGCCGCAAAAACCGGCCTGGACGAACAAAGGGCGATGGGGTGCCATCGAATCGCCCGCACAACCGCAACCAAACCCTGACCGTGCCGCCACTACTTGGCCGCGGTGGTCGCCTTCATCTCCCGGATCTGTTGGCGGAGTTCCTCGGCCCGGCTTCGGGCGGCCGAGGAGGCCTGCGGTCCGAGCGCCCGCTCCAGTCGATCCCGATGATTCGTCTGATCGGCGAGGCCGGAGGTGGGCGCGAGATTGTACCACGCCAGGGCCTCGACCTCGTCCTTCATGACTCCATCGCCATGTTCGTACATGTCGCCGATCTTGTACTGGGCGAAAGCGACGCCCTGCTCGGCGGCCTAGAGGTACCAGCCAAAGGCAATCGCCGGGTCCTTGGGCACGCCTTCACCGTCGCTGTACCTCCAGCCAAGAGAGAGCTGACCGCCGGCGAATCCCAACTCGGCTGCCTTCCGATCCCATCGTGCCGCCTCGGCCGCATCCCGGGGGACGCCATCGCCATTCTGATAAATCACGCCAATATTGGCGATGCCGATGTAGTCGCCCTGGTCGGAGGCCTTCCCGAACCAAAAAAGCGCCTTCGCCGTGTCCTTTTCAACCCCCATGGCGTATTGATAAATGAGTCCGAGTTGGCTTTGGGCCGGTGCGTAGCCTTGTTCGGCCGCCTGCTGGAACCAATAGGCGGCAAGGGT
>DASYDZ010000013.1:0-3134 GCA_036499305.1 Candidatus Didemnitutus sp.
CAGGAGGGGGTCGGGATCGGCCCGCGCGACACGGCCGAGCAGGCATTTCGCAAAGTGATGCCGTGTGCCCGGCACGTGCTCGCCCGGCAGATCGACGCCCTCCTGGCCGGAACGGCAGGGGAAACGCCACAGGACGAGGTCCAGGCCACCTATTTCGGGGGACGCAAACCGGAGGACGGGCGCATCGACTGGACCCGTTCGTCCCGCGATATCTTCAATCTGATCCGCGCGGTGACCGAGCCGTATCCCGGAGCCTTCACGGAAGTTGGCGGATCCCGGCTGATGGTCTGGTGGGGGGAACCGGCGACAGGCCCCCGGGGCCGACCGGGCGAGATCCTCTCGACGACTCCGCTCGTGATCGCGACGGGCGACGGCGCGCTGGAGCTCACGCGCACTGAATGGCGCGGCGCGGCACCGACGTTGACGGCCGGGCAGGTTGCCGGTCCGGTGGCGCCAGTCCCCGGTTGAGCCCTCCGCCGGTCAAATTCAGCCTTTTAGCCGCTCGCATTTTCGGTCTTTCTCGCCTCCATGCCCCTCAAAGTCCTGATCCTCGGAGCCAACGGTTTCATCGGGAGTTCGCTCACGCACGCGATCCTCAAGCAGAAGGACTGGGAGGTCTTCGGCATGGACGTGGGCGATCACAAGCTCGGCCAGTGTCTCGGGCACCCGCGGTTCAAGTTCGTCGAGGGCGACGTGATGATCTCGCGCGAGTGGATCGAGTATCACGTCAAGAAATGCGATGCCGTCCTGCCGCTCGTCGCCATCGCCAATCCGACGCAGTACGTGAAGGACCCGCTCCGGGTGTTCGAGCTGGATTTCGAGTCCAATCTCGCGGTCGTCCGCCAGTGCGTGAAATACCGGAAGCGGATCATCTTCCCGTCGACCTCGGAGGTCTACGGCATGAGTCCCGAGCGCGAACTCGACGAGCAGACCAGCGCCATGGTCTACGGCCCGATCGAGAAGCAGCGCTGGATCTACGCGTGCTCCAAGCAGCTTCTCGATCGCGTGATCTACGCTTATGGCGTGCGCGACGGCGTCGACTACACGCTCTTTCGCCCGTTCAACTGGATCGGCCCCAAGCTCGACAACGTCTTCGAGGCGAAGGAGGGCAGCTCACGTCTCTTCACCCAGTTCATCTCGAATGTCATCTTCCAGAAACCGATCCAGCTCGTCGACGGCGGCAGGCAGACGCGATCGTTCACGTTCATCGATGACGGCGTCGATGCGCTGCTGCGCATCATCGAGAACAAGGGCGGCAAGGCGTCGCGCCAGATCTTCAACATCGGCAGCCCGAAGAACGAGGTCAGCGTCGCCCGTCTGGCGAAGCTCATCATCGCCGCCTTTGCGGAATATCCCGAATACGCGGAGCATGCCCGGCGCGCCCGGGTGGTGGCGGTGCCGTCCGGCAAATACTTCGGTCGCTATTATCAGGACATCCAGAAGCGCGTGCCTTCGATCGCCCATATTCGCCGGCAACTCGGATGGCGGCCCAAGGTCGACCTAGAGAAGGCCATCCGGCTCACGCTCGATTACCATCTCGCGAACAAGGATTACTCGCTGACGTGATGGCCCCGCGCCACGGGCTCTGCAGTTGTGAGAGCGGCTTGGGGCCGCGATCGAATGTGGAAATGGTATTCGCTGCGGAAGTTCCTGGATCGCGGCGTAACGCCGCTCCCACAGTAATCAGACCGCTGGATCCTCTTCAACGGACTCCGTTGGCTCCATTGCCACCTCCTGTCGTTTCTGCGTCCCATCGCATTTGGACTTTGGTGCAGCCGCGTCGGGTGGGAACGGACCGCCGTGCCGTCGGCGATCCTTGCAACCCACGGTAGGACGATGCCCCCGAAACCCCTCCGCCTCGCGCTTAAAATCGACGTCGACACCGATCGCGGCACCCGCATCGGCGTCCCGCAGATGGTGGCGGACCTCAAGGCGGCGCGCGTGCCGGCGACGTTTCTGTTCTCGCTCGGACCGGACCAGACCGGCCGCGCCATCAGCCGGATTTTCCGTCCCGGTTTTTTCCAAAAGGTCAGCCGCACCAGCGTCGTCGGGATCTATGGCGTCCGCACCCTGCTCAACGGCACACTGCTGCCAGCTCCGCAGGTGGGACGGCGCAACGAGGCGGTTCTGCGCCAGGTGCGCGAGGCCGGCTTCGAGATCGGAATCCATTGTTACAACCACTACCGCTGGCAGGACCACGTGCACACGATGGGCCCGGTGGCGGTGGCGGCGGAATTCGACGCGGCGCGCGCGGAATTCCACCGCATCTTCGGCACCGCGGCTGCGACGGCGGGCGCCGCCGGCTGGCAGTCCAACGCGGACAGCCGCGATGCGTACGAAAAGGCCGGCCTCCTTTACGCCAGCGACACCCGCGGCACGGCGCCCTTCCTCCCGCGCATCAACGGACGCACTTGGCGCACGCCCGAGATTCCCACGACCCTGCCGACGCTCGACGAGCTGATGGGCCGGCCGGAATATCCCGACGACATCATTCCCGCGCACCTGCTGTCGCTGCTCCGGCCTGACACGCTCAACGTCCTCACGGTGCATGCCGAGATCGAAGGCATGGGCCGGCGGAAACTCTTCCAGGAGTTCCTGGCCCGGTTGCCGGGCGCCGGCGTGACCGTGGTCTCGCTGGAGCACGAGGCCCGCCAATTGCAGGCCAACCCCTCCGCCCTGCCGGTCTGCGACGTGATCCAGGCGCCCGTCGATGGGCGCTCCGGCCTGCTCGCCGTGCAGGCGTGAGGCAGGCCGGGCGGCATCGCCAGCCCTGAGCAGGAGTCGTGCAGTTGAACACTCGATTGGCTCTGTGAAGCTGCGAATCAAATGGCGGAGCGTGTTGTCCTCAACGCGCTTCGATTCGCGAACGTGTTGGGACTGTTTGGGCCGGAGACAATGGTAATGCATTCCACCCCCAATGGCATGAGTCCGGCCGGGTTGTAGCCGGGTCCGAAGGGCCCGGTGGAATGACGGCTTGTATTCGGCACGAAAGGCATCCGCGGCGTGGCCTGCGAATTCGCGGTGGTCGCTGATGTCCCCATCGGCGATTCGTTGCGTCGGTATGGAAACCGACGCCCACCACGGCGGCGGCCTGCGGACGAACCGGGGTCTGGCGCCCCCGGCTACAGCAATCC
>DASYDZ010000014.1:0-10147 GCA_036499305.1 Candidatus Didemnitutus sp.
CACGCTCCTCGGGCAGGTCCAGACGGTCACTGCGACCTACGATGCCTTCGGGCACCAGAAGCAGTTGGCGGATCCGGATAAGGGCACCTGGAACTACGTGAACGATGCGCTGGGGCGGGTCCTGCAACAGAGCGACGCCAAGGGAACGATCACCAATTCCACCTTCGATCATCTCGGCCGGGCGCTCACCCGCGTCACCACCGAAACCGCCGGTCCGGTCGAGACCGCGGGATTCTATTATTACGATTCCGGCGGACTGGGCGGCAAGCCGAACACGGTCGACAAGGGCGCCAAGGGCTGGATCGGCGCCCCGGAGCGCGAGACCGTCTCGGTCACCGGATCGCCCGGTTATGCCAACCCGGGCAGCACGACGGTGCACTTTTACGACGCATTGGGCCGGCCGGACATCGAATTGAACGGCATCGATGGCAAATGGTTCTACACCTGCACCGCCTACGACGTCTTTTCCCGGCCGGGCCGGGTCCAGTACTACTGGCGTCCGGGTTCCGACGCGGAGGCCAACAACCAGATCAATCCCAATTCCACCACGTGGAATTCCTTCGGCTATTTCAACGCCTTCGACAGCCAGAGCTACCTGACGGCGGTGACGGACTCCGACGGGCGCTCCTGGTGGGGCAGTCCGGCCTACGACCAACAGGATCGGATCACCTCGGTTACCAAGGGAGGCTATGCGACCACCCGGTCCTATCGCGACTCGGATGGGGTCCTCCTGGCCATCAATACCTCCGCAAGCGGCACCCAATATCAATCGCTCGCCTATAACTTCGACGGCCTGGGCAACCTGACCAGCCGGTCGAACGGCACGGCGACCGAGGGCTTGGGCTACGACAATCTCAATCGGCTGACCTCCTCCAGCATCACGGGCGGCATCGCATATCTTTCCAACGGCAACATCCAGAACAAGACCGCGGTGGACGGCACAACGACGCCGAACTACACGTACGATTCGACCCATCCCCACGCGGTCGCATCCGCTTTCGGGTGTGCGATCGGGTACGATGCCAACGGCAACCTCAACACCCGCACGAAGACGGGCGAAAGCTGGTCGTTCAACTGGAACGGGGCCGACAAGCCGCGCTGGATGATCCGGAATTCGACCGCCGGCCTCGCCGGCGACGAATTCCTTTACAATGCGAATCGGTCCCGGGTGATCCACCTGGATGTCTCGGCCGCGAGCGGCACGGCACCGAGCCAGGTTCCGACCGGTTATTCGTACAAGAAGATCTACGCCGCCGGCGCCTCGATGGAGGTGGAGTACAACTATGCCTCGTCGTCCTGGCACCACGTGAAGGCCCGCATTTACGTGCCGGCGCCCGACGGCGCAGCGGGGGCGGTGGAATTCACCCCGGCGGCGAACAACACGGTGACCGAACAGGCGGACGTCTATCACTACGACCATCTCGGGTCGATCGACTGCATCACGACCTACGTGCCTCCGCCGCCGGCGGCCTACGCAACGGATCATGCCGGCAAGACGACGCGGTACAGCGAGGACGCGTGGGGTCAGCGCCGCAACCCGGTGAGCTGGTCGGGCGCACCCACCGCCGCGACTTCCACCGGCGGTCACACCGACCTGACCATGCGAGGCTTCACCGGGCACGAGATGCTCGACGACATCGGTCTCATTCACATGGACGGCCGCATCTATGATCCGCTGTTGGGGAGATTTCTTAGCGCGGACGTGTTTGTGGAGGACACCGCGAATTTGCAGGCATATAACCGGTATTCGTATGTCCGGAATAATCCGCTGACGTTGACAGATTCCACCGGTTTTTGGACCGATCAGGGGTTACAGAAAGAGATGGCCAGCACTCCTGAGGGGCAGCAATTGGCAGCCGATGTCGCAACGGCTGCGGCTAATGGATGGACTATCTCAGCGGTGGATGACATCCGTGATAACGGAGTTATCAAAAATGGTGCTCAGGGATACACTCAAAAGGACGCTAAGGATAAACAGATTTTCATTACACGAGATGCGGATGAGCCAGATTATGCAGCCATGAAAACATTGGCTCATGAACTCAAAGGACATGCTGCTGAATTTGATAAGACCGGTGATACCAAAACGACGCTGAAGGAAGAAGTAAATGCACGTGTCATTGGGGACGACATGATGATCAAAACCAAGCACCTCGATGCGGTAAATCCGAAGGACTTGGACAAAAACGGGAAGCCCAGCCCTGAGCAGATTAAGAACCAGCTATTGCAGCCTGCGATGAAGAAGGCTTATAACATGGTTCCTAAGAATACGCCGCCGCCTCCTCCCCACGTGATCACAGTGGATAAGGCGACGCCGATTCTGGTGCCAAAACCAAAACCTCCTGCTCCTGCTCCCGCGCCCGCACCATCTCCCGTGCCGCCAAAACAGCAGCCACCACCACCACCGCCTCCCCCTCCGAAAAAACCGGGAGAGCTTCCTACAACACCATGAGCGCACCTCTAAACAAAGCTCTGTTGAGTTTGCTCGCTGTTCTCATGCTCTCTTGCCTCGGGTGTGCGACGCGCACTCCTGAGAAAGAGGGGTATTACGCTGCTGTGATCGAGAGGGTCGATCTTCCTGAGGGTGTTTTTTTCACCACAAAAGAAGGCAGTGCGCCGATGAGCTACGTTTACTTGAGATTGCGAAGCGGTGATAGAAGCACTGTTGGCCATTTATTGGAGGTCCAAATCCTTGCTCAGTATGATGTCGTTCGATATGGTGAGCCTGGCGATGAGGTCGCGTTTCAGAGTTCGAAACTAGGACCTGGAGTTAAGGCGATTGGGATTGCTGACTTGATCGACTATAAGGTGATTAAGAGAATGACCAAGGAATGAGCTGCACGAGCCTGAAAATAGAGCCAAGCCGAAGGGGTTAGGTCGCGGATGATGATACGGGGGCTTACCGGGCGAAGGCATTGCCTTGCGAAGCCTATCCGTGGAGCGGATTAGCCCGGCCCTGGGGCGGAAAAGGGGTCGTGTTGTTCTACGTTACCTTCGCTGGGTGTAAGCACCATGCGCGCCCCGAGATTCTGAACCACTTGCACAACGACGAAGTCGTTAGGGTATTGCGTCTTGATCACAACAAAGTGGGTAAGTCGTGGAACCACGGGGCCAGCTATTCGTAGCCTCGGATGCGCGAACCACGGACAGACCCAGCCACGAGCTACCGCTTTCAGGGTAGAAGCGTTACCGTGATTTCGGTGGGACCGGCGCGTTGTTGCCGCGCATGGCCGGCGCAAAGTTCAGGGCATGCCGAACGCGCCATGCAACGACCTCAGGCTCCTGACTGAATCAGCGACGGTCTTTCGCCGCCTTGGCGAGCAAAGCGTCCACCACGTCGAGAATTTGGTCCTGCTGGCGGCGTGGCAGCTTCTGCACCTGCTCGAACAGGTCGCGCACGCGGCCCTTGGGCGCATCGCCATGGGCCGGTTTATCCTGGCCCAAGATTTCCTCGGGGGTGACGCCCAACGCTTCGGCCAGAGGGACGATCACGTCGGCTCGCGGCAATTTCCCTGTCCTTTCCCACAAGCTCAGATTGCTCGCTTCCACTTCGATCTGCCGCGCGACCTCGCGCAGGGACAGCCCGGCTGCCTGGCGCAGCGCGCGGAGAGAAGGGCGGATGAGTTTGGACATGTTCCTGGGATTCGACGGGGCGTGCTTCCGATTGGACGAGTCAGTGCAACCTCCCTGGGCCGCGTTGGAAACATCAAAGTTTCCTCTTGCACGATGACCAATACTAGACAGCACCGTGTAATAACAGAAACAAGCACATGGGCACGAGGAGACCTAGTTCAAAGGGCATGAATGCCGACACCTCCAGTCTGCCGGCTGACAATGTCGCCGACGCGGTCATCCTCGGCTGGGTGGCCGACTTTTATGGGCGGACGCTTGCGAAGGAGACCGATGCCCAGCGGTTTCTCTCGGAATGCGGCGGCGATTTCCAATCGGCCGCGGGCGCCCTTCGCCTCGGCTTTGCGAACCGGACGCTTGGCGCCGCTTTGGCGGCGTCGGCCGAGGGCCGCGCCCTGCGGACACGCCTTCAGACCCTCGGCCTCTTCCGCGCGGACAGTGGCCACGAGCATCTGAACGGCTGCCTCGTCTTTCCGCTGACCGATGCCGCCGGCACGGTCATGCAGCTTTGGGGCTACCGGATTGCCCCAAGCGCCATGCCGCGCACCCTCACGCTACCTGGAGCCCAACGGGGCATCTTCAATGTGCCGGGCCTGTCGGGCGGCAGAAAGTGGCTGATGTGTGCCGATCCTCTCGACGCCTTGGCGCTCTGGTGTCACGGCCAGCGGGAGGCGACGGCGGCTACCGGCCCGACCTTGAACGACGACTTCCGGCGGTTGCTTCTTGCCCGCAAGCCGGCGAGCGTCCGGCTGTTTCACGGCCCGGATGCGGCCGAGACAGCCCGTGCCGAAGTTTGGAGCAAGGACTTGGCCCAGTTCGGCGTGAGTGTAAGCCGGGCGTTGCTGCCGCCCGGCCAGTCGCTGCATGACGTTCTCCGCACCGCAGCCGACCCTTCCGCCACGGTAACCGCGTTGCTCGCCCAAACCGAATCTGGCGCGAAGTCGGTCAGTCCAGCCATAGGTGCTCCGGCCGCTCCCGCCCTGTCGCCGGTCGAGGTGGCCGTGGCCAAGCACGGTCCGGAGGAAACTGTTCTCACGGTCGCGGAGCGCACCTATCGGGTGCGCGGGCTGGCCCGGAACTCTGGCTACGAGTCGTTGAAGGTCTCCCTGCGCATCGCCTGTGGCAGTGCCTGGCACCTCGATACGATCGATCTGGCGCAGGCGAAGCAGCGGACGGCTTTCGTGTCCGCCGCCGCCGAGGAAACGGGCGTCCGCCCCGAGGTGCTGAAGCGCGATGTGGGCCGCGTGCTGCTCAAGCTCGAGGAATTGCATGAGGCGCAACTGCTGGCCCAAGTGGCGAAAAAGGATGAAGTCCCGCCCATGACCGAAGCCGAGCGCACCGCCGCGCTCGCCTTCCTCCAGGCCCCGAATCTCTGTGAAATGATTTCCGAGCACGCGGCGGCGTGTGGCGTGGTCGGTGAACGGACCAACGTCCTCGCCGGCTATCTGGGTGCCGTGTCGCGCCTGCTCGACCATCCGCTGGCCATTGTCGTCCAGTCGTCCAGCGCCGCCGGCAAGACCACCTTGATGGACGCCATCCTCGCCTTTGTGCCGCCGGAGGCCCGGCAGAAGTATTCTGCAATGACCGGCCAGTCTCTGTTTTATCTGGGTCGGGCCAATCTCCGGAACAAGATCCTCGCCATCGCGGAGCAGGAGGGGGCGCAGAAAGCCGCCTACGCGTTGAAACTCCTCCAGTCCGAGGGCGAGCTGCGGCTGGCGGCCACGGGTCGGGACGAGCACACCGGCTGCGTTGAAACCCAGTCCTACGTCGTCACAGGCCCGGTCATGATCTTTCTCACGACGACGGCCCCGACCTTGGACGACGAACTCCAGAACCGTTGCGTCGTGCTCACCGTGGACGAATCCAGGGAGCAAACCGAACGCATCCACGCCCTTCAGCGCCAAGCCCGCACCGAGGCCGGGCTGGCCCGCAAGGTCCGCCGCGACGAATTGCTGGCCCTGCACCGCAACGCCCAGCGTCTCCTCCAGCCGCTGCCGGTCTTCAATCCATATGCCGAAAAACTCCGGTTCCTGTCCGACCAGCTCCGCACCCGTCGCGACCATGAAAAATATCTGCTCCTGATCGACGCGCTGGCCGTGCTATTCCAGCACCAGCGCGAACGCCGGACGATTGCCGGCCGGGAGTGCATCGTGGCCGGCCTCGATGACATCGCGCGGGCCAACTCCCTCGCCCATGAAATCCTCGGCCGGGGTCTGGAAGACACGCCACCGCAGGCCCGCCGTTTGCTGGGGCTTATCCAACAGATGGAAAAAGAACGGGTGCAGGGACCGAGTCCCTGCTGGCGTCGGCGCGACCTGCGCGCCTTCACCGGCTGGAGCGACACGGCGCTAAAGGTCCATTTGGGCCGTCTGGTTGATTTGGAATACGTCTTGCCCCGGCGGGACCCCAAGCATGGGTTCAGCTACGAACTCCTCTACGACGGCGATGCTGCGGCCGGAAAGCCGCACCTGTCCGGCCTGCTCGATGTCGAGGAGTTGCGGAAGACCTCGGCCACCGATGACCGGTCAGCCCAAAATGGGCACCGGTCAGGGCAAAACGAGGCCCGGTCAGGGTCCGGTCAGCCCGTGGTCAGCCCCCGGTCAGGGTCGGGAAATCAGCAATTCCTCCTCTGAAACCACCTCTCTTTCCGCCGAAACCGACGAAAACGAAGCCCACCCCTCTCAAATCTGAAAACGTAACGTAACCCGCCATGCCCGCCGAAACCCTCACCTTGGAAACCGCTATCGCCCGGCACCTCGTGCATTTGAAGGCCGGCGGCTACACGCCGGCCACCGTGGACACACGGGCTTGGACGCTGGGCCTGTTCCGGAAGTGGGCGGACGAACGCGGCATCGTCCTGCTGGCCGAGGTTACCCCGGGGGTGGTCGCGCGTTACCAGCGGCACCTGAGCCAGCAGCGCAAGGAGGACGGCCAGCCGCTCGGGTCCCGGACCCAGCGCACACGGCTGGTCCCGCTGCGCACCTTCGGCAAATGGCTGTTCCGGGAAAAACTGGCCGAGTCCAATCCGGTGGCCGATCTGGTCATGCCTCGTGTCGGCCAGCCCTTGCCGCAGGCCTGGCTGACCGCAGCGGAGAGCGAACAGATTTTGGCGCTGCCCAAGGTCGAGCTGGCAACCGGGTTGCGCGACCGCGCCTTGCTGGAAACTCTCTATTCCACCGGCCTGCGCCGCACGGAAATCCTGCGCCTGACCGCCGCCGTCATCGACTTTGCCGGCGGCACCGTCTGCGTGCGGCTGGGCAAGGGTAGGAAGGACCGGATTGTCCCCATCGGCGACCGCGCGCTGCTCTGGCTTGGCAAATACATCACGGAAGGCCGGCCCAAACTCGCCAAGGCCGGCGACGAACACGGGGCTTTGTTCATCACCGAAAGAGGCGGCCCCTTCACCGCCAAGCACCTTTCGGCGCTCGTCACCCGCTATGTCGCCGCCTCGGGCGTCGGCAAAGTCGGCAGTTGCCATATTTTCCGCCATACCTGCGCCACCCTCATGCTCGAACACGGAGCCGACATCAGGCACGTCCAGGAACAACTCGGCCACGCCTGCTTGCAGACCACCCAGATTTACACCCACGTCAGCATTCGCAAATTGAAGGAAGTCCACAGCCTGACGCATCCGGGTGCCTCACTGTCGCCTCGACCTCACCCGGCTGCCGCGTCATGAATCCCGGGATGCACGCGCTTTCGCTCTACCTCGACACCTCCGTGATCGGCGGTTACTTCGACGCCGAGTTCATGGCCGACACCCGCGCGCTATGGCGGCTCAAGGAGGCCGGACAGTTCCGATTCGTTTCCTCGGTGCTGGTCGATCAGGAAGTGGCCCGTGCTCCCGAACAGGTGCGGGCATTGCTTCGGTCCACCTTTGCGCCGGAGGACATGCTGCCGATGACGGTGGAGGCCCTCAAACTGGCGGAGCATTACATGGCCGCGAAGGTGGTGCCAGCCTCCTTCACTGACGACGCCCGGCATGTCGCCGTCTGCTCCGTGGCACGGCTCGACTACCTCGTGAGCTGGAACTTCAAGCACCTGGCCAATGTCCGACGTGAGACCGGATTCAACGCGGTAAACGTCTTGCAGGGATACCCATCCGTGCGCATCGTAGCCCCAACCTTCCTCATCCATGGCCACCAAGAAAAAGACCTTTGATGCCGTCGCTTCCTCCCGCCGCTGGCGGCAGGCGACCAGCAAGCTCTTGAATAAGATGACACCGGAGGAGCAACTGGCGTTCTTGAACCGCCGGCTGAGCAATTGGCCGGGCACCGCCAAGCCGAAGAGCGCCCGCACGTTGGCGCATCGTTAAACACGAAAGCGTAATTTTTAGAAAGCCGCTCACCTTCACCGGGAGCGGCTTTTTCGTGCCCTACTTTCCGGAATCGCATGCCCGGCGGGTTACGTTCGCGAATTACGACCGCACCAGAGCTGTCAGTTCACATGAACGGCCGCATCTATGATCCGCTGCTGGGGAGGTTCCTGTCGGCGGATGTGTTGGTGCAGGCTCCCGGTTCATTGCAAAGCTATAACCGCTACAGCTATGTGATGAACAATCCCCTGTCGAAAACCGATCCAACGGGTTACGTCGCTGGAGTTGACGATGCCGCCGAGATCGGTGCCGTTGTGTATTTTGCCGGAGCTGCGATCGTTGCCGTTATCGCAGTTGAGAAAACCGGGGACGCATTGAAGGCGACGGTCGCTCGCATCCAAGCTGCCAATGACCTCCGGGAAATCAGATTACACCAAGAGAAGTTAAAGGCGGCAGATGTTAAGCCGCCTGCTGGAGGTGACAAAGCGAAGATAGAAAACACCTTGAAGAATGATACGGTTACACCGACGGCAGACAACAAACCACAATCGACAGGTCATCCTGTCGACACGCTGCCGCAAGAAAACGAGGGTGTTACTGCTGCTCCCGAACAGGCGACGACTACGGGGACGCCCGCGCCAAATCCCGCCGACTCACAGATTTCTACAGGCCATCCCGCACCCGCACCCGTTGTCGCTTCGAGCTCGAACGACATGACGGGGACAGACGGTGTAATATATGAGGTGCCTGGGAGCGGTACTCCGAGCGGTAAGCCTTACATCGGACGAACTACAAATCCTGCGGGACCGGTCGGCCGGGGCAGTACAGACAATCGTGACCGGACCAAGGCAAAAGTCATCGACACCTTCAAGGGTACGCCCGAGGGTAGGGTCAAAGAGCAAAAAGCCATCGACGAAAAAACTCTGCCCAATCTCGACAACAAGAGAAACGAGATCGACCCGAAAAAACGGCAAGAAAATGGACTCCCACCACCTCCATCCGGAACCTGACAGGATTTCGAAGTTTTGGGCTTGGTTTCTTGAACACAGGACAGACTTGGTGCCTGAAAAGGCATCGAAAAGCACGATTGCGGACTTGGAGGAGCACCTTTTCGCGATTCATCGCCTTGACTGGGAAATTGGGCCGGGACATTTGGCGCCCAATTTATTTGCGTTATCACCTCGCGGAGATCGTCAAGCGCTAGAAATTACACGGGGCATTGTCGCATTGGCGCCCAAATTATCGGACTGGGAGTTCTATCCGGCCAAGCCGCCTCGCAGTTGGAGCCTGGTATTCAATCTAAATGTAGGAACCAAATCAGTCACAATTGACGGTAAGCGCTGGGAGTTTGTCGCCTACAAATTCGATGACGGAACCTACGATTTGATGTTAAAACCGGACAATCCCGCAGGCCTGTCCGCTGAGTATTTGAATTTGGCTGCGACGATTATTGTTGATGGAGAAATTGGTGAAGAAAACCGCATCGATCGCGTTGGTAACATTGAACTCGTGACATCGTGGGACGAAGATGCCGCGAAATATTCCCGGATACTGGAACCAGGCTTACTAGCTTCAGTTGCAAAAAGAAGCGGCAACCAATAGCGAAGCGCCGACCTGACGGGGCCAGAGGCCGATCTTAAGACGTCGGCCGATCTTAAGACGTCATGTCTTGACTCTTGACAATCGCCGCACTATTGGGAAACCCTCCAGGTCATGTCGCGACCATGGCGCATCGAATTCCCCGGGGCGTGCTATCACGTGATCAACCGGGGCAACTACCGACGGGAATTGTTCAAGGGCAAGGGCGCGGCGGAGGCCTTCGAACGGACGCTCGAGGAGGCGGCCCGGCGCTTTGGCTGGACGATTCACGCCTATGTCGTGATGAGCACGCACTTTCACCTCGCCCTCGAACTGACGGAGCCGAATCTGAGCGTGGGCATGAAATGGCTGCAGGGGACCTGGATCCGACGGTACAACGTTTTCCGGCACCTGGTGGGCCGCCCCTTCCAGGGTCGCTACAAGGCGCTGTTGGTCGAACCCGGCCACGACCTCGGCCAGATCTGTCACTACCTTCACCTCAATCCGGTCCGCGCGCAGTTGGTGGCCCCCGACCAGGCGGCCGCATACCCGTGGAGCAGCCTGCCGCACTTCATCCGGAAAGGCCGTCCCGCCTGGCTGGAATCCGCCACCGTTCTCGGCGAG
>DASYDZ010000015.1:0-46717 GCA_036499305.1 Candidatus Didemnitutus sp.
CGCACAATGGCCTTTTGTGCACTCGCGGCTGCGGAGCGAATGGTCAAGGCGGGCGGCTCAGCGCCGGGTCTTGCGGACATTTTGAAGCGCATCCCACCGCTCGAAGAACCTCCGCTTGAGGACCTCTCGCCCGCCGGGCCCGCCGTCTGAGCAATTCTGCGGCCCATCGCGAGGCGCTCGGCCCGGATCTGCTGTCCACACCCTCCGCGGGCGCCGCCTTGTGCGATTGAGGGGGCTAGCGTGGCAGGGACTTGCGGCTGCAGGGCTCGTTTAGGTCTGTGAACACGTCCGCGATGGGGCGCGGTTGAGTTTTTTCGGCCGGTCTGGCATCAAAACGCCATGCCCCACCGATTTGGCCGCGTGATCACTCCGGTTCATGCCCAGGTTGGCGACAGCCATCTC
Organism: Candidatus Didemnitutus sp.; assembly: GCA_036499305.1. GTDB lineage: Bacteria > Verrucomicrobiota > Verrucomicrobiia > Opitutales > Opitutaceae > Didemnitutus. Next base: position 403 of record DASYDZ010000015.1, read on the forward strand.
GCCCATCTTGGGTCTGCCGTCCTTGTCCGGACCCGCAGCAGGTTCTGGCTGCTGTCCGCCGCGCACGTTCTGAAGCAACAGGTCAACCTCTGGCTCGGCGGCAAACCTCAATCGTTCCCGTTGAGAGGCAACCTTGTCTGGTTCGGCGATCCGCTCGACCTCGCCTTCACTGAGCTCTCGGCTGCAAACAGCGAAGCGCTGATCAACAACGGAAACTCGTTCCTTCCTATCGCCCGCGTGGACGCGCGGACCCGAGATTTCAGCAATTTCCGGATGATTGCCCACGGATTCCCGGCGCGCGGGATCGAAATCGACGGCGACAGTCGGGAGATCACGGCGACTCCGACCACGCTCCGGTCGAAATTCCTGTCGAACGTGGACTTGCGAAAGAGCAATTGCGACCCTGCGCTCGAGGTCGCTGGTCTTTACGACATTCTAGTCGATTCAAACGGCCAGCCGGTCAAGAAGCTCGAGATTCGTGGCCTGAGCGGCGGGGCGATTTGGTCCCGGAGCGAGGATGACAAGCTTCACTTGGTCGGGATCGTCAAGGAATTCGACCCGAAGCGGAAACTCGTGATTGGGACGCGGATCCGCCCGCTACTCGTTGAGATGGAACGCCGACTCGCGGCCGCCGACGTTGAGCCGAGTTCGCCCGGGGTGTGACGTCGACCCCTGCGAAGGCAACGCGGGCGCTACTTGTCGGGTCTGCAATTCTCATGCAGATTTCGGAATTACACCGAACGCGACAGAATCCGGCAAAAAATCTTCTGGCATCTGACCGAGCGCCATGACCGCGGTGCAAAACCGGCCGATTTCCTCTTCGTATTCGGGGCGCAAATCGCGAAATTGAACTTTGAACACCCTTCTGTTCCTCGACTCGGATTTGGCAGAAATATCGAGGCGCTTATTGAGCCAACCCTTTTGCTCGACCTTTGTGGCGCGATAAATAATTCCCGCATGCATCATCAATGGGATGGTCCACGTGATATATCCTTCCGACCGAAACAAGTAAAAGATCAGAGTGTGGTACTCTCTGCAGTAGTGGTACGCCTGCAGAATATTTGTCATTGTTCACCTTTGAACGGATTTCGACTCAGCAGGCCCCACACGTCGTCTCCGTCTTCAGAACCCCGCGCACCAACCTCGATCAGAAGTCTTTTCGTTGCCTCGTCGTCGGCTCCGATAACACGCTTCAGCCGCTCAAATTTTCTCCAAGTGTGTGCGGGTTCGTTCAGCATTCTTAGCAGCAGCTTTTTTCGCCCGGCGTCGGCCTTTCGCCTCGGCCTCTCTCGCCACCATTCGATCGAGAACTGGCCGGCAATGGTGATGAAGCCGCCAATCAAGGCGCTGCCAGCGGCAATTAAAGCAACGAGGATCTTTGTCATGGTCTCGAAAGCAGCTGCGGTTTTACCAACACTGGCGTCTTAGCGGGCCCATGAATCGTCAGGCGACAGGATCAACCGGCAGCATGAGCGCGGCGCCGGACCTGGCAACCGGATAGTGCCGGTTTCGCCCGCCGTCGCAGTATCCTCAACCTCTCGATGGCGGGCGCGCGGAGCCGGTGCGCGCATGCGCTCGCCAGCCAGGCGGGCGCAAGTTCAGGCGGTGCTACCCGCCGAGAGCCTCCTGCAGTGCGCCGGCCGCCCTGGAGGGCTCGGTTTCAATCCATCCGTTCGCGTCTTGGATTTTCGCGATGCGGCGGTCGATTTCAGCAAATGCGGCCTCAGAGACGATCTCGACGCCAAGTTCGGCCGCCTGCTTCCGGTCGCGCCGTTCAATCTCGGTGCGCCGGTCCGCCAGGGGCGAGACGGACGGGGTCAGGCTTTGGGGGTTGTAGTCACGATGCAACCGTGAACAGGCCGCGGACGCGGCGAAGCCGAAGATGCCATTATCCGGGGTTGCGCGGAATCAACCTGTGGCAGCATTTCGTCGTGACTGGATGGCGCGAAGGCTCCGATTCCCGGCCTTCTCGGCTACTTCGATCGAGCACATATTCCAGGCTGACCGGTGGGCCGAGACCCGGATCGACACTTCCGGGCCCTCTGGACGCGGTTACAATCGGGCGAGGGCGGCCCGACGGGGACGCCGGGTCCGGCCTCAAGGCAGACCGAAGAAAAGAAGGACTGCGGCGACGAGCGCCGGCGGCGTAATTCGAAATCCGGTGCAGCGGGCGCCGAATTCGCCGGCCAATTTCCGAACCGGCTAGCGCTTCTGCTTCAAATGATCTCCGCCTCGGACCGCGGTGCGAAACACCGCGAGTCCGAACAGCGCGGCTCCGAACAAGATGAGGGACATGCCGCCGTCCGGAACCTCTTGCAGATTGGTAATCGTTCCCCCGAAACCATAGGAAAACGTGCTGCCCGTGTTGGTGTAGAAATTTCCGGCCATGTAGAATGAGTCGTCCGGAAACAGCAGAAGGTTATTCACGCCCGTCGCATTTCCTGGCGATTGAATTGTCCCCGACGGGTCTTGAAATTGGAAATGAGCGACGTCGATGTCGAACCAGCCGCCCGGCGTGAGGACAAGCGGCTCGATATTGTATCCGGGATATTTGGAAAGGTCGACGTCGCTCCCCCCATTGGTGACGACGATGGAGTAGTTGGTGAAAATGAAATTTGAGCCGCCGGCCGCCAGCGTGATGCCATCCCCCGCCACGCTTTGATTGGGTCCGATCGGGGGCACCGAGACATTGTCGTAGTCAAGGGTCACAGTTCCGGAGATGGTTCCGCCAACGGAGATGGCAGGAAAGGGATCGGTGTCTCCCGGAGGAAGGACCCCCGGGCCGGCCGTGGTAATGGTGCCGTCGAAATCGTAGGTGATCTGATCGGCCAGGGCTGTTTGAACCAGGATCAGCGAGGACAAGAGTCCAATGCGCGCGAGGGAGGACGTCATGGGGTGCATCAACCGGTGAATTAGCATTAATCGCACCAGCGAGGCCCGCCGGTTGGTCGCGTCTCCTCCCAGGTAATGGTTTGCGCCGAAACTAAAGCGGGGATGGTGCTTTCATTTCTGTTATTGCCCTCGAAATATTGTCAAAATTTCCGACGCCGGTCGGGAAATCTTACAGATTCATGGAGGTTGCAGACGTTGTTTCTGCATCGTCTATATTGGCGTCGAACCCGGCTCACCGCTCAGGGCTTGGCACTTTCCATCCACGGCGCGGTAGTCTCCCGCGATGGCGTTCAGGGCAACGGACAACGCATTCCCTTCAACTGAATGTTCCCGCCTCCTGGCGCGGGCGATGGCACACTGTGTCCTGGGTCTTTTCGACTGCGCAATCATCGTCCGGGGTTCGCGTGTCCCGCGGATCAACCCGTCCGGGTCCCGGGGACCCGGCTACAATAGAGCGAGGGCCGCAGGACGGGAACCTGGTCGCTCGAAGCGCCCGATGTCCGCGTGGGTTGGCCGACGCGAATTCACGACCCGTCAAGTTGGGGCGACTCGGGTCTGACGTCGTCCATCCAGTTGGGAAGGCGAAATCCGCCGGTCTGAGAAAACCTACGTCGCGAGCAATCGCCCGATCTCGGCGAGGACCGTCTTCAGCGGCGCCGTCTTGACGATGTAGGATGACACCCGCTTCAGGATGCGTTCCTCGATCGCCTTTTCATCAAACCACACGCCGGTCAGCAGCAGCGTGGGCACGTTGGGATGCTGGACCTTGATCTCGCTGATCAGTTCGAGGCCATCGGAATATTCCAATTGGAGGTCGGTGATGATGAGATCGGGGAGCCCTTCCGCCACGATCCGCTTGGCGGCGGCGGGTGACTCGGCCTGGCTGACCCGGTAACCCGACATTTCCAGGGCCCCGCACAGGATTTCGCGGATGGAGGGCTCGTCATCGACGATCAGGATGTGCTTGGGCTCCGGCATGGTCGGATGGGGGAAGTGGTGAGGTTCAGACGACCGGCGGGCGGGTCCGTAGTGTGACAACGCCGCCAACCACCTTGTTGCCGTCGCGCAGCGGGAAGAAGCTGAGTTCGAGCGGATGGCGTCGGCCGGATTTGTCGGCGATCGTGGCCGGCTGGTGCTGCAGGTCGTGTCCGTCTTTCAACGCCCGCGCGAGCGGGTCCGCGGCGCCGGGTCCGGCGACGAGTTCCACGAAGTTGCCCAGCGGACGGTCAACCATGTCGGCCGCCTCCCAGCCGGTCAGGCGCTCGACGGCGGGATTGATGCGCGACACGTTGAGCATGCGGGTGACCACAATGGCCAGCTCGGCGATGGAATCGATGATCAACTGATTGTAGCGAAGCTGGTGTTCCAGCGCCTGCCGGGCCCAGCGGTCCTCCAGGGCGCCGGCCTTCAGGGACTGGTTGGCCGCGGTGAGTTCAGCCGTGCGCGCCTGCACCCGGGCCTCGAGTTGCTCGTTGGCTTCCCGCAGCGCATCGCCGGCCTGCTGGCGCGCCCGCAGGTCGTCGCGGATCAGCCAGGCAGCTCCCGCCAGCAGCAGCAGGTCGAGCACGAGTCCGGCCAGAACGGTCCAGCGGGTCGTGTGAGCCTGGAGAAAGGAAATGCGGTCGCGCTCGTTCAGCAGGTCGGCCTGCTCCGCGCGAAACCGTTCGACCCGGCGGGCAATCTCGTGGACGGCGACGCCGCCGGCATCGGACGCGAGGAGGGACTGGAGCTCGGCGGGCGAGCCTTTTTGCCGGACACGAATGATCTCGCGGGCGAGATCCGCGCGCTTCGCCACGAGGTCCTCCAACTGGGTGATCTGCTGGTACTGGTCGGGCGCGGAGCGGGTCAGCGCCTTGGCGACGTCGACGTGTTCGGCCAGATCGGAGAACGCCACCCGGTAGTCGGCCTGATCACGCGGGTCGTCGGTGACGAGGAAGGTCCGCAGGGCGGCCTCGGCCGCGTTCAGGGACGACAGGATGTCGGCGGCTTCGGCCCGGACCGCATGCGTGTGATTGACCCATTCGCTCGCGGCCTGCGCCCGGCCGAGATTGCGCAGGGCCATCGTAACCACGAGACCAAGCACCGCGAAGACGAGGAGGAAGAACGCGAGCACCCGGCGAAAAATCCGGTCGGAGGGAACCTTGGGGCGCGGAGAACTCATTGGACCAGCAGGCGGGAATTTCCGGGACCGACGAGCAGATCATCCTGGCCCGGAGGATCGACCTTCGCGATGGTCCGGATCATCTGCTTCTGGCCGGTATCATACGAATAGGTGAAGGCGGAAGCCGAGGTCCAGTTCGAGTCGAGCGAATCCGCCACCATCTCCGCGATTTCGCGCAGCGAGGGGCGGCACCGACTGAGCGTGAAGAACACGTTGCGATTGTTGTAGTCGAGGTAGGCGCGGTCCTGCTCGACGTAGCACACCGCATGCGCGACCATGCCCGCGAGGCGGATGTGAACGAGCGTGGTGGTGAAATTCCGGTGGCGCAGAACCTCGTCGGCCAGGATGGCATAGTCGTCGCAATCCCCGCGCTCGGTGCCGAGAAACTGGTCGACCGGCTGCACCTCCGGATGAAATTCAAAATGGAAATCCTCGAAGTAGTTCGCGAAACGCTTGGCATTCATCTTAGAGTCCGTGAGCAGCATCGCGTGGGTGACCGCCGGCGCCGTCGCCGGCAGCAGCCAGGCCAAGGCCAGCAGACAAAGCCGCCGGGCAACCGCGGAGCGGGCGGGAGCGGGGGAGGACAAGCGATGAATCTGACGGTTGCGGGTATTCAGGGAGTCGGCGGCCTGCGACGAGATCGGGCCGAGGGTAATTATACAGGACAAGGCCAGTCAAAGGCAGAAAACCCCTCCGTTGGCCGCCTACCTCGATGTCATTTCCGGTTAAAGAGGACCTCGCCGAGTCCCCGCGCAAGATCATCCGGGTCTTCGGCAATCGTGTGCCGCGATCCGCGAGGTCTTGTTTAATATCGGATGGGCGGTCCGATTTGTCCGGCGCATGCATCCGTGGTGCCGAGTCGATGGGCGTGTTTCAGATTGTATCCATGGCGGCATGATTTTCGCCGCGGTGACGGGCCGGCGTGAGGCGGACGGTCCGGTGGCGCTGACGTAAAGGTTGCCTTTCGACCCAGCCAGGCGAAGATGCGCCCACTCCTTCCCTTCGCGGTGCCGACCATGCCAGCAGCCGATGGTGATACTGCACGGCCTCCCGCCGGGATGCGGCGGGTCGCAGTTGCCCTTGCGGGCGCAGCACTCCTGCTGGCCCTGACCAATTTGGCCATCTGGCGCATGGTCAGCGCGGCATGGCTCGCGAAAAACAACTCTCACGGTTTCGAGGCGGTTTCGACGGCAGCGGCCTTTGCACTTCTGGGCGGCGCGCTGATGCTCCGGCTGCTCTTCGCCGAGACGCGCTGGACGCAGCTCACGGTCTGGGCCGCGGCCGCCCTCGTGGCGGCTGGCGGACTGCATGTGTTCATTGGGCGGACCGCGGGACAGTTCGTGTCCTGGGAGGCGTGGCTGAATTCCGCCGGCCCGGTCTCCGGGGAGGTCATACAGATGCAGCGGGTCACGGCGGTGCTGATGATCCTTTCGGCTTTCAGCCTGTGGGCCCTGACGCTCAGGGAGTCCCATCTGCCCTGGCTGAAGGAAACCGGGGTGACGGTGGCGGTCGTCGTTGCCCTGCTGTGTTTCCTCAGTGTGCTCTCCGCCGGCGCCGGTAACCCCATTTTTTCCAGGACCGAACTGCTGAAAATGGGTGTCGTTACGGCGCTCGATTTTTGCGTTTTCAACTGCGCCCTGCTCCTCTCGGTGAGCCACACCGGGCGCCTGCGCCGGCTGTTCTTCGGCGTTTACGAGGCGGAGGATCTGCCTCCGCTGCTGCGCGACGACCGCACGGCCTTCGGCGTCCTGGGGCTGGCCACCGTGGTCATCCTCGCCGGCATCGTGGCGTATCTGCGGGTCCAGACCGGGCAGCTCCGGCGCCAGATCGGAGCCGAGTTGCAGGTCGCCGCGGAGTTGAAGGCGGACCAACTGACCGCGTGGCGCCAGGAACGAATGGGTGACGCCCGGGCTTTGGCGAGCATCCCCGATCTGCCGCAGATTCTCGAGAGCCTGCGAGACGGACACGTCGGTCCCGATCGCCGTGAGAAGCTCGAGCGGTGGTTGAAATCGTTTGCCCGCATCTACGACTACGATCGCGTCGTTCTCCTGGACAAGACGATGACTCCCATGCTGGCAGGATCCGGCGGGAGCACACCGGGCGCTTCGTACCTGGGCGCGCAACTCCGGACGATCGCGGCTGGCGGGGCGGATGTTCTGACATTGCCTCCGACGGTCAACGAGGCCGGTGAGCTGGGCCTGGACTTTCTATCGCCGTTGCCTGGGCCGGCGGGCCACGGCCCGATTGGCGCCGTGTTGCTCCAAACCAAACCCGGCGCGTCCATCCTCAGCGTGCTGCAGGTCTGGCCCCACGGCAACCAAACCGGCCAGTTTGTGCTTTGGCGGCGGGAGGGCAACCGCCTCTATTCGCTTGGCGGTCTCCGCGCGCAGGCGGGCTTGAACGATGCCAATCGACGGCCGTTCAGCCAGGTGCGGAACCTGGATGATTCCGGCCTCCTTATCGCCCGCGTCGCCGCCGGCGACACCTCCGTGCTCGAGGGCACGGACGTGCGCGGCATTCCCATCATTGGCCTGGGGCGCATGATCCCGGGAACCGACTGGCTCCTTACCTGCCGGGTGGATGCCAGCGAGATCTATGCCCCGTTGCGGAGAAGCGCCTGGCAGGTCGTGGGCGGGACCCTGGCGGTGTTTGGCGGTGTGGGTTTTTTCCTCACCCGGCGACTGCGGCATCGGCAGTTTGATCTGTACCGCGAGCGCATCGTCGCCGAACTGGCGCAAAAGCGGACGGCGGCGCGCCTGGGCGCCGTCATGGGGCACGCGCGGGATGTGATGCTCATCCTCAGTGCCAACTTCCGGATCATCGAGGTCAACCAGTGCGCCGTGGACACCTACGGATGGTCGGCCGAGGAACTGTGCCGGATGCATGTGCGCGACCTGCGCTCGACGGACAGCCGGGTGGATTTCGAAGAAGTCTCCTCCCGGGTGCGTCAACAGGCAGGGGACACTTTTGAAACCGAACAACGACGCAGGGACGGCACGATCTTTCCCGTCGAGGTCAGCGTCAGTCATGTCGAAATCGACGCCCGCCCGCATTATTTCTCCATCATCCGGGACATCACCGAGCGCAAACGCGCGGAGGAGGCACTGCACGCAACCGAGGAACGGTACCGGCTCATCGCCCAAAACACGTCGGACGTCATCTGGCTCACCGACCTGCGGAGCGGCGTCTTCACCTACGTCAGTCCGTCAATTGAAGCCGCCCTTGGCTGGCGGCCGGCGGAGGCCATCGGTCGGAAAGTCGGGGATTTTGTCCGCCTCGCCGACGACCTGCGGACGACGATCCAGGCTCGGGTCGCCGCCTTCAATGCGGGCGACCTGACCCAACGACACAAACGCTACGAGCTGGAAATGATCCATCGGGACGGCGGTTTCAGGCCGGCCGAAAATTCGTCGACGATCCTCGTGGATGCCGGCGGTCAGGCCGCGATGCTGCTGAGCGTCAATCGTGACATCTCCGAGCGCAAACGGGCCGAGGCCGAATTGCGGGTGAGCGAGGAGCGTTACCGGCTGATCGCGGAGAACACCTCGGACGTCATCTGGCTCTATGACTTGTCGGCTGATGGTTTCAGCTACGTCAGTCCGTCGGTTTTTGCACAACGGGGTTACCGTCCGGAGGAACTGATGGGGCATCCCCTGACTTATTCGTTGCCGGCGGACGCCGCCCAGCGGGTGTCCGATGCCCTGGAAAAGGAGTTCTCGGCCGCCGACGCCACCAGCCGGCGCAACTTCAATCTGGAGATTGACCAGAGACACAAGGACGGCCGTCTCGTGCCGACGGAGGTGGTGGCCTCGTTATTGCGCGACGCCTCGGGCCGGCCAACCCATCTGCTCGGCATCACGCGCGACATCACCGAGCGCAAACAGGCCCGCGAGACGCTGCTGCGCTTCAATGCCGAGCTCGAGGAGCGCGTGACGTCGGCCACGGCAGAGATTCGGGGTCTGCTCGACTCGATCCCCGATACCGTCCTGCTGTGCGACGCCGCGGGCACCGTCGTCTTTTCCCACCTGCCTCCGCCATCCGCCCGGCCCGCTCCGATCGCCCGCTGCTCCGACGATGCCAAATGGCTCGGCCGGGATCCGGCCATGGACGATCTCATTCAGCGGATGCTGGCGGCGGCGCTGGCTGGCGCCGGAACCGTTCTGCAGGATTTTGATTTCACGCAGGACGGCCGGGTGGTGACCATCGAGGCCCGCGCGACCGCCATCAGCGCCACCCGCGTGCTGCTTCTGCTGGGCGACGTCACGACCCGCAAGAAGGTCGAGCGCGACATGCTCGCCAATCTGGACCGGGAGAGGCAGCTCTCCGAGATGAAGTCACGGTTTGTTTCCGTGGCGTCGCACGAATTCCGCACGCCGCTGGCGGCGGCGATGGGCAGCCTGGAGTTGCTGGAAAAACACCTTCCCCACCTCGCCGAGCAGAAGAGAACAGAGCTCTTGAGCCGGACCCGGCAGTCGCTGGCCCGCCTGGCCGCGATCATCGGCAATGTGCTCAGCCTGAGCCGGGCGGATTCCGGCCGGGTGGCGGTCAAACGCATGAGCGTGGATGTCGGGCGCTTCCTGCGGGACATCGTGCAGGAGGCCGAAACGGCCGACCGCGGCCAGCATCCGGTTTCCTTTCAACTGTCCGGCGGGCCCGAGACCGTGCCGGCGGACACCAACCTGTTGCACCACATCGTCTCCAACCTGCTGGGCAATGCGATGCGCTATTCGCCGGCGGGCAGCCCGATCAATCTCACGCTGGAAATCGCCGCCACCCAATTCATCGTCACCATCGCGGACGAGGGCATCGGCGTCCCCCAGAAGGAACGCGAGCGGATCTTCGAACCCTTCATGCGGGGCAGCAATGTCGGCCAGATTGGCGGCACCGGCCTCGGTCTCAACATCGTCAAGCGTTACACGGAACTGATGGGCGGCCGGATCGAGTTGCTCGATGCGGCCCGGGGCGCAAGCTTCCGGGTGACCATTCCGCTGACACAGCCGATCGCATCGTCCACCTCGCCGTTCAGTTGACCCAATCCGCGCCTTTCCATGATACCCGCCGCCAACGCCCGCATCCTCGTGATTGAGGACGATCCCGCGATCCGCGCCACGATGATCGACTTGCTGGAGCTGAACGGATGCGCCGTCAGTTTTGCCACGAACGGCACCGACGGGCTCGCGCTCGCCCAGCGCGACGGCGCCGACGTCATCCTGACCGATCTCCACATGCCGGGTCTCGACGGATTCGAGCTGATTGAGCGGCTCAGGGCCGATGACCGCACCCGCTCGATCCCCGTGATCATTTGTTCCGCCTCGGTCGAGCCCGAACGCATGCGCCAGGGCATGGATCTCGGCGCCGACGATTTCATCGTGAAACCGTTCACCGAGGACCAGGTGATGAGTTCCATCCGGGCCCGCCTGGAAAAAAAGGCGTTGCTCGACGAACTGGATGCCTTCGCGCACACGGTGGCCCACGACCTGAAGAATCCCATTGCCACCCTGTTGATGCGCGTGGGGCTGCTGCAGCATTCCTGGCGCACGACCACCGAGGAAAAGAAACTTTCCCATGTCCAGGAACTCGAAACCAGCATCGTCCGCCTGAATACCATCGTGGAGGAGTTGCTCGTGCTCGCGGGGGTGGGGCGCCAGTCCGTCAAGTCATTGCCGATCGAGATGGCGGGCGTGATTCAGGAGACCGTCGAGCGCGTGGCGCACCTGCTCCAGAAAAGCGGTGCGCAGATCGACCGGCCCACGGAATGGCCCGTGGCGCTCGGCCATGCCCCATGGGTGGTCGAGATCTGGACCAACTACCTGAGCAACGCCCTCAAATACGGCGGCTCGCCGCCCGTCGTGCGGATGGGCGCCGATTCGCTGGCGGAGCGCCACTGCGTGCGCTTCTGGGTGCAGGACAACGGCGCGGGCCTCACTGCCGGTCAGCAGGCCCAGTTGTTTCAGCAATTCTCGCGGGTCACCGAAACGCGGGTGAAGGGGCACGGCCTCGGCTTGTCGATCGTGCGACGAATCGCCGAGAAACTGGGCGGGAGCGTGGGAGTCGAAAGCCAGCCCGGCGCGGGCAGCCGTTTTTGGTTCGAGCTTCCGGCCGCTGATCCGGCACCCGCATCAGATTCCTCCTGCTGACGGAACGCGTCGCACGGCCGACGGCGCCCCTCACGGTCATCACCGGCGATTGGGCGCGGGGGCTCAGGCCGGAGCCAGTTTGAGGCGGATCGTGAACTCGGTGCCGTGGTCCACCGGATGGTCCGCCACGTCGCGCGAAACGACCTCGACTCTGCCGCCGAAGAGCGCGACGAATTTCCGCATCAGCGGCATGCCGTAACCCGTGCCCTTCTCGCCGGCCGTGCCCTTGCGGCTGTGGCTCTTCGTGAAATCGAAGAGGTGGGCCAGCACATCGGCGGGCATGCCGATGCCGTGGTCGCGAATGCCCAGCCGGATTTCACCGTCGCCGGTCTGCGAGGTGATTTCGATGGTGCCGCCGGGGTGGGAAAACTTGATGGCGTTGGACAGCACGTTGCCGAGCACGGAATTGACCAGGGCCACGCGCTCGGCGATCACGCCGACATCCGGCACCTCCTGCACGATGCGGAGTTTCTTGTCCCGGACCCGCTGGTCGACCAGGCCAAGGGTCTCGTTCACCGCGTCCCGCAGCGGAACCGGCGCCAGCGTCAGGCCCTTGTCCTCCGACATGCGCATGTCCCGGATCAGGTTGGTGAGCCCGATGCCGTTCCGGATCGCAGACGCCATGGGCGGCAGCAACCGGTCCATGCCCATGTCCTTCCGCGTCTGGGCCAGTTCGAGCGAGATGTTGAGGACGGCAAAGTGGTTGGCCAGGTCATGGCAGACCATCTGGAGCATTTCCTTCATCTCGGTGTTCTTCTCCTCGATCTCGCGCTGCTGGGAGCGGATGAGCAGATGGGTGCGCACCCGGGCGAGGAGCTCCTGGATGCGAACGGGTTTCGAAACGAAATCGTTGGCGCCGATGTCGAAGCCGCGGACCACATCCTGCACGTCGGTTCTGGCCGTGAGAAAAATGACCGGCGTGTTGCGGGTGGCCTCCACCGCCCGCAGTTGCCGGCACACGTCGTATCCATCCATCTCGGGCATCATCACATCGAGCAGAATCAGGTCGATGTGCGGCGACTGTTCACAGATCTTCAACGCCTGCGCGCCGCGGGTGGCGACCTTGAGATCGTAGTCACCCTGCAGCAATTCAACGAGGATGGAGATGTTCTCCGGGGTGTCGTCAACCAGCAGGAGACACGGGCGCTTTTGCGGGGTGGAGGTCATGGTGGTATCGATGACGGGCGGCCCGTCGTCAGCCAAGCAGGGGCGTGTGCGTGCGTCACGGCAATTCACCGGCACCGAGAATCCGTTTGCCGCGCCGGGGTGCGCGGGCAAACATGCGATGCCCCGACGTCGTCCGAAACGGCCGCACATGAACATCGCCAAGCGTCTCGCCCTCCTGCTCGCCGTGCCGCTGGTGGTGCTGACTGGGCTGGCCGTCTTCGTCCGTCTGCAACTCCTCGCGATTGAAGACCGCGGACAGGACATGGCTGACATCCAGGTTCCGACCCTTGCGATCATCGGCAAGGTGACCCGGGCATACGGTGAATTGCGGATCGACGCCCGGGATTACATCGTCGCGACCGTCCCGGGCCAGCGCGAGGCCCTGGCGGCCCATTTTCAAAACACGGAAGCGGAGATGGACCGGTTGTTCGACCAATACGCTCGCGACCTGGTGGTGGAGGATCACGATCGCCGGCTGCTCGAAACTTTCCGCCGGCTGGTCAAGGAATACACGGCCGGGGCCCGGCTGGCGATGGGTGAGGCGGACCGCGGGCAGACCGCCGAGGCCTATGCGCGGCTGGGCGGAAGAATGCGCGATGTCGCGGATCGCCTCCACCGGGCCTCTGACGACTGGATCCACCATAATGAGCGGGTGGCGGAGGAGGCCGGTGCCACCATGGTTGCGGTCACCAATGCGGTGCGCACGCGCCTGTTGGTGGCGGGCCTGGCTGCCATTTTCGTCACCGCCGCGCTCGGATTCGCGACCTTTCGGCGGATCGTCACCCCGATCCGGTCGCTCGAAGGCTCGGTCCGGACGATCGCCGCCGGCGACTACGACAAGCCCGTGCCATATGTGGACGCACCGGACGAGACCGGCAGCCTCGCCCGCTCGGTCGACGTGCTCAAGCAAGGCGCAGCCCAGTCCCGGCAGTTGCTCGACCAGACCAGGAATCAGGCGAGCCGGCTGGAAGCGCAAGCCGCCGAGCTTTCCGCCCAACGCGAACAGCTCACCCAAAGCGAGCAACGGCTCCAATACATCCTCGATCAGAGTCCGATCAACATCGCGTTCTCCACGGAAGGCCGGTTGCACTTTGCCAATCCGAAGTTTGTCGAAACGTTTGGCGCCCGACCGGGTGACTCCACCCCCGATCTCTACGTTCACCCGGAGGAACGGGCCCCGATTGAAGCGGAACTCAACGCCGGCCGGCCGGCAATCGACCTGGAGATCCAGATGTATGATCGCGAGCACCGGGTGCGGGACATGCTCGCCACCTATCTGCCGATCACGTTCGACGGAAAGAGAGGCATCCTCGGCTGGCTCCTCGATATCACGGATCGCAAGCTCCAGCAGGCCGAGTTGAGGCAGATCAATCTGCTGTCCGATACCGCGCTGGACCTCACAAAAACGAACTACTGGCGCGTCTCGTTCGACGAACCCGAATGGTATTACTCGTCCGAGCGGGGCGCCCGGCTGCTCGGCCAGGAACCCGTCCCGAACTTCCGCTACCGCCTGGCCGATTGGGAGCGGCAGGTCCGGCTCGGCGACGCGGCCGCGGCGGAGACCGTGTCGATCGCGTTCGAAGCCGCCGTGGCCGGCCGCATCCCCCGGTACGAAGCCACCTATGCGTTCAAGCGGCCGCTCGATGGCCGCGTGATCTGGCTGCGGTCATCCGGTCATGTGCTGCGCGACGCCGACGGACGGCCCAGGGAGTTTTTCGGCGTGAACCAGGACATCACCGAGGCGAAGCTCGCCGAACTGACGATCAAGGAGGGCGAGCGTCAATTGCGGGAAGCCGAACAATTTTTCCGCGGTGTGCTGGAGCAGGCGCCCGACGGCCTGATGGTCGTGGACATGGAAAGCCGGATGCGCCTGGTCAACGCCCAGTGCGAAAAACTGTTCGGCTACTCGCGTGACGAACTTATCGGGCAGAGGGTGGATATGCTCGTGCCGCCGGCCGAGCGGACCAATGACCCCGATCTGTGGAAGAAATACTACGAAGCCTTGGGGACCCGCACCATCGACGCCGTGCGCAAGCAGGTCGCCCAGCGCAAGGACGGCACGATATTTTCCGTGGAGATCGGCCTGAGCGCCTTGCCGGAGCAGGCCAGCGGCGGCAGGCAGGTGGCCTTGTCCATCCGCGACATCACGGAACGCAATCAGGCGGAGCAGGCCCTGCGCCAGGCCAATTTCCTTTCCGACATCGCGCTGGAGTTGACCAAGAGCGGTTACTGGAAGGTGGATTACAGCGATCCCGACTATTACTATCAATCCGAACGCGCGGCGAAAATTGCCGGCGAGGAGATCAAGCCGGACGGGCGTTATCATCTGCAGAACGAGTGGTTTTCGCGGTTGATCGAGGCGGACCCGGAACTCGCCAAGCAAACCGCCCAACGGTACCAGGATGCCATCGATGGGAAGACAAAGGGTTATGACGCCATTTATCCGTACAGACGTCCCGGGGATGGACAGATTGTTTGGCTGCACGCCGCGGGATCGCTGGAGCGCGGTCCGGACGGCAACGCGCGCCAGATGTACGGGGTTTATCAGGATATCACCGAGATCAAGTTGATGCAGGACGAGCTGAACCGGGCGAAGCAGAAGGCCGAGGAAGCCACGCAGATGAAATCCATGTTCCTCGCGAACATGAGCCATGAGATCCGCACGCCGATGAACGCGATCATCGGTCTGTCCTACCTGGCGCTGAAGACTCCGCTCAACGCCAAGCAGCGCGACTACGTCAACAAGGTGCACAACGCCGGCACCTCCCTGCTGGCCGTGATCAACGATATCCTCGATTTCTCCAAGATCGAGGCCGGACGCCTCGACCTCGAAAGTGTGGATTTCAAGCTCGATGACGTCATCAGCACCGTTACGACCGTCACGGCCCAAAAAGCGAACGAGAAGGGCCTCGAGTTTCTCGCACAAATCACTCCGGGCCTGCCGTCCTCGCTGGTTGGCGACCCCCTGCGGTTGGGCCAGGTGCTTACCAATCTTGTCAACAACTCGATCAAGTTCACCGAAAAGGGCGAGGTCAGGCTGACGGTCGAACTGACGGAACGCACGGGGGAAAAGTGTCAGTTGCGTTTTGCGGTGAGCGATACCGGCATCGGCATGACCACCGAGCAGTCCGCGAGGCTTTTCCAGCCGTTCACGCAGGCCGACATGTCCACCACCCGGAAACACGGCGGCACCGGATTGGGCCTGACGATCTGCCGGCGGCTGGTCGAACTGATGGGTGGCCAGATCTGGTTCGACAGCCAGCCCGGAAAGGGAACCACGTTCACTTTCACGGTGTGGACCGGCGTCGGCACCCAGGGCGGAGGCCGCAAGATCATCCCCGAAAAACTGACGCGCCTGCGGGCCCTGATCGTGGACGATAATGCCGCCGCCCGCGAGATCGTCGACGGCCTGCTGAAGGACCTTGTAAAGCAGGTTGATTCGGTCGCCTCTGGTGCCGAGGCGATCTCGGCCATCCGGCAGAGCGACAGTTCAGGTCCATACGATGTTGTGTTCATGGATTGGCGCATGCCAGGTATGGACGGCCTGCAGGCGGCCCGCGCCATCAAGGAAGATGCATCGCTCCGCCACCGGCCGGCCATCATCATGGTCACTGCCTTTGGTCGCGAGGAGGTGCGCGATGAGGCCGAGCGCCTCCAACTGGATGGCTTTCTCGTCAAGCCCGTCACCAGGTCGATGGTCGTGGATTCGCTCATCAGCGCCTTCCTGGACGAAGCCGAGCCCGAGGCGGCTGTCGCGGATGCGAAGGGTGAAGGCATTGCCCTGGGCGGTCTGCGCATCCTGCTCGTCGAGGACAACGACATAAACCAGCAGATCGCCGTGGAACTGCTCGAGGGAGTAGGCGCGAGCGTGACCGTGGCCAACCACGGCGGCGAGGCCCTCGACCATCTCAGCGGCGGACCGGTGCCGCCTCCTTTCGATGTGGTGCTGATGGATCTCCAGATGCCGGTGATGGACGGCTACCAGGCAACGGCGCGAATCCGCTCCGATCCTCGATTTGCCACCGTGCCCATCATTGCGATGACGGCCCACGTGACCGTGGAGGAACGCGACGCGTGTCTGGCAAAAGGCATGAACGGACACATCTCCAAGCCGATCGAGCCGGCGGTGCTCTTCGCCACGCTGGCTCCGTTCAGCCGCTCCGGACGGACCGACACCGTCCCGTCCAGCGCACCCGAGGCGCAAGCCGCCGAGTTGCCCGCCGTTCCCGGACTCGACACCGCCGACGGACTTGCCCGCGTGGCGGGAAACCGGAAGCTTTATGTCAAATTGCTCCGCCAGTTCTCGGAGCAGCAATCCGAGACGGTAGGCCGGATCTCGACCGCCCTGGCCGCCGGTGACACCGCCACGGCGGAACGCCTCGCGCACACCTTGAGGGGCGTCGCCGGCAACCTCGGCGTGAAGTCGGTCCAGTCCGCCGCGGCGGGAGTCGAAAAACTCCTGCGCGAACGGGCATCCGGCGAAATGGTCGAATCATCGCTGCGACCGCTTGCGGCCAGCCTGGATCCCGTGGTCGCAGGATTGCGGGCGGCACTGCCGCCGGAGGCCGTGCCGCTCCCGTCGGTGGACCACGATCCAGCTGCCAGCCTTGCCGCCGCCATGCGGCTGGCCGCACTGCTGGCCGATTTTGATGGCAGCACCGTCGACTTTGTGGCGGCCAATCAGGCGTTGCTGCGTCCGCTCTTCGGCGAGGCGGAATGGGCGGTGTTTCACGGCCACATCAAGGCCTATGCTTTTACCGACGCACTCCCGCTCTTGCACTCCGCCGCTCCAGAGACCAAAACCTGACCGGGCCGAATCATGAATTCGCGCATCCTGCTGATCGAAGACGAACCGGCCAACATTGCGACGCTGTCGTCCATCCTCCGGGACAAAGGGTATCAGACCAGTATCGCCACCAGCGGCGAACAGGGATTGGAACTGCTTGGACGCGTTCGACCCGATCTGATCCTGCTCGACATCATGATGGGAGGCATCGACGGATTCGAGACGTGCCGGCGCATCAAGGCTGACAGCGAATGGCGCAACATCCCGGTGATTTTCCTCACCGCCCGAACCGAGACCGCGGACATTGTCCGTGGATTCGAGACCGGCGCCGTCGATTACGTGGCGAAGCCATTTCATGCGCATGAACTACTGGCGCGCGTCCACACTCATCTTTCGCTGGACCACCTGCACCGCGAAAACGAGCGGCTTCTGCTTAACATCCTGCCCGCACCCATCGCCGAAAAACTGAAAAAGCAGACCGGGATCATTGCGGAACGGTTTGATGATGTCTCCGTGCTGTTCGCCGACCTCGTGGGTTTCACTCCCTATTCGGCGCGCCTGACGCCGGTCCAATTGCTCGAAATGCTGAACGGCATCTTCTCGGGCTTCGACCAACTGGCCGAACGCCACGGCCTCGAGAAGATCAAGACCATCGGTGACTCCTACATGGTCGCGGGTGGACTGCCCGATCCCCATCCCGATCACCTCGCCGCAATGGCAACCTTCGCCCTCGAGATGCTGGAGCGGGTCCGCGCCACCAACTTCATCTCCGGTGGCCTGGACCTGCGCATTGGACTGCACACGGGCAGTGTGATCGCCGGGGTCATCGGCATCCGCAAGTTCATCTACGACGTCTGGGGAGACACGGTGAATACGGCGAGCCGGCTCGAGTCGCACGGCATGCCGGGCCGGGTGCAGGTGAGCGATACGGTTTACGAGCGCCTCAAGGATCGATTCGATTTCACCTCCCGGGGCGTCATCGAACTCCGGGGACGCGGTCCAATGAACACCTATTTTCTGTCCGGAACCCGGGGCGCCAAGGTAACGTGATGGAGTCTGGCCGTGGTCGATGCCGTCGGGTTCAAGCGGGCTCCGACCAGAACAGGAACGGATTCCCAGTCTTCCCGTCGTCCGAAGGCGATCGCCAATCGGGCAGCAATGCGGGATTGCGCCGCGGGCCGAGCCCGGCCTAGATGTGGTGGTCGTCGCCGCCCGGTGAACGACATTCCATGCGAGCCCGAATTCTCATTCTCGACGACGGTGCCGACTATCTGCAGAACCTTCGTGCACTGCTGGAAGAAAGCTATGACGTGGACGCCGCGAGCAATGGCACCGAGGGCCTGCAATTGCTTCTGGGGCGGCGTTCGTACGCCGTCGTGATCTCGGACATGCACATGCCCGGGATGAACGGCGTGGAGTTTTTCACGAAGTGCGAGATGCATCGCCCGCTTTCCACGCGCATCCTTCTGACGGGCGACGCGACCCGCCGGGTCGCGCTTTCGGCGGCCAATGTCAGTCACTGTTTCCGGGTGCTGCCAAAAATCATCCAGCCGGCCGAGCTGCTGGCGACGGTCGAGCTCGCCGTCCGGCATCACGAGCGGGCGGAGATGGAACACGAACTGCTGGAAACCACGCTGCGCCAGAGCGTCAATCTGCTGCTCGAGCTTTTTTCCGCGAGCGCCCCGGCCTTGTTCGAGATGAGCCTCCGCCTGCAGCGCACGGTGCGCCGCTTTGCCGAGGCGCTTAACCTGCCGATGCCATGGGAGATGGAGATGGCGGCCGGCCTGGCGCGGATC
The DNA here is from genome assembly GCA_036499305.1 of Candidatus Didemnitutus sp. GTDB lineage: Bacteria > Verrucomicrobiota > Verrucomicrobiia > Opitutales > Opitutaceae > Didemnitutus. The sequence continues at coordinate 19,342 of DASYDZ010000015.1, forward strand.
GGGATGGCGACGCTTCCGCCCGGTGTGGTGACGAAGCTCACCGCCCGCGAAAAACTTAGCCCGGCCGAACAGGCGCTGGTCGACAAGATTCCGGAGATTTCCGCGCAAATGATCGAGGCCGTTCCGCGCCTCGCCCGGGTGGCCGACATCATCCGCTACCAGTGGAAACATTTTGACGGTTCGGGTCTGCCGGCAAATCCGAGCAAGGGGGACATGATTCCCGTTGGCGCGCGCATCCTAAAAATCTTCACGGACCGCGCCTGGCTCGAGGTTGACGGCATCGCCGATTCCGCGGCCCGCGAAAAAATGGAGGCACGACGGGGCGTGTATGACCCCGAGCTGCTGGCCGCCAGTTTTGAACAGTTTCCCGACTGCATCGTCCAGGATGCGGGCTCCCCGTCGCAGTTCCTCATGGTCCCGGCGGAGGAGTTGAAGGCGAAGCAGGTTGCAGTGCTGGACATCGTCACCACGACGGGCCTCCGGCTTGCGGCCGCCCAGAGTCGATTGACGGCCGCCTCAATTCAGCGCATCCGCAACCATTGCGAACTGGGCAACCTCACCGGACCGTTTTGCGTGCAGGACGTGCCGGCGGCTGAAACCAAAAAAACCCAGCGCTGAAGCTGCAACGGCGCGTCGGGTCCGATTGGCGGTTTCCGGACGCCACGGCCTCTCCTGCCGGACGCTCCAGAACCTCGGCAGATCTGCGATTGGCGCGGAAACCGGGAGGTTACCGCATTCGACTTCAGGCCATCAGGGTCGACTTGCCGGCGGGAAGATCCAAGGCCGACCGGACGTTGGTGAACAATTCCTCGGCCCCAAACGGCTTCTTGAGTACCCGACCCACCACGGGGACTCCGCTGCCCGCCCCGCTCATCATAAGAACCTTCAGCTTTGGATTTGACTGGACGAGTCGACGCGCCAGTTCGCCGCCTGCGATTCCGGGCATGTTGATATCAGTGACCAGCAGCGCGATTTCGTCGATCGCCGGGCCAGCCAGCGCCAGGGCTTGCGCGGCATCACCGGCCGTCAGGACGCGGTAGCCATGCGTGGTCAGCAGCATTCTGATCAGATCGCGGACATTGCTTTCATCGTCGACCACGAGCACGCATTCTCCCTGGCCCTGCGTCAGGAAGGGATGAACCGAGCCCGTGGCCGGTCCCGCCGCGGAGGAATTCAACACCGCAGGCAGAAAAATCCGAAACGACGTGCCGCGTCCCACTTCCGAGTCCACCGTGACAAAGCCCTGATGGTTTTCCACAATCCCACGCACGGTCGCCAATCCCAGGCCCGTGCCCTTTCCCTCGCCCTTGGTGGTGAAGAACGGATCCCAGATCCGCGCGAGAACTTCAGGAGGAATGCCGGTTCCGGTATCTGTCACCTCGACCATCAGATAACTTCCCGCGCTCGCGTCCGGAATCAAGGACGCCGCCGCGTGGTCGAGCACCCGGTTTTCGGCGCGCAGACGCAAAGTGCCTCCGTCCGGCATCGCATCCCGCGCATTGACGCACAGGTTGAGCAACACCTGATGCAACTGGGTCGGATTGGCGACCACCGGCAGAAGGTCGCCCGGACTCCGCTCGTCAATGCGAATGGATTTCGGGAATGTCTGCAGCATCAGTTCGGCGATGTCGGTCAAAAGGTGACGGACTTGAATGACGGACTTGGCTCCGCCGGTCCCGTGAGCGAATGAGAGAATCTGTTTCACGAGGGCAGCTCCCCGTGCGGCGCTGCGTTCAATGGTGCCCAGGATGCTGAGGTCGGACGATTGGAAGAGGCGGGCGCGCAGGAGTGGAGCCCCCATCAGGACCGGCGACAGGATATTATTGAGGTCGTGAGCGATTCCCGCCGCCAGCATGCCGAGACTTTCGAGCCGCTGGACCCGCAGGAACTGTTCCTCCAGTTTCTTCTTTTCGGTGATGTTCGTGCCGATGATCAGAAACGATTTGGGTCGTCCGGCCTCGTCCCGGATCAGCGTGACGGTCAGATCCAGATCGAGCGGTCGCCCCAGTTTGTCGCGCACCTGAACGTCCCGGTGCCATTCGTCGTCCGCCGCCGGATCAGTGCCGGATTCGATCTGCTCCAGCAGGCGGGCGCCGAACAATTCGCTGCCGATCCGGCCGAGCGCCTCGTCGGCAGTCCATCCGAGGATCCGTTCCGCCCCGTGATTCCAATACACAATCTGGTGGTCGAGATTCTTGACGACAATCGCGTCGCGCGCCTTGGCGAGGTATTCCGCCTGTTCCCGGATATGCCGCGCGGCCCGTTTCCGGTCGGTGATGTCCTTGGCAATTCCGCTGATTCGGACCGGCCCGCCGGAGACATCCTTGAGCAAAATGGCGCTGCCAAGCACCCATCGTTCGGAGCCGTCCGGACGAAGAATGCGATATTCCTCGTCAAACGCGGGCCTTGTTCCCGTTCGACAGGCAACGATCGCGTCATGGACGCGCTGCCGATCGTCGGGATGTATGGACTCTTCCCAGGCCGCGGGATTTTCCAGCAAGGCGGCCGCGGGCCGGCCCCAGACCTGCTCGTAGGCGGGACTGATATAGAGCATTCGCGGCGGTTCGGGTTGAGAAATCCAGAACACATCGCCACTTCGTTCGGCCAACTGGAAGAATTGCTGCTGGATGTCGCGGAGTTCCTGCTCCACGCGAATCCGATTCCGACGTTCCCGAGCATCACCGATCGCCCGACGTGCCGCCGGAATCAGCCGGCCGGGACGATCCTTGATCACATAGTCCGTGGCTCCCTTCTGCAGGGCCTTGACCGCGTTGGTCTCTCCAATCGTGCCGGAAAGGAAGATATAGGGTGTCTCGGGCTGAAGTTTGTGGGCGAGATCCAGGGCGGACATTCCGTTGAATCCAGGGAGAGAAAAATCGGACAGGATCAGGTCGAATTTCAAGCGGTGCAGCGCCTCGACAAAATCCTTCTCGGACTGGACGCACTCGATTTCACACGCCGGCCATTCCTCCTCCAACGCGGCCCGGATGAGTTCCGCATCGGAAGCGCAGTCTTCCAGGTGAAGGACGCGAATCGATCCGGGAAATGGGGGTTCGGTTCTCAAGGTGGTGCCGATTAGAAGAGACAGCGGTGGCAGACGGATGTAACGGGGCCGTAGTCCTGCCACGGATACGTTCCACGGTCTCCACCGCGATAAGGGCTTTGTCAGGGCCAAGATGCACGGGGGCGACGCTCCGCGACCGGGGATGTCCTATTTATCGCCAATTATTGTAATGGGGCATCGGACATCATTCCGACGCGATTTGTCGGCCGTGGGCGCGGACTTTGCCATCGCGATCGAGTAGGGTTAGTCTGCATGGCCGGGCGCCACCGCCCCGGTCATAATCCTTCGATCCACCCGGGATCCGAATCCTATGCTGACGATCCTCGTGCTGTGCTATTTCGCCTCCTGGGGATTCATTCCGCGCCTGCTGCTCCTGAAAAAGCGACCCGCCGCCACGCTCGCATGGCTTTGGGCCATCGTCTTCATTCCGTGGCTGGGAGCGGCGGCTTTCCTGGCGTTCGGCACCGACCGGCTGCGGCGGCTGCGCCTCAAGCGGAGGAATCTGTTCTCCGCCCGGGTCTCTCGCGCGTTGACCCCGGAAAGCACCACCGATGTCGGCACGGCCCGGTTGCTGGACACGCTCCCGCGGCGCGATCGCCAGTTCCTGCAACTGCTTTCCCGGATCAACCAACTGCCGGTCAGTTCGGCCGAGAACATCCGCATCCTGCGCAACGCCGCGGAGTTCTACCCGGCTCTGGAGCAGCGGATCGCGACGGCGGTGCACCATCTCCATCTGGAATTCTATATCTGGCAGGATGATCAGACGGGGGCGCGTTTCCTCCGGCTGCTCACCGAGGCGGCGCGGCGCGGCGTGATCGTGCGCCTGCTGCTCGACGGGGTGGGCTCCCACGGATTCGCGGAAAGCCTGCTGGGTGAGTTCACCGCGGCCGGAGGAAAATTTTCCTGGTTCCAAAGCTTGGATCCGAGGCGCCTGCGCTTCTTCATGAACCTTCGCAACCATCGCAAGCTGCAGGTTATCGATGGCACGGTCGCGTTTGTCGGCGGCATGAACATCGGCGACGAGCACATGGGACACGCCGCCGGGGTCGCCGACTGGCGCGACGTGCAGGTGGAGGCGACCGGCACGGTGGCGTCCATCCTGCAGGAAGTCTTCGCCGACGACTGGTTTTTTGCCACCGGCGAAAAAATCTCGGCCCCCGTTTTTTATCCGCCCTCGACCGGCATCCCGGCGCAACCGGCGCACGTCGTGCTGGGCGGTCCGGACCGGGCCAACGAACCCATCAACAAGACCATGGTCAGCCTCCTGAACGAGGCCAGTCACCGGGTATGGATCGCGACCGGCTATTTTGTCCCGGACGACATCGTCCTCGCGGCGCTCGAACTGGCCGCCAGCCGGGGCGTCGACGTGAGGCTGCTGGTTTCCGCCAAGACCGACCACGCACTTCTCGTGACCGCCGGCCATTCCTACTATGGACCGCTGCTGGCCACCGGCGTGCGCATATTCGAATACTCGGCCGGCATCCATCACGCCAAGATCACCGTGGCCGATGACACGTGGGCGATGGTGGGTTCGGCCAACCTGGACTACCGGTCGATGCGGCTGAATTTTGAGCTCAATCTGCTCTTCCATTCCCCGGAGCATAATGCCGGGCTCGCCCGGATGCTGGAGGAGGATTTCGCCCTCTGTGAGGAGATCGATCCGGTCGTGTTTGCGCGCCGGCCGTTCCGGCGCAAATTTCTCGAAGCCGCGCTCCGGCCCCTGTCCCCGCTGCTGTGAGTTCCGCCGGAGAAGAGCAGGACTTTCCCGTTCTCATTGCTGAGGCGAAGATCCTCCCGGATCCAGGGTTGGCCCGCCATGCCGGACTCATGCAGATGAGGGTGGAACGCGTGGTCTCAACACGTTCGCGAATCGAAGCGCGTCGAGGACAACATGCCTCACCATTTGATTCGCAGCCTCACAGAGCCAATCGAGTGTTCAATGGCATGAGTCCCGCTGAGACCCCGGAGCCTGCCGCTTCGCGCGGCGAATCCGCTGGTTGACCGAATGGTGATTGGGGCAATGCTCGTGTCTCCGCGGCTTCCCCCGGCCCGGTACCAAGCCAGCCTTTTCATTCTCATGCTACCCTTGCTCGCTTCGGTCCTCCTGTCGGCCAATCACCTCACGAATCCCATCGGGGTTCAGGACCCGAGCCCGGCATTGTCCTGGCAGGTGGAACCAACACCCGGTCGCCGCGGACAGTCGCAGACTGCCTACGAGATCAAGGTTTCAAGCTGGCCCGATGGTCCGGCCGATCTTTGGGACTCTGGCCGCGTCGAAGGCGACACCAGTCTCGATGTGATCTATCGCGGGCCTCCGCTGGCGTCGCGCACCCGCGCCTGGTGGCAGGTGACGGTGTGGGATGAAAAAGGAACGCCGGTGACGTCGCCGGCCGGCGGTGCCTTTTGGGAGACGGGCCTGCTTTCGCGCGCTGATTGGACGGCGCAGTGGATCGGTGCGCCGTGGGAAGGAGCGGGGAGCACGCCTGCGCGGGCGCCTTACCTGCGACGGGAATTCAACCTGCACGGAAAACCCGAGCGCGCGCGTCTTTATGTGACGGCGCTCGGCCTCTACGAAATTTATCTCAACCGGCAGCGCGTAGGCGACGGCCACTTCACGCCCGGATGGACCGACACGCACAAGCGCGTTCAGTATCAGGTCTACGACGTGACGGACTTGCTCGCCGGCGGCGACAATGTCGTCGGGGCAATCCTTGGCGACGGCTGGTATTGCGGCAACGTCGCGCAAAAAGGCCGCCAGGTCTACGGCGACCGACCGAAGCTCCTCGCGCAACTGGAACTGACCTACGCGGACGGCCGGCGCGAGACCATCGCGACCGACAGCTCGTGGCAGCTCGCGGGCGGCCCGATTCTCGAAAATGACCTGCTGATGGGAGAGAGTTATGATGCGCGTCAGGAATTGCCGGACTGGCTTGGTCTCAAACCGGGCGGTGGCGACTGGCAGGCGGCGCGGGTGTTTTCCGATCCTGGCATCGAGCTTTCCCCAACTCTGGACCGGCCCGTCACGACCGAGGAGGATCGCAAGCCGGTGGGCGACCCGCACAAGATTCCGAACTGGGCGACCGACCGCTACATCTTCGACTTCGGCCAGAACCTCGTCGGAAACGTCACGCTGCGGGTGAAGGCGCCCGCGGGGACGACGATCAAGCTTCGTTTCGCGGAGATGCTCGATGCGGCGGGTGACATGTACGTCGAGAACCTGCGCACGGCGCGCGCCACGGACCATTACACGTGCCGCGGTGACCCCGCTGGCGAGACCTGGACGCCGTGTTTCACGTTCCATGGATTTCGCTACGCCGAGATCAGCGGCCTGCCGAAGGGCACGGCACCCGGCGCCGATTCGCTCGTCGCCCACGTCATGCACACCGCCATGGCGCCGGCCGGCGATTTCTCCTGCAGCGAGCCGCTCGTCAATCAACTTCAGCACAACATCCAGTGGGGCCAGCGCGGGAACTATTTCGAAGTGCCGACCGATTGTCCGCAGCGGGACGAGCGCCTCGGATGGACCGGCGACGCGCAGGCCTTCATCCGCACCGGGGCGTGGAATCGCGATGTGGCGGCGTTCTTCACCAAATGGCAGCGTGACATCGCCGACGCGCAGTCGCCTTCAGGATCGGTCCCCGCGGTCATTCCCAACATCGATCTCGCGCCCGCGGATGGAGGCCCGGGCTGGGCCGACGCGGCCGTGATTTGTCCCTGGACCGTCTACGAATGCTACGGCGACCGTCCTTTGCTGGGAAAGCATTTCGAGGAAATTCGCCGGTTTGTTGATTCGCTGGCCGCGCAATCGCTCGATGACATCCGGTTGCACCCGGATTTGGAGAAGTGGGCGGGCTTTGGTGACTGGCTGGCGCTCGACGGCAGCGGACGTCGCGAGGGTGGCACCCCGAAGGATCTGATCGCCACCGCGTTTTATGCCCACGACGCGCGGTTGGTCGCGGCCATGGCCCGGGCTCTCGGTCGCGCCGACGATGCGTCGAAATACGATCAACTGGCCGACCGCGTGACGCATGCATTTCAGCGGCGCTTTGTCACGGCCGATGGTCTGGTGGCCGGAAACACCCAGACGAGCTATGTGCTGGCGCTGCACTTCGACCTCGTTCCCGACGCCCTGCGCCCGAAGCTCGTCCGGGCGCTGGCCCGCGACATCCGCGATCGCGGAAACAAGCTCAGCACCGGATTCATCGGCACGCCTTATCTGCTGCACGAACTCGCGCGCGGAGGGGAACTCGATCTGGCGTATGCGCTGCTGATGCAGAAGGACTGGCCCTCGTGGCTCTATGCGGTGACGCAGGGAGCGACGACGATCTGGGAGCGCTGGGACGGGTGGACGAAGGAGAACGGCTTTCAGGACAAGGGTATGAATTCCTTCAATCACTATGCATACGGTGCGGTTGGCGCATGGCTGTATCAGGTGGTGGCCGGCATCGAAATCGATCCGGCGATGCCCGGCTACAAACACATCCTGCTGCAACCGCGGCCGGGCGGAACGTTGGTCTCCGCGCAGGCGTCGCACGAGACGCCATTCGGCAAGGTGTCCAGCGCATGGCAGCGCGCGGACCATTCGTTTACCTGGGACGTTATCGTTCCTCCGAATACGACGGCGTCGGTGCGCCTGCCGGTCCCGGCGCGCGCGATGGTGACCGAAGGAGGCCATCCGCTCGCGAAGGCCGAAGGCGTCTCAGGCATTCATGCGGACGGTGAAACGCCGGTCTTCGAACTCGTCTCGGGCGAATATCATTTCCAGGCCGCGTGGTAGGAGGTCCGCCCTGTAGGGGCGGCGCTGGCGCCGGCCGCGGCTGCCGCGAGCGGCAGCCCTGCAGAATCAGCATGCGATCGCAAATGCCGGTCCGGCGCAGTTGGCACGGGCAACGCATGGCCGTCGTTCGCAAGCGATGGGATGGCGATTCCGCATGGGCTGGCGCGCAAATTGCCTGGATCGACATCTACAGCGTTCAACTCCGCATCTATTCTGCAAAACTGAATCCGGCCGCTGTAGGGCCGGTGCTGGCACCGGCCGCGGCTGCCGCGAGCGGCAGCCCTACAGAATCAGCATGCGATCGCGATGACTCCGGATGGAAATGAAAACGATCGAGGGAACTCCCTAGTTGTTGTCGTCGTCGCAGTCAGGGCTTTCGTTTCCGTGGTCACCACCATCCCGGGCGTGCGGATGCGTCAGTTGGAGGACCGTCGCCGAGTAAGGCGCCGGCGCCCAGCCGAAGTTCTGGCCCGTGATCGTCGCTGAACCTCCCGCGAGGTCGGCGGATCCCGAGCCCGACTGGGCCGCATTGTCCTGCGGGACGCCGTACGTATAGGTCACGGCCTGGCTGCCGACCTTGAACCCGTTTACCGTGATATTTACGTTGAGCGTGGCATTCGGATGCTTGTTGATGAGGAGCACGTTCAACTGGTGGGAGCGCGGATCGCGCACGACGTAGACACCGAGGCCGTCGTAGTCGCTGGTGGCGGAAACCACGTGTTCACCGCCGCGGGCAAAATACCTCAGCAGCTTGTAGACGTAGAACGTGGGATAGCGATCGGCCGGTCCCGCGGGCGTGTTCGAGTTGACGATGCCGTAATCGCCGTAATTCCGCCATCCGTAGAGCGAGGCCGCATTGTTGTTGCCGGTTTCCTGGCCGTTCCGGAGATCCCACCAGAAAAACGAATTGAATTCGGTCTGCATGATGTTGCCGATGCTGTCGGCGAGGAAGAGGCCGTTGACGAGACTGGTCGTCTGCTTGCCGGGATTCGAGTAGACCGAGTTGTTTTCCGTGCAGTCGATCTCAACCCCGCGTCCGGACTTCCCGAGGTAGTCCGATAGCATTTGCCGGATGGATCCGGCATCGTTGCCCCAAGTCCGGGCCGAATTGAGCAGGAAGGCGTCGTTTTCGCCGCCAGGAGCCTGCTCGTAACGGTGGTAGATCACGAAGTCCGGCGTGAACCCCGCCTGCTTGAAGGCGGCCAGCATGACGGCGCTCCAGCCGCTGTGGACGACGCCGGTTCGCGGATTGGTGGCCGACTCGTCGGGATAGTTGGCCTGGCTGTCCTCGTCGGCGACGAGCACCGCACCGATTTTGATGGAATGGTCGACGGCCTTCATCTGGCGCGCGTACTCCTTGAACCGGGTGACATAGGTCACCGGATCATTCGGCCGGGTGTTGCTGTCGGCCTCCCACGTGCCGTAGTTCTCATTGCCGATTTCCCAGTACTGGAAGTTGTGGTGCTTGGTTTTGTTTGAGTACTTCACCCAGGCCGCCGCTTCCTCCGGTGTGCCGGTTCCGTAGTTGGCCGTGATGTAAACCTGGGCGTGGGTTTTCTCGGCCGTGTCGGCAAACGCATCGAACCCGGTCGCCCAGGTGAAGGTCTGGCCTTCGCTCATGTTGGTCTGCCAATGATACTGGTCAGAGGCGGAGCCTCCGGGGAAGCGGAGCGCCTGATTGCAGGCTTCGTTGAGCAGCCCCTGCGTGGTGGGGGTGTCGAAGGCGCCGTCCCAGATGGCGGCGTTGAGGCCGAAGAGCCGGGGATCCACTTCCCGGACGCGATTGCGGGCGTTGATCGTGACGTTGACCACGGACGGCGGCGGCGCGAGGTCGAGCCGCACATCGTCAACGTAATAAGTCGGGGCGTTCACGCCGGCGACTTCCTGGAGCCAGAAATCGGTGAGATCGGGCTTGCCCGCGACGCCGAGGGCCGAAAGCGGGATGGTGACCTGCTGCCAGGTGTTGGCGACGAGCGGACCCAGCGGCACGCCGGGCTGGGCGGTGCCGGAAAGCAGAGCATTGACCTGCAGCATCTGGCCGCCCGCAGCGCCGCCGTTGATCCAGAACGTCAGGCTGGTGTAGTCGCTGCTGTCCATCGCCGAATGGTGGAAGCGCAGTGCCGTGTAAGGCGCCGACGTCACCGCAATCGAACTGGAGCCCGAATTGACCGGCGAGGGATTGCCGGAATTGACCGTGGCCCAGCTCCAATCCTGCCAGCCGTTGACAAAGGAATCATCGTAAAGCGCCATGCCTCCATTGAGCGGCGGTGGGGGTGTCACGGGCACGCTCCCCGTCAGGACAACGTCATCGACATAGAAGGGATTCGCCGACTCGTCGGTGCCGGTGAACTCCTGGATCCAGAATCCCGTGAAATTCGCCTTGTTGTCGGCGCCCAGCGCGGCGAGCGGAACCGTGACCAGTTGCCAGGTGTTCGCCTGCAGGGGGCCCACACCGACTCCGGAAGACAAGCCGTTGTGATCGAGCGTGCCGAAGACCCGGACGGTTTGTCCGCCGATGCTCCCGCCGTTGATCCAGAAGGTGATGTTTCCATATCCGGTGCTGTCGAATGCATCGTGTTGCACCGAAAGGGCCGACCATGGTGGCGCAGCGACGGCGATCGAGGTCGAGCCGGAGTGCGCGTAGGCGGTGCTGGCGAAGTCGACTGTGGCCCAACTCCAACTGCTCCAGCCGGCGGACAAAGCGTCGGAGTAGATCATCAGGTCAGACTGAGCCGACGCGGAAGCGCCCAACCCGAAGGTCAGCGCGAACAATAGGGAACGGATCAAGCACGTGGGTTTCATGCGGACAGGCGAAGCCGCCAGGCGCGTGCGGCTTCCGGGGTTTAGGGGTGGGGGTGGGGGCGGACTACCATGTATGGACAATCCGGGCGGCCCGCGGTTCGGGAATGGACTGATTTTCGCACCGGGAAAAGTTGAAGAAACTGTCATAATTGAGAACTGTTGGGCAGGGAGGGAAGCAGTCCGGCTATTCGCTTGCGCCGTGCTCCCGGGACATTGTGATGGCGGGCCAAGTGGCGGACGCGTTCACGCTGGTCGCTTTTTTCCTCGATGCCGCCATCGTGGCCGCAACGGGATGGCTGCTGGTTCGCAGCGGAAACCGGCACTCGAGCGGCATCATTGAAACGGGATTGTCGTGGCTTCTTGCCTCCGTGCTTGTGGTGGCAGCGAGTGGAGCCGTGCTCGGCGAATGCGGGGGCTTCAACGCGGCGGGCTTCATGGCGGCACATGCGTTCATCTTGGTTCTCGTGGCCGTCATCCGGCGCCGGGCGCTTGGGGCCGATCGGGTCGCATTGGCGTCCCTGTTCGGGGATTTCCGCGCGGCATTCCGGCCCGGCGATGGATCGCGATGGCTGTTGCTTCTTCTCGGAGCGACCGCCCTGGCCCTCGCGCTGCTGGCGGCGATGGGTGAACCGCTGGTCTACGATGCGCTCACCTACCGCCTGCCACGCATTGCGCAGTGGCTGCAGGACGGGCGGATTGCGGCGGTTGATTTTGACGACCAGCGGCTGAACTATATGTCGAACGGACAGGACCTGATCGTCGCGTGGCTGGTCGGTGCGTTTTCACAGGGCTTCCGCTTCACCGCGCTGGCGCAGGTTGCCGGCGGAACTCTGCTTGTGGGTGCCACCATGGGCATCGCCAGACATTCGGGACTGGGGAAGTTCGCCTCGGTGGCCGCCGCGTTGCTCACGTTCGGCTTTGCCAACCTGGCGCCGCAATGGACTTCCGCGCACAATGATCTTTTCGCCGCCGGCATCTTTGCGGCGGGATTCGATCTCTTCTGGGTGGCGCTGCGGCGGGGGGAAGGCAGCGTCCTGGCCGGGCTGGCGATTGCTTTCGCCCTCGAGGCGAAGGGAACGATTTTCTATGTGCTGCCGTCGGCGGGACTGTGGGTGCTCTGGCTCGCGTGGCGCGCACGACCGCGTGCGCGCGCGTGGATTCCAACGTTCGCGGCCGGTTTGATCGGTCTGGTGGCCTTTGTTGGGCCGCCGTTTTTCCGCAATCATCAACAATTCGGGCGTGTGACGGCACCGGCCGAAGCCCTCCAGGAACATTACGGACCGTCGCTTTCGGTGACCGGACACCTGCAAAAGCTGGGGTTGAATCTGCGCACCGAGGCCGTCCAGTTGCTCGATCCCTTTTCGCAGCCCTGGGGTGTGCGTGACCTGACGGCGCCGCTGGCCCAGCGCATCGCCGGCTCGCTGCCCGATCGGGACCCGTATTCATTCGAGGGCCTTGATCGCAGGGAAAACATTTTTTATTTTCTCTGCGCCCGGGTGCCCAACCCCGATTTCGCGTCCTTTGGCGTCATTCCGCTTGCCCTAATGCTCGCCGGCATGCTCGTCGGGGCGTTATCCCGACGCGGGCCGGCCCGATGCACTCTCGTCTGGGGCGGAGGGATCATTTTGTTTCTCCTGGTGGAGAACGCGCTGCTGCAATGGCACCCGTGGGAATTCCGGTACTCGATCATCGTGGCGCCATGGTTGGCCGTCGTGGGCGCATGGGCCGTGGAAGCGTTGCCGGCCCTTGGTCGGACGATCCTGTGGACCTTCCTGCTGGCTTCGGGATTCGGGACGCTCGCGGAGACGACGCTGCTCGGGGATCAGGTCGGATGGCAGGCGTGGACGCTGCCGCGGCAAAACGGAGCGCTCGGACAGCACTGGCGGAATTGGGCGCTCGGCTTGGCGGGCGAAGACCCGAGCCTTCGGGTGGCAGTGGGAACGGACCGACCGATCTCGTGGTTGAGCCGCCTTGGACCCGGGATAAAGACCCGGCTTGAATCGCTTCGGACGCTTGCCGGGACATCGGCTGAGGCGGCGGCGAATGCCAGCGCGGGCTGGCTCGTGGTGCCGGCGTCGCAATTTGCCGGGCGCGAGGGGAGGGTGATGGGACGCACATTTCTGGACCGGGGGGACGCGGCGAACGACCTGAGTCTGGCAGCCTATCGGACCCTCCAACCAGGCGAGGCGCCTTCGCCAATCATCTATCGCAACGTGGTTCGCCCCGCGCCGGCGGGTTTCCGGTGCGAATTGCGGATTCGTTCGTGGACCGGAAAGGTGAAGCTGCAATGGGCGGTGCCCGCTGGCGATTCCTGGCGCTTCGTCCTGCAATCGGGCACGAATTCCCTCAAGGGCGAACTGGGCGGAGACGAAAGGTCCTTCGTGGTCGTGCCGGCGGGCGATCAGGGCCTCACCGACCTGACGATCGACGTGGTGCCCACCGATCCGTCACGCCCGGCCGGAGTTCCTCCCGTGGTGGTTGCCATTTTGCCGACATCGTCGTGAGCTTCCGCCGGTGGATACTGCGAGAACGGCTGTGAGCAACGGAGATTCGAGGAAAGAAATCCCTGGGCGCCCCACGGCGGAATCGTCCCGGAGATTTCGCGTCGCGTTGTGGCTGGTACTGCCGCTGGTGGCGGCCGCCGTGCTGCGCTGGCACCATCTCGATCGCCTCGAGCCGTTTGTCGACGAAGGCGCAAACATCCTCACCGGACTCGATACGCGGATTCGCGAGGTTTTCCAGCCGCTGGAGCAGGGACGTCCGCTGCTGGTGTGGCTGTTTCGTCCCGCGACATTTTTGCCGGGAAACTTGCTCTGGGCGGCCCGCTCCCTCGCCGCGCTGGCGGGACTCGCGACGATCGGGGGTCTCGGATTCGTGCTGGCTCGCCTCGCGGGCTGGCGAGCCGCGGTGTGGGGCATGTGGCTGTGGGCGCTGCTTCCGGTTGCGGTGTGGCATGAGCGACTGGCGCTGCAGGACCCGTTTGTCACGGCGGCTCTCACGCTGGCGGTTGCCTTCCTGGTCGCGGCGCAGCGTTCCACCGGCGCGGCCCGACTGGCGTGGCCGGCGTGCGGATTGATGCTCGGGGTTGCCTTCCTGCTGAAGATCTCGGCAATTTTCGCCCTGCCGTGGATCGGCATTCTCCATCTCGGCCTTCGCCGGGCGGACGCGCGACCCCTGTTCGACTTCGGGCTGGCCTATGCGCTGGCCGGGGCGCTCCTGCCGGTGGCCTGTCTGGGCAGACGTTTATCTCGACTGGGCAGCGGACTCGGCAACTACCACGTTCTGCCGACCGCCGGGGGCTGGCTGGCGGGTTATCTTTCGCGCCTGGATACCTGGACCGGATGGTATCTGGGTTACGACGGCTGGCCGCTGCTGCTTCTTCTGGCGATTGCGCTCGTGGCGATCCCGCGCCTCGCCGCGCATCGCACGCTCGCCTGGTGCCTGGCCGGTGGGTGGCTGGCGAATTTGCTGATCAGCTCGTTTTTCTACGCCATGCCTTATGCACGGTACACGCTGCCGGATCATCTGCCGCTCGTGCTCGGCGTGGCCGTGGTGCTGGCGACCGTCGGCGGGAAACGGTTGCGGCCGCTGGCCATGTCCGCGGGGGCGATTGCGTTGGTTCGATTCGGCATGGTCGACATCCGGGTCGTGTCGGATCCCGCGAACGCCCCGGTCCCCGAATCGGAAATCGAGCAATATGTGACCGGACCGTGGAGCGGGCGCGGCACACAGGCGGTGCGGAACTATCTTACCGCTTACGCCGACCTCCATCGCACGCAATGCCTGGTGCTCACCCATCGCGGACTGCGTCCAGGATGCTATGCGCTGATGCTGGCCGAGTGGGGTGACGCACGGATCGGCGTGATGCCGTTCACCATTTATGAGCGGAAGGACCTGGAGGCGACCCTGCCCAGCTTGCGAAAACTGGCGCAGGGAAGGGCGGTCGCGTTTTTTATCCTCTATGAGGGAAGCCTGTATCCGGCGCCCGCGTGGGCGGGAACACCGGGTTCGAGGACCGAGCTTGCGGCCACCGTCGACCGCGACGGAGGGGAGAGTTTCAGCCTGTATCGTGTGACGCCCTGAGCGGCCCTGCAGGATTGTCTGATCTCCCTGCGTTTTTTTGCGGCAAATTCCCTGGCGGATCGATGAGGACATCGATCCCTACCCGCCGAAATTTTTCGCGTCGTTCGCATGTTTCGCGGGCCGTCTTTTTTGACCACGGATTTCACCGATCTCACGGATTCCGTCAGGATAGATCCAATGCCGTCCGCGGTCGCCGCAAGCGGCGACCCGACAGGAATGCCTGATCCCCTCTGTGTTCTTTTGCGGCTAAAGAATATCGGGACCGCGCTAATGATAATTGTGGCTGTCGCCGGCCGGCAGGCCGAGGTCGGGCAGGCCGGTGATGGTCTCGGCCAGGACGTGAATGACGCCGCGCTCGTTTTGCAGCCGGCCGGTGATGACGAGGGCCGGCTCGAGATTGATGACCAGGCGCGCCTTTTCAAAAAGCGCCGGGCGCACGATGGCGTTGGCCAGGCCGGTTTCGTCCTCGAGCGTGATGAAACAGACCCCCTTCGCGGTTCCCGGGCGTTGACGCGTGATCACGGCGCCGCCGATGCTCACGCGCGTGCCGCCGGGAACCTCGGCCAGCCGCGCGGCCGGGATCAGGCCGGGGAGCCGGTCACGGATCAGCTTCATCGGATGGGCACCGGCGGTAAGCGAGAGATGATCGTAGTCGGCGCGCACGCGCTCAAGCAGGGTCATCGGTTCGAGCGGGTCGGCGGGCGCGGACTCTCCCGCGGGGGCATGGCGGAAAAGATCGTCACCTTCCTGGACGGCCTCGACGTGCCAGAGCGCGGCGCGGCGGTGCCCGGCGAGGGCGTTGAGGGCGCCGGCACCGGACAGGGCGCGACGCTCCGCGGGGTTGAGATCGGTGCGGTGCAGGAAATCCTCGAGCGAGGAAAAAGGCCGTTCGGCGCGCGCGGCGAGGATCGAGGCGATCGCGCGGGTCCGCAGGCCGTGAATCGAGCCGAGCCCGAGCCGAACGGCATCGTCGCGATCGACGCGGCACCGGTCGTCCGATGCCAGCACGCACACCGGCAGGAACTGGAGGCCGCGACGGCGCCCGTCCTGCACCAGCGTGGCGGGCGAGTAGAAACCCATCGGCTGGGCGTTGAGGAGCGAGGCGTAGAACACCGCGGGCCGGTGGACCTTGAGCCAGCAACTGGCATAAGCGATGAGGGCGAAGCTGATGGCGTGCGACTCAGGGAAGCCATAGAGCGCGAATGTCGCGAGCGAGTTCTGGATATAATCCACCGCGACCTCGCTTACGCGGTTGCGACGCATGCCTTCGCCGAGCCTCGCCTTCATCCGGCTGAGCCGGTCGGGCGAGCGGGTGAACCCGATGGCGCGGCGGAGCTCGTCGGCCTCGGCCGCGGAAAATCCGCCGAGCTCCATCGCAAGACGGAGAATCTGCTCCTGGAAGAGGACCACGCCGAGCGTGCGTTCGAGGGCCGGTCGCGCGCGCTCATCGGGATAGGTGACCGCCTGCCGCCCCGCGCGGCGCTCGAGGTACGGATTGACGGCGTCGCCCTGGATTGGTCCAGGGCGGATGATCGCGACCTCGATGACGAGATCATAGAAGGTTTCCGGTTTCATCCGCGGCAGCGTCGACATCTGCGCGCGGCTCTCGATCTGGAAGACTCCGATCGTATCGGCGTCCTGGATGAGTTTGAAGGTGGCCGGGTCGTCCTTGGGGATGCGCGCGAGGTCGACCGGCTGTCCGCGTCGGGCGCAGATCTCGAGCGAGTCCTGCAGCACCGCCATCATGCCGAGTCCGAGGAGATCGATCTTCACCAGGCCCATGTCTTCGCAATCGGATTTGTCCCATTGCAAAACGCTGCGCCCGGGCATGCGGGCGTTCTCGAGCGGCACGAACTGGTCGAGGCTGCCCGCGCTCAGCACCATGCCGCCGGAATGCTGGCCGAGATGGCGGGGCAGCCCATGGACACGGCCGCAGGTGTCGAGAAGCGGCCCGAGCCGGGGATGATCCGGGGCGATGCCCGCGGCGTGCAACTGCTCCGGGCGATCGATGGTCTGCTGGTAGTCGCCGGCGTGGTAGAGGCTGGAAAAGCGGTCGAGCACGTCGTCCGGCAGGCCGAGCACCTTGCCCACCTCGCGCATGGTGCTGCGTCCGCGAAAGGTGATGACATTGGCGGTCATGGCGGCGCCGCACCGGCCGTAGCGTTCGTAGACCCGCTGGATGACCTCCTCGCGCCGCTCTTCGCTCGGCAGGTCGAGATCGATGTCGGGCCAGTCGGTCCGGCCCTCGGAAAGAAAGCGCTCGAACAGCAGCTTGCTCTCGATCGGGTCGACCGCGGTGATTCCGAGCGCGTAGCAGACCACGCTGTTGGCCGCGCTGCCGCGCCCCTGCACGAGGATGTTGCGCTCCCGCGCGAACGTGCAGAGATCCCAGACGATGAGAAAATAGCCGCTGAACCCGAGTTTGGTGATGAGCGTGAGCTCCTTTTCGATCTGCCGGCGGACCGCGCCCACGACCGAGCCGTAGCGCTGCTGCGCGCCAAAGTAGGTCATCTTGTGCAGGAACGAATCCTGGGACTCGCCGGTCGCCACAGGATAGTCGGGGAAACGGTAGCCGAGATCGGCCAGCGTGAACTCCAGGCGGGCGGCGAGGCTTCCGGTGTTTGCGATCGCCTCGGGCAGATCGGCGAACAAGGCGCGCATCGCGGCATCGCCCTTCAGATGGCGCTCGGCGTTGACGGCGAGGCGGCGACCGGCGCGATCGATTGTGGTGTGCTCGCGCAGGCAGGTGAACACGTCGGCGACGGCGCGGCCGGCCGGATCGGCGTGCAGCACGCCGTTGGTGGCGAGGAGGGGTAGCCGGCGCGCCGCGGCCCAGTCGATGAGAAACCGGTTGGCGGTTTCCTCGCCGGCCACCAGATGGCGCTGCAATTCGACATAGAGCCGGTCAGGTCCAAACAAATCCCGCAGCCGGTCGCCGGCGGCCGCCGCCGCGGTGCCTCCCTGCGTCCGCCACGCCCGGCGGACGGGACCATCCTCGTCACCCGTCAGCGCGATGAGGCCGGTGTTGTCGGCCAGTTCATCCCAGGTGATGCGGCCCTCGCCCTTGGGAGCGCGGAGATTGGCGGTGGTCAGCAGCGACGACATCCGGCGGTAACCGGCCTGGCTGGCGGCCAGCACGGGCACGACGGCACCGTCCTCCATCGGCAGTTCGCAGCCGACCAGTCCGCGCAGGCCGGCGTCGCGCGCCGTCAGATGCAGCCGCACGGCGCCGTAGACGCCGCCACGGTCGCAGAGCGCGAGGGCGGGAAGCTGCAGGCGGGCGGCCTCGGTGGCGAGCGTTTCGGGGTTCGAGGCTCCCCGCAGAAAGGAAAACGCGCTGCGCGCGTGCAGTTCGACATACGACATGGCGTTGTCCTCAATCGAGCAGGCCCTCGACCCACCAATGTCCGTCGGCGCGGGCGAGCTGATACAGGCCGGCCGGAGGCACCTCCACGTGCCAGGTTTCAACGCCCCATGGCCGGGACGTCCACCAGTCCCCCGCGGCCCGCCATGGGCCTCGGGCGGCTCCGATCGTTCCCCGCAATGCAGCGCCGCGCAGGGCCGCGGGCCGGCCGTCGCAACAGTCGACTTCAACAGGCCACGCCGGGCGGAAACGCCGCAGCACGAGACCGCACGGTGGGTGGACCATCGGGCCGGCGGGCGGCGGCACGCATTCGATCGGGCGCTCCAGCGTGAACGCATCGGGCCGCCACGTGTCGGCCGGAACGGGTGTGCCGACATTTCCGTCGCCGAGGAGCGCGGCCACGCGCGCCAGGTTTTCCCAGAAGGCCGCGGGATCGCGCAGGCCGGTGTCGAACAGGCCATCCTGTTTCTCCGGCGGACGGGCGGGCGTGGCCGCGAGACGGACGCCGGTGACGCGCGCGGGCGTGCGGACGATCTCGAGATGTCCCTGCAGGACGCGCAGCCAGCCGTCGACGTCGGTTCCCGGTTCGGGCAGGCGAAATTCGCGCCGATAATCCGATTCGTTCTCGAGGAGCAGCGTGAGGGCGAGCCGTTCGGCGCCGAAGCCCGCGCCGCGCAACTCGAGGGCGAGGCATTCGGCGAAGCGGCGCAGGCGGAAGAGCAGCGGCTCCATCGCCTCGACCGGCGGCTCGTAGGTCCATTCCGTGACAAAGCTGCGGGCCGGGGCCGTGAGATGGAGCACGCGTTCCGTCTCGCCGGCCGCGCGTTCCCAAAGGCGGACGCCGTCGGTGCCGAGGCGGCGTCCGATTTCGGCCTTGGACAGCGCGGTCAGGGCCCCGAGGGTGCGGATGCCCCAGCCGTGGAGAATCTCCTCGTGCACTGGCGTGGGGTTGGCGAAGGCGACCGGCAGCGGGGCGAGAAAGGCACCGGCGTCGTCGATGAAGAGGACGGTCCCGGCGCAGCGGGCGGCATAGTCGGCCAGCAAGGGGGTGCCGGCCGCGCCGGCCCGCGCCGGCAGGCCGGCCGAAGCGAGTTCGGCGAGGCATCGGCACAGGCGGCTTTCCGTTGCCTGCCGTCCGGCGCCCTGCAGGTCGATGGTGCAGCAGCCGGCGCCGGTGAGTTCGACGCGCGGCGAGAGCGTGAAGGCGGCGGCGAGCAGAAGCCGCTGGGCCTCGATTTCCGCCGCGGGCTTGGGCGGCCGCAACACGACCCCGGGGCAACGCGCCATCGCGAGGGTGACCGCGAGGCCCGGTTCGAGACCGGCCGCCTCGGGCGAGGCCGCGGCGATCACCGCCTTCCGTCCCTCGCCGCGAATGAGGGCGACAGCGCGGCCGGCGAGCTCGGGCTCGTCGCGGCGCAACGCCTGGAGTGCGAAGTCCGGGACGCGCAGCACCGCATAACGAAGGTTGGCCGGTGAATTCATCCGGTGAGTTCGTCGACGGCCTGGACGTGACCACGGGTGGTTTCGAAGACCAGGCGCGCCGCCAGCGCCTCGCGGGCTTCGTCCTGCACGGCAAACGGCAGCGCGTTGGACATGACCAGGCGCCAGGGAACGGCGGCGACGAGCGGGCTTGTGGTTTGGACGAGCACGGCGGGAGCCGAGACCCCGGCAGCGTGATGCAGCCGATGCCAGATCGTGGCCGGCTGCTGGAGCAGCGTGCGTTCGTCCAGGCCGCGCAGGTCGAGCACGACGACGGCGTAGTTTCCATCGCGCACCAGGATGTCGGCCGCGGCCAGGGCCGGTTCGACGCCACGGGCGCGGATCCAGACGAGATGGCGCAGTGCATCGGGCGGAATGCAGCCGGGGACAAAACCGTCGGCGCCATCGATGAGCGCGACGCGCTGGCGGGACACGCGGGTGGCATGGAGCAGGCGGGCGATGACACTCTGGCCGCCGCTGCCGGGGACGGAGGAAACCAGCTCCGTCAACTGGCCCGCCGGCAGTCCGCCACCGAGCGCGTCATCGAGCGCCGGCACGCCGGTGGGCACGGTGCCCGTCGACGGACGGGGACGGGCGGCGGTGCGCGCGGCCACAAGGGTTCGCAATTCGGCGACGGTCATCCGGTTGGCCACGGGACAGGCTCCTTTTCATGCCGGCTGGCGGCGGATCACGCCGACGACCACGCCCTGCGACTCGAGCCGTTGCGGCACGATGTCGGCGTAGCGCGGGTTTTCCGCGCGCAGGAGCAAACGGCCACGCTCGCGCACCAGCCGCTTGAGGGTGGTGGTGGTTTCATCGACCAGCGCGGCGATGATGTCGCCCGGCCGGGGTTCCCGCCGGATCAGGGCCACGAGGTCGCCGTCGAAGATCCGCGCGCCCGTCATGGAGTCGCCCGAGACGCGCAGCAGCCAGAAATGATGGGGGCGGGGCGGCCGCAGGCCGAACACGGAGGGATCGATCCGCACGCGTTCCTCGGGCTCCTGCTCCTGCATGGCGGGCAGGCCGGCGGGAATGGCGCCATAGACCGGCACGTCGAAAAGGTGCATCTGAACCGCGCCGGCGTTCAGGCCCCACCGGCCGTCGGCCAGCTTTTCGATCCGACCCTTGGCGGCGAGCGCGCGGAGATGTTTGAGGGAGGTGGGTTGGCTGAGCCCAAAACGCCGGGCAATTTCGCGCGTGGAAGGCGGGACCCCCTGCACCTGTTGGTAGTCCCTCAAAAAATCGAGAATCTCTTCCTGGCGTTCGGTAAGCATCGGCTATCGGGTGATAGGCTATCAAGTGATAGCTCACGGCGACATTGGCAAGCCCAACGCGAGGGCAATCGCCCAAGTCCCTCATCCGAGGGAATTCGGGAAGGTGATCGGGCTTGCCGATCGTCGGCCGCAAGGCGACGGCGGACAGCCGGAAGAGAAGTCTGGAAAGCCTCCGGCACTTCGGGCTCGCCCACGACGGAAAGGGCCGCAGGCTTCGTCGTGCGGGGTCACCGGGTTTCAATTAACGGAGTCAGCGGGCCGAGGAGAGAAATTCCCATGTTGAACGCTGCCCTTTCGCCAGCGCTACTCCCCGGAGCAAGCTCGGGGGATTCCACGCGCGGCTTGCCTTGCCCTCCAGGCAGGGCAACGCCGGGCAGCGTCCTAAGTCGCATGGAAACCCCGCAGCAAGCTGCGGGGAATGTTTCAGTATTCAAGGTGACAGGAAAATTCCATATGGGCCGGCCGGCATGGCTTGTTTCCATCGGCCTCGCGGGAGGGCTCCTGCTCGGCGGATGTGCCACGGGCGACGTTCCCGCGGCGGCCGATGACCGCGCCGTCGCGATCGAGGACGTGATCGCGCAGGTTCAGCGCGCGCTGGCCGACACCCAGGATCTGCTGGTGATGCGGAAGTTTCCAGCGCTGAAACAGGTTCATCTCACCCTGCAGACGGTGGCTTCGCGCAAGGCCGGAGGCAGCCTCAAGCTGGCCGTGCTTTCCGTGGGTGCCTCGGTCGAGCATACGGCGACACAGCATATCACCCTCACGCTCGTGCCACCGAAGGCCCGCGTCGGTCAGGAGCTTGCGGGTACGCTGCCCTCGGAACTGGAAGCGGCGATCCGGAGTGCGGTCGAGGGCGTGGCGAAGGCGCGGGAGGGTCCGGTGCCGCTGGAAGCGAGCGCGCTTGACGTCGAGATCACCTTCGCGGTGAAACGCGGCGCGGATGGCGGGCTCAACTTGGTCGTCACGCCGTGGTCGGGCGGGTTGGATGGTGCAGTGAATTCCGCGATCACCCAGTCCGTGAAGCTGAGTTTCTAAAACGGTTTGATGTTTTTTTGCCGCAAAAGAACGCAGAGGGGATCAGACAATCCTGTAGGGTCGCCGCTGGCGGCGACCGCGGACGGCATCTGGATTTATCCTGATTGAATCCGTGAGATCGGTGAAATCCGTGGTCAAAAAAGACGGCCCGCGAAACATGCGAACGACGCGATCAAGAGGTCGATCCGGATGAGCTGCGAAAGAACGCAGGGAGATCGAGCAATCCTGCATCCGTGATCAAAATCAGGAGGACACGCGGGTAATTGTCGGCGGAATTGTTTCGATGGCGGATTCACTTGCCTCGGGCGAGTCCAAGCAACGCGCGTGTCCGTCGGCGAGATGGATGACGCTGTCGGCGAGGGAGAGCAGGCATTGGCTGTGGGCGGCGACGATCACGGTGCGGCCGGAGTCGCGGAGTTGTTGCAGCAGCCGGGAGAGTTCTTCCTC
The DNA here is from genome assembly GCA_036499305.1 of Candidatus Didemnitutus sp. Lineage (GTDB taxonomy): Bacteria > Verrucomicrobiota > Verrucomicrobiia > Opitutales > Opitutaceae > Didemnitutus. The sequence continues at coordinate 41,667 of DASYDZ010000015.1, forward strand.
GGCACGGCGATCGAGGGCGGAGGTCGGTTCGTCGAGAAGCAGGATCGGTGCGTCAAGATAGAGGGCCCGGGCGATGGCGAGCCGCTGGCGTTGTCCGCCGGAAAGATTGTCGCCGTTCTCGCTGAGAACGGTGAGAAAGCCGCGGGGGAGGCGTTCGATGAATTCGAGAGCCCCGGCCCGGCGACAGGCGGTGAGCACCCGCGGAGGGTCGGCTGGCGAGTCCCCGGGGGCGATGTTTTCGAGCACCGTGCCGGCGAGCAGGTGGGTGTGCTGCGGAACACAGGCGAGATGACGGCGGAGGGAGTCGAGTCGATAGGTGCGAAGGTCGTGCGCCCCGATGAGGATGCGGCCGCTGTCGGGAGCGTGGACCCGCTGAATGAGCGCGAGCAGGGTGCTCTTGCCCGATCCGGATTCGCCGGCGAGAGCCGTGATGCGGCCGGCGTCGATGCGGAAGCTGACGCGATCCAGGACAGGAGTGCGCCCGGAATGGCGGAAGGTCACGCGCTCGAACGTGATCGTGGCGTCGGTGGGATCGAATTCCGCCATCCCGTCGTCGCGGACCACCTCGAGGTCCATGATTTCGAAGAGGCGGTCGGTGGCGGTCGTGGCTTCCTGGACGGCGCTGTTCAGTCCGATCAAGGCCGCGAGCGGGCCGGTGAGATAACCCGACAGAGCGTAGCACGACATCAGTTCGCCGGTCGAGAGATGCGCGTCGAGAACCAGGCGGGCGCCGAACCAGAGGAGGACAATGGTGTAGATGGAGGTGACAAATCCGGTCGCGGAACCTCCGACGAACGCGCCGAGCGCGGCCCGTCCGGTGGTGCGAAGCAGACGGACGAGGCGGTTCTCGGTGCGGAAGGCCGTGCTGCGTTCGAGCCCAAAATGGCGGATCAGGCTCTGGGCGCCCAGCGATTCAACCAAATGTGCGTCGAGGTCGGCGCCGAGTTCCAGGATGCGGCGCTGCCACGTGCGGTTGAGCGCGTTCATGAAGGCATAAATCGCCAGGTTGGCCGGGAGCAGCGCAAGCGAGACGAGGGCGAGCGTGGGGGAGTAGGCGAATTGTGCGCTGACGGAGAAGACGAGGATCAGCGGATTGAGGATCAGCGCCAGCAGCGAGCCGTTGAGAAAATTGCGGATCTTGATGGCATCGGCGACACGCGAGGTGATCTCGCCGACCCGCATGGTGTCGAAAAAAGTCTGCGGCAGACGCAAAAGGTGTTCATAGTAACCGAGCACGAGGGCAGCGTCGATTCTCTGGGCGGTCTGGAGCGAAAGGGTGGACTGAAGGAGTCCGAGGACGGTGCGCAGGATCACACTGGCGACCATGCCGAGGGCCAGCAGATTGAGGAGAGGTCGGTCGCCATCGGGGATGACCGAGTCGACGATTTTCTGGACGTAGATGGACGTGCCGAGTCCGAGGACGGTGGTGAGTATCGCGCCCAGCAGGGCCTGGAGATAAAGAATGCGATGCGGGACCAGCAACCGCCAGAGGCGACGCCACGGAGGGAGGGTCCGGTCGCCGGTGACGAAGGAGGCGCCGGGGGCGAGTATGACCATTGCCCCGGTCCAGGCGCCAAGGAAACGTTCCGGGCTCCATTTCTCATTTCTTCCCGTTGCGGGATCCATCACGCGGGCGAATTTCGCCCGCCATTCGAAGAGCACGACAAAATGGAAGGCCCCGGAGGGCAGGCGACAGTGAGCGATGGCGGGCAGGGGAATGGAAGGGAGCGCCTCGGCCGGCCCCTTTACGCCCTTGGCGAGCAGGCCGACCTGACGTGCGCCCTCGATCAGTCCGGCGATGGTTGTTCCCATCCGGCTTGTGGCGACGGCGCGCCTTGTCCAGCCGAGCGACAGCCGCAGTCGATGCCATCGTGCGACCGCGACGAGACAGGCCGGCCCGCAGTCCGTGAAATCGGACTGCTTAACCTCGCACCTCCGCCGAAACATGGATCAGAGAGGCTGAAAAGGAACAAAGGGCTCGGTCCACGCCGCCGTGGCGAAAGCGAAGAAGTTCACCGCCACGTGGCTGGCCGTCGCGAGTATGGTCCCAAGGCTTGGCTTGCGTTCTCCATGCACTTGGTAGCAGCGGGCGAACACGGCACAGGTCCAGGCAACCTCGGGTCCCCAATATCCATACCGGGTGGCGATCGTGCCCCAAGTCGAGGCGGAGACCACGAGCGCGAGCCAACGGCGCGAGGTGCCTTTCGCCAGCCACCGAAGGCTTAGAACCAGGAGGGCTGTTTCGACGACCGGGGCGCCGACCAGCCAGTTGAACATGCCGATATCGGGAGCGGCTGGGGAATGAGGCATCACACGCGTGGGCACGATAATATGGAGCGCCAGGGCGATACAGTAAGCGGGGATGAAAGCGAGGAGAGCGTAGTGCAGCACGATCGACCACAGAACGCCCGCCTGGGCGCGCCATTTCGGATCATCCCAAAATGGCGTGTCCAGTGGGTCCACAGATCGCTCCGGGGAAACGGCAGACGGTGGGTCCGACCATTCCCGCGTCGCAGAGGCTGGGGAATCGAGCGGCGTCGAGGGACCTATTTCGCGGTCCGGATTCCGGTCTTCCATTCGACGACGCTGTAGGGGTCGGGGGAGCTGTTGACGAAGGCCACAAATCCGCCCACGACGGCTCCGACGGCCGCGCCGACCATGTAAAACAGGTCGTAGAATACGTTGCTTTGGGTGGTGATGCCCGCCGGTGGCGGGGTGGCGGGGCCATCGCCGCCGGTGAAACGTGCGGCCTCGGAGGCCGACAGTTGTTCGAAAGATTTCATGGAGTTTTCCTCACTGTTATTGGACGGCGTTGTAGCCGGCGAGGACACCATCCGCGAAACCGGTCTTGATCTGGGTCCAGTTCGTCACGAAGAGGCCGACGAATGTGATGAGGGCGGCCGACGCGGGATCGATTCCCCCGCGGGCCGATTCCTGTTCGCTTTCGGAAAGTTCGAGAAATGTGTTCATGGGAAATGAGGTCAGGCGGCGATTGAGAGTCCGAGGGCGCGCAGGTATTCGCTGAGCGTGTTCGGGAAGAAAGCCGGCGGGGGAGTTGGCATCCAGCCCCTTGGCATTGTCAGGGGCTGGCTCGCGGGATCGCCTCCGCCGGAGAGGCGGACGAGATCGGATTCGGTCATCGTTTTCATTTTATGATCAGGTTTGAGATTCCGACGGAATGTCGGAAGCGGGTCACGATCGGCGCGGAGCCGGAGAAACGGCCCAGCGTGGATCCCATTGCGCGTTGAATTCGTCCTCGAGCACCTGCCACAGCGTGCATTCGGCCAGGAGAAAGCGGATCTGCACCGTGTAGCCTTTCCGCAGCCGGGCGCGAAGGCCGCCGGGCAGCTGCAGGGTGTCACGGGCGGGCCGGATCTGCACCTTGAAGGCGGGCGAAGCTGAAATCGATGCGATCAGGGCGTCGTCGGAAAGGGCGGTCACGGTGCCGTCGATCACTCCCCATCGCGTGTAGGGCAGTGCATCGACCGCGACGCGGACGGGCTGGCCGGCGCGGATCAATCCCACGTCCTTCGCCGGGACGAGCGCCTCGACCAACAGCTCATCGTTGGGCGACACGATTCCCAAGGTCTGTCCGGAAGCAATAAAGCCACCCGCACCCCAGCCGTTGAACTCGATCAAAGTACCACCGACTGGAGCACGGATAGCAAAGTGTTCGATCTCGGACTGCAGCTCGCGGGCCTGCGATTCGAGGTCGGCGATGGCCACGGTTTCGTCGTGGAGCTGCGCCTGCCAGTGGGCGAACGCCTGGCGGCTGAACACGTCCGCGTCGGCGGCGAGGCGGTCGATTTCATACTGCGCCCGATCGCGTTCACTCCGCGAGGCGATGCCGCGCCGGGCCAGTGTGTCGTAGCGCTCGAACTCGGCGACGGCCTTGCGATGGTCGATCGTGTTGGCATGGAGGCGGGCAATCCATTCCGCCACATCCCGGCGAACGACTTCGGTGTCCAGGTTCGAGGGCGAGATGGTGGCGGCGAAGTGCGCGACGCTGGCGTTGAAGTCGGACCCGACCACAAGGGAGCAGAGAAAATCGAGGTCGCGCGCCGTCGCCCGGTGTTCGAGGAGACGGGACCGGGCATGGGCCAGGCGTTCCTCAAGCTCGGGCGCCGCAAGCTGGACCAGAGGCTGGTCGCGGGTGACGACCTGATTGTCGCGCACGAGGACCGAACGAATGGTGCCGGCGGTCGAGGAGTGGACTTCGACGCGGTCAGCCGCAGGGCGCACGATGCCGGCCGCATGAACGGAAAGATTGACCCGGACCAGCGGCAACGCACCCAGGGCGAGAAAGGCGGAGCCGAGCGTGAGCCAGAGCATGGTCCGACCCGGCTGGGCATCCCGCGCAAAAAGGCTTTCCACGGTGTCCGCCGCAAGAGCGCCAGGATAGAGGACGGGCCGGATGTCGTGCACACGCACAGATTCGGCCTGGACCGGGCGGGGCGAAAGGCGGCATTTTGCCGCAATAAACGTACGCTGAAGGATTGACAGCGGCGGCGCCGCTGCCCCGCGCCGGCCCGAGGCGCGGGTGGCGGGCGTCGATCAGGCCGTGGCGGCCTCGACCGGCTCGGGTTCGTAGGCGAAATCCACGAAGCCCTTCTTGACCGTCCAGCGCATGAGTTCCTCACGACTGTGGAGGCCGAGTTTCGTCAGGATGTGCTGATGATGCGTGCGCACTGTGGCGACACTCAGACCCGTGTGCCGCGAGACCCGCTCGTTGATCCAGCCGTATCCGAACAGCGGCAGGAGGTCGACCTCGCGCGCCGACAGGATTTTTGAGAAGTGCGTCGGATGCTTCCGTGCCTCGCTCATCGCGTTGAGCACGGGCCGGGAGAAATAAGTCTCTCCGGCGAGCAGTTTCTGCACCGCGAGCAGCACCTCGGCCGAGTCGCCCGTCGATTTCAGGACGAAACCGTGAATCGGGCTGTAAAGCACCCGATTGAGCACGGCCTCCGACACCGACGCCGTGAGCACCAGGACCCGCGGGGCGGGGCGAAGGCCGCTAAGTTGGAGGGCAACGTGGAGCCCGGGCACATCGG
>DASYDZ010000016.1:0-19421 GCA_036499305.1 Candidatus Didemnitutus sp.
GAGCACGACGGCCGGAACTGACATCTGGAAAAATCCTCCGACGAGCACGCCCGCGCACAGCCAATGCACCTCGCCCAAAGGCGTCGATGCATAGTGGAGGCCGGCCCCGCCGAGCGAGGCGATCATCGCGACGTTCAGCCAGATCGGCGACAATGCCGGTTCGGTGAACCGGTGCATCACGTTCAGGGTCGCGTTGAACGAGGCGGCCAGCGAAATGAACAGCAAATAGGGAAACATGAACACCGTCAGGTCGGCGGCGAGGTACCACTTGTCCTCGTGACCCGGCAGCAGCCGCGACTGGCTGAAGGCCACCATCGCCAGGGCGACCAGCGCGCCGCTGACGACCCCGAGCCAGCTCGTGACCTGATTGAGGAGCTGGAAGGCGGCCGGCTCGCCTCCGTCGCGCAATTCCTCCTGGAGCGTCGGCACGAACGCCGCGGTCAGCGAGCCCTCGCCCAGCAGGCGCCGGAAAAGGTTGGGCAGGCTGAACGCCGTCAGGAACGCGTCGTTGAACACGCTGCCTCCGAGCACGGCGGCCGCAACCTGGTCGCGCACCAGGCCCAGGATGCGGGAAACCACCGTCGCGCCCGCGACGACACCGATATTTTTCAGGTTCTTCGACACGATGCCGTCCGCTCGAATCCAGCCGAGCCGGGTCGCGCCTCGGCGTCCGGCACTGCACCCGGACGCCTCACGACGACGTGGTGATCTTCAATTGACCTCCCTCGATGCGGATCGAGGTGATCTTTTCCCACGCCCGCGCGTTGTCCGGGAGCTTGAGGGAATTAAGGATGCGCGCCGTGATGAACGCCTCGCCCACCGGCAACTTGTGCAGCGGGCACGAGCCAAGATAAAATGTCTCCGGATCGAAAATATAGCCGTTGCCGCTGCGCGTGAAAACTCCCGTCGCCAGCACATAGGTGTCGGTGCCGATGCCGTAGTAGTTGATCGCACACTTCAGGCTGATCTGGAGCTTGTCGTTCTTGAGAATGTGAAAATTGACGCCGCTGGCGGTGAAAAAGTCCGCGTTCTGCTTTACCTCCGCACCTTTCGGCTCGCCCGGCTTGGCCGCGGCGGGTTTGGCCGGTTTCGGCGCGGGCTTCTTGTCTCCGGCGGCCTTGTCGTCCCCGGGCGCGGGGTCGAGCGTGGCGGCATAGGCGTTCAATTCCTCCTCGCTGAAGCTCACCTCTCCGCCGTTGGTCAGGGTCTTCATCTTCGCCTGCCACGCGCGGCCACGCACGGAATTCTCGTTGCCCGGAATGAAATAAACCACGTTCGCCACGGCATCCTTCGGCACGACCGGAACCCGCTGGACCGGTTTCCCCACGAGGTAGACCACCGCCACGAGCACGCCCACCACAAATCCCAGCACGGCGCCCAGCGCGACCTCCGTGGTGCTCGGACCGTACAACGCCTTCTCGATCTTTTTGTCAGCCATGGAATGGGTCAGTTGGTCGCCGGAGCGGTGGGCTTGGATTCAGCCGGCTTGGGGGACGGCTTTTCGCCGCCTTCCGATTTTCCGGCCGGTTTCTTGTTCTTGTAATCGGTGATATAAAATCCGGTGCCCTTGAAGATCAGGCCGCTGCCCCCGCTTATCTTCCGCCGAAGGCTCAGCCGGCCGCACGACGGACATTTTTTCAGCGGTGCGGCCTTCATCGGCTGGAATGCCTCCAGTTCATGGCCACATTTGCTGCATTCGTATTCGTAGGTGGGCATCGATCCAATCAGGCAAGCAAATGCGGCGCGGCCGCGATTGGCGAGCCTGTTCTCGGGGCGGCCGCCCCGCCGGTGCTCACGGAGCGGCTTGACCCCAAGGAGCTTAGCGCATTGAGGTCAGGTTGATTCCGATGGATTTTACCGTCACCTTACAGGCCTATCGCGACCGCATTGAGCAGGGGTTGGAGGAGTTGGTCCCGCCCGCCGACACTCCGCCCGCCCGACTGCACGAAGCCATGCGTTACAGCCTGCAGACCCGGGACGGCCGGCCCGGCGCCTCCACCGCCAAGCGTCTCCGGCCCGTCCTGGTGCTGGCCTCGGCCGACCTGTTCGGCCGGCGGCACAATCCCCTCCCCGCCGCCGTCGCGATCGAATGCCTGCATACGTATTCGCTCGTCCATGACGACCTGCCATGCATGGACAACGACGATCTGCGACGCGGACGTCCCACCGCCCACCGGCAGTTCGACGAGGCCACGGCCCTGCTGGCCGGCGATGCCCTCCTCACCTTCGCCTTTCAGTTGCTGGCCCGTCACTACGGCGTGCAGCCGGTGCTCGCCGCGCGGCTGATGCAGGAGATCGCGGACGCCGCCGGCAGCGAACACCTGATCGGCGGCCAGATGGCCGATCTTCTCGCGGAGAAAAAATCCGACGCGACCGCGGCCGAACTCGACTTCATCCATCTCAACAAGACGGCGGCCATGATTTCGGTTTCGCTGGTCGCGGGCGGCCTCTGCAGCGGCGCCTCGGAAGCGCATGTCGCCGTGCTGCGCGACGCGGGGCGACAACTCGGCCTCGCCTTTCAAATTGTCGACGACCTCCTCGACGCGACCAAGGACAGCGCCACGCTCGGCAAAACCGCCGGGAAGGATGCAAAGGCCGGCAAGACAACCTACGTGAAACTGCACGGTCTCGAAGCCTCCCGTCGCTTCGCCCGCAATCGGACCCAGGCGGCCTTGACCGCCTTGGAGCAATTGCCCGCCGATCTGGGATTCCTGTCCGCCCTGATCGACTCCATGGCGGCGCGATCGAGTTAGGGCGAGGTTTCGGCTCTCATTCGCCCGACGCGGAGGTGCCGCCCGCTGGATCAAACTCGCAACGGATTCGTCCCAAACGCCTCGGTCCAGTCATAGGAAACGCGGCTGGTCCCAAAGCGCCATTCGCGCGGACATGTCGTTTGCAACCAGTCGAGCGGTTCGCTTCCGCCGGGAGTGCCACCGGAGAGGGCCAGCAACATGGCCGATCGAAAGGCCTCCTTTTGCGCGGACGTGACGGTTCGCGGATCCACCGACACGAAAAGCGGACAGCCGCTGCGCGCCACCAGGTCGAGAAATCTCCGATCCATTTCCCAGGGCGTCGCTGCGGTGTGCGCCGCGCAGTCCGGATCGAGCTGGAAAAACGTTCCGTGCTGGCACAGCCGGTACGCGAGCGTGTTCACGCCCATGCGGCGGGTGCGCTCCCACGTCCGGCCCGAGGTGTCGTCGCCCGCCCGCTGAATCTCGAAAAGTCCCGCCGCGAGATGCCCGATCGTGTTGCAGCCGAGCAGAACCGCGTCGCCCGCTCCCTCGCGCAGGGTGCGATACAGTTGCAGGATGATCTCCGCATTGGTCAGGCTGCGATCGGCGAAATTCCATCCCGCATCCGTCAGCTCGGCACCCATTTCCATGCCCCAGCGGCCAAAAATATCGTAGGTCGAGAAGTCGTGCTTGATCAGCTCGAAGCCCCACGAGCGAACGCGCGCGACGTCGTCGCGAATCAAGGTGAGATTCTCCGGCCGCGTCAGATCGAGCGGTTTCTCGTCGGCGTGGCAGGGCCCGGCGCGAAGCCTCCGGGGGTCGTCGACGCGCGTCAGGGCCGTCGGCCGCATCCAGATTCCGGGGCGAACACCCAGCGCCTTCATCTGCGCCGCCAGTCCGGGCATGTCGGGAAAACGCACCGGATCGCCCGCGTCCCACGGACCTCCGGGGCATGATCCGCCCGGCGTCCAGCCGGCATCGACGACGCAATACGGGCGATTGGCGTGCCCCGCCGACAGCTCCGCGAGAAACGCGGCATCGCGCCGCATCGCCGCCGCGTCAAAATCGTGCCCGTAGGCGTAGTACCAGTTGTTGTTTCCGCAGATCGACGCCGGAGCCGGACGAGGCGCCGGGCACATCAGCCGGCAAAAGCGGCGCAGGCCGGACAGCGGGGCCTCATCCCCCGGGGTTGTGAGCGTGATGATCTCGGCCGCTGGAATCTCCCGCTCGCCGGGAATGCTCGGGCTGCCTCCGTTGCGAAAATCCATCCACAGCGACATGCCCGTCTCGTCGGCCGTCCAGAAGCATAACGCCGCCGGCTGCGTCTTCACCCCCGCCATGAAGGTCGCTCCCGTGGGTGCCCGCGCGGCGAAATACCATGGCATCACCCGTTCCGGCTGGAATCCGCGCCACTGCAGGTCGCCGTAACCGCGCTCCCAGTGGTCGCCGAGAAACATCGTGCCCGAGGGAAACGCGACCTCCCAGCGGAGCACCACGCGATTGAGGTTGCCGGAGCTGGACACCCCGACGCGAAAGCCGTGGGCCGCCGGTTTCAACTCAACATTGACGCCGCCCGCCGAATAACGGCTCCCCTCCCGGCGCGCCGCGACAAGCCCATCGCCGTCAGCATCGACAAACACCCGTGAGGGCTGGTCCCGGATCGCCGGAGCAGGCGCAACATCGCCGGCACCCGCCAGCAATGCGGGATTCAATCCGGTCGCGGCCACGACGAACGAGCCCGCGCCGATTTTCACGACGTCACCCAAAAACGCCCGGCGACCGGGATCGACTGGAGTCAGGTCTTGCCTCATAAGTTCATCGCACCAATCGCGCCGGCCATTTGGCCGGATCAGCCGATTCGCCCGCCAGCCCGCTCGCGTCGAGGGCCGGACATTTCTCCGCGTCAAGGGCGTGGCGGTAGTAATCAGGGCGATGGGGACCCCAGTCCACGGTGCAGTCGCGAATCGTCACGTGCGCCGCGTTGCGCAGCAGGAATCCGCTCGTCGGCAGCGCCGGCATGGCGTCGCCCGGAGAAGGACGAAAATCCTGCCGTCCGCCGGCGAAGTCGGTCCATTTGTCGATGGTCACGACGACGTGATCAAACGCCACGCCGTCGATCAAACCGGCGGAATAGCCATAAACGACAATCCCGTTTTCGCCGTGGCAGCGGATGTGGCTGAAGCTGATATCGCGGACGCTCCCGGCCTTGGTGACCTCGTTCCACGGCGTGACCACGACGTCGATCGGCGTGCCCCGTCCCCACCAGGCGGGATCGTACAATCGCGTCACGATGGCCAGGTTGGAGAACGCGACGTGCTCGATTGTGCCGGCCAGGTTCACCCGCACGGAGACGCCGCGATTGCTGTCCGAAATCGTACAGTCATCCACCACCACGTGACGAATCGTTCCGACCACGTCGCTACCGATCACGATCGCCGACGATCGCGACTTCAGGGTGCAGCCGGTGATGATGACATTCTCGCATGGTTTCGTGATGCCCATGCTTTCGGGCGCGGTTTTCAACGCGATGCAATCGTCGCCCGAGACGATATGGCACCCGCGAATGCGCACGTTCGAGGACCAGTCGATGTCAAGGCCGTCGTTGTTCGGCATCAGGAGGCTGTTGTCGATGCGCAGATCGGCGACCAGGACGTCGTCGCAGCCCAGCACGCGCACCGTCCAAAAGGCGCCGTTGCGAATCGTGACGTCGCGCAGCGTCGCATGAAGGCAGGCGCGGAAGACGATGGTGTACGGGCGCTGATCCTTCGCGCGGTCGATCTCGGTGCCGTGTTCCGCCACGTACGCCGGGCTGTTGCCGTCGATCGTGCCCGCGCCGGTGATGGCGACGTCCTCGGCCTCGTCCGCAAGGATCATGACCCCGACCGGCGGCGCCTTTTCGCCCGGATGAGTCGTGACCGGATAGGGATTGCTGATGGTGAAGTCGGCGTAGTTCGGGCTCGCCTGGAGCACCGCGCCGCGCTCGACCTTCAGTTCCACGTGCGACCGCAACCGAAGCGACCCGATCGTCGCCCGGGCGCCGCCGGGAATGGTAACGATTCCCCCGCCCGACGCCGCACAGGCGTCGATCGCGTGCTGGATCGCCTCCGTGTCCGCGCGCACCTGGCCCGCGAACGGGGGCACCGTCTCATCCGCAGCCCGGCTGACGACCGACAACACGGTCCAGACGAAGGCGAACGCGATGCCACCGTGATTCACGGCTTCGAGCCGGCAGCCGGCTCGACCTCCACCTGGTCGACCTGGATCGATTCCCAATTCTCCTCCTTGCCCGTCAACACCACCCGGTTCGTTCCCGTCGCGAGAATGACCGGAACGTCAAACGTGCGCCATTCCCCGTTCGTCGGCGGGGCGGCCACCTTGATCGCCGGAGCAACTCCAGCCGCAAGCGAAAGCGCAACATCCCTCGTCTGCCCGCTCAGATAGTGAAACCGCAGCAGGCGAGGCCCGGTCGCATCGGCATCGATCCCAAACGTCATGCTGCTGCCGCTGCGTCCGAGATTCCGCACGTAACCCTCCGGATGGCCGGCCTCGCCCACCCCGGCCAGTTCCGCCACTCCGCCGCGGGCCGCCAGCGCCGCGGTAAAAGCCACCGGATGCATCACCGATTTCGCGAAGCTCATGCTGTTCAAGGCAGCCTCTCCGCGATCGGCGTAGACCATCAGGGTGAGTTCACCGGGATTAAAATAAACGCCTTTCAAAGTGAGGGTCTCGAAGCGGTCCGGGCCCCCCGTCGCCGGCACATCCGCCGTCGCCGCCGTGCGATCGAGCGCCACGAGGCGCAGTCGCGCCCCGGTCGCGCTCGCCGCGCGCAACGCCACGTCGAAGGTGCCCCCGTTCCTGCAATCGATGGTGTAGCGCACCCATTCGCCTTCGCGCAAACCGGTCAGGGAGAAGCCTCCGCCGGCATCCGATGTGGCGACCAGACCGAAATCGTCATCGCGATACTGTTTTGTCGCCGGCAGCGGATGCGTGCTGTGAAATGCGACGCCCTCGCCGCCTTTGTCGTAATTGCTGGCCTTGATCGTCGTGGGAAGCTCGGGCGGAGGATAGAAATGCGGCACCGGCTTTCCGCCCGATCCGACCGCCTCCCCCGACGTGTCGATCACGTCGGCTTTCAGTTCGGGGGCCGGACGCGAAGGGAGCGGGCCGCCCAGACTTATCATCAATACCTGATGGGTGCCCGCTTCCAAACGGAGCCGCACCTCCATGATACGATCGGACGCGTTCCAACGCCATTGATTGATCGCCAGTTTGCCGGCCGTCATCTGCTGCCCGGAATCGACCTGTTTCGGAAAGCACAATGCAACTCGGGTGGGAATCTGCTGCAGGTGAAATCTCAACTGATATTCCTGCGGCACAAACTTCTTATTCGATTCCGAGATCGTAAAATTCATGAGCCGACTGGCCTTCTCGCAATGAAAGCGCGTCGTCGTGCTCTCACCGCGCTGGTAGGCAAACGTCGCTCCGTCGTCACGGTATAAAGTGAACGACGACTGGCCGGCCGGGTAAATCTCGACTGTCAGCGGGTCCCACGGCTTTTCCGAGGTGTTCCCCATGTCCGGCGCCATCGGAATGATCGCGCCCGCACGGACGGCGACCGGAATCCGGTTCTGCGGGGCCGCAACCACCCACTCGCGGCTGCCCGCATATTCGACTCCCGTGTCCCAATCAAACCAGGTGCCGGCGGGAAAGTAGACCTTGCGGTTCGACTGCCCCTCGAAGAGCACGGGCGCCACGAGCAGTTCGCGCCCGAACAGGTACTCGTCGCCCGGCGCCGACACCGCCCTCGGGTCGTCCGGAAACTCCAGCAGCAGCGGGCGCACGATCGGCAAGCCGGTCCGGCTCGCTTCCCAGGCATAGGAATAGATGTACGGCAGCAAACGATACCGCTGTTGAAGATAGTGCCGGGTGGTCTGCTCCACGGCCGGGCCGAACTGATACGGCTCCGGCGCGCCGCCGGCCTTGTGGGCGCGCGTGATCGGGCTGAAAGCCGAAAATTCCATCCAGCGTTCGTAGAGCCGGGCGTGCGCGCCCATCTGGTCGTCCTTGTAGTAGCCCGCCAGGAATCCGCCCGTGTCGCAGGTCCAGTAGCTGAAGCCCGAAAGCCCCGAATTCAACATTTCCGGCGGATGGGCCCGGAACGTGGCATAATCGCTGTAGATGTCGCCGGTCCACACCGCCGCGTGATGGCTTTCGAGGCCGGCGGGGCCCGCCCGGGTCAGGATGAACGGCCGCTGCTCCGGATGCACCGCGAGTTGCACTCCCTCGAAGCTCAAGGTGCAACGGAACGAAAACTCGTTGTGATTCTCCGCCGGGCCTCCGGCAAAATAATGCGTTTGGGGCGGCTCGCCCTCCGGTTCGGTCAGGTCGAGCCACCACGCCGCCGTGCCCGCCTCGTTAAGCTTGCGCGTCTGCGGCCAGAGCCAGTCGTTCAACTTGGGATTCGTGAAATCGAGCAGCTTGCCGCCGTAATATCCGCATTCGACGGGATTACCCTTCCCGTCGGTCGCGAAGATTCCCATCGCCCACCCGCTGGGATAGGTCGGGGAATCCTGGCGCACCATCGGACCGGACTGCGACATCACGATCTTCACGCCCTTTTTTGCATACTCCTGCACCTTTTGCTCCGGAGTCAGCCCATGGCCCGACTCCGCTGCACTCCAGCGTTTGGCCCACACGTAATCGGTCACGACCTCCGGCCAGCCGGCGTCGATCACCATCGCGTCGACCGGAAAACCGCGCGCCGACAACTGCCGGTACGCATCATCGACGTCGTTCCAATCGTTGTACTGGCACTTGCTCTGCCAGTAGCCGAGCGCCCAGAGCGGCGGGAGCGACGGCCGGCCGGTCAGCGCCGTGAAGCGGGTGATGACATCGGCCGGCCGCGGTCCCGTGAGTACGTAGAAGTCGATCTCCCCGCCCGCGGCATCGAGACGCAGTTCGTCGGGTTTGGTTTTCCCCAGATCGAAGCGGAGGCGGTGCGCGTTGTCCCAGAAAATTCCGAACGCGGTGCCATCGTCCCGCACCACGAGCAGAAAGGGCACCGGATATTCGGCGGTCACATTGCCCGAGTTGATCTGCTGTCCCGCCCAGAGCTCGCGAATCACGCCCCGCCGGTCGAGTCGGCCGTTGTTGTGGTTATCCTGACCCAATCCAAAATAATGGACATCAGGATCAATGAGTGCGCTCAAGCTCCACGCACCGTTCGGGCCGGGCACAATCCTGCCGTGTGCGAGCAGACTGCGAGGCAACCCAACCGGATCGCGAGCGTTCGTTTTTGCGCCCCCTGGCAGCAGCGTGAAATCGAGCGTCGAATCATTAATTACGACTGAAAGGTCGTCGCCCTGCAGGGAGGTGACGTGGCCGTGCGACCCGGTGGAATCTTCGAATTCAGCACGATTCAGTTTTCCGGAGGGACTGATTGGCGTCGCAAGGGCGAGCGAGGGCGCTCGCTGAAACTCTCCCGCTGCCTTGATCCATATCCGCGTGATGCCGGGAGCGACCGCATCGACCCGCAGGCGCTCGGTGCCGGGACCAACGATGACTTCCGATGAGCCCGCCTGAGCCCGGGCCGGCCCCGTGAGCAGGAGGATAAAAACGAGCCCGAGACAAACGGCGCCCGCGTGGCGGCAAAAACGAGAGGAGATCATGGCAGGGGTGGACTCGTGGCAGCTGCCGTCGAATCATTTGCACGTTGAACCCCGGCCCGCCTGAGGTCGAGAATCGACCGAGAGAAACCCGGCGATTCCTCCCCGACCATGCCCGCAAAACACCCACCTTCGCGCGATCTCGAGCGGTTGCGTCTTCAAGCCGTCGAATTGGGTGGGAAATTCGCTGCGGCGGCCCGCCGCGCCGGACAGCGACCGTGGACGCGCGAGGAAATCGCCCAGGGGTTCGTCGTCGACGTCGGCGACCTGGTCCGGCTCGTGATGGCCAAAGCGGGCCGCCGCCAGGTTGCGCACGTCGACCGCAAGCTCGGCCACGAACTCGCCGATTGCCTGTGGAGCGTGCTGGTCCTGGCGGATCGCTATGGCGTCAATCTGGAGTCGGAGTTCGAGAAGATGATCGCAAGCGTGGGCAGGAAGTTGGCGCGGCGGAATCCGGTCCGGCACGGCCGGCGGTCGCGCCCCACTCTGTAGGAGCGGCTTTACGCCGCGACCCGAAGGTTCGATGAGCCGGGTTTATCGAGCATGGACGTACGACGCCTTGAAGAGGTCGATTGTCCGGGCTCGCCGAGCCCGGCAACATCAAATCCGTCTACCGGAGCGCCAGTTCGATCACCGACGCGCTCATCGCCGGCACGGCCAGCGTCTCGGCCGTCAGGTCCGTCTTCACAATGTCCACGATCCGCGGCTGTCCGGGGGTATTGTGCATTGCGGGCTTGGCGCCCGCCACCGTCCATCGGGTCGCCGATCCCGCCAGCTTGAGACCCGTGGCATCCAACCGAATGGTCCGCGCCTCCGTCGTCGGGTTGACGACTCCGAGCGTCAGTTTTTGTCCGTCCGCGCTGACGGCAGCCGCCACGTCGATTGGACCGAACTCCTGGTCGAGCTTCAGCGGCACCTGGCCGTAATGCCGGCGGTACATTTCCAGCACCAGCCCGGTCGTTTCGATCTGCGCGGCGATGCGCGAGGTCTTGATGGCACCGATGACGTTAACGGTTTGCGCATAGTGGGCCATGCGGATGAGGTCGCTCTGGCGGTAGTATTCGTGCAGGCCCTCGGCGACACCGAGGCCGTCCTGCAGTTCGTACGTGCAGCCGAGTTCGCCGTAGCTGTATTCGCGGTGCCAGTAGTTCCATTCGTCCATTGTGATCGGAATCAGTTTGCCGTGCAGGTTGGGCAGGCTGGCCTGCAGCGCGCGATGGCCGTCGGCCTTCTGGCGGATCGAATCGCGCAGCTCGGTCACATGCGCCAGCAGGTCGACCCGGCCCTCGTCGGTCCAGGGGAGACGTCCGCGATAGAAATGCTCGGACAGGATCGACATGTGGTCGGCGCATTCCTCCAGCATGATCCGCGAGCACGTCTTGCCCGACTTCGCCTGCTCGGGATCGGTGGCCTTGTTGATCGTGTCGAGGTCGCCGACCGCGGTAAGCGAGAGCTTGGGGTCGACCTTCCACATGGCCTCGGCAAACAGGTTATGTTTCAGCACGTAGTGGTGCATCTGCATGTACCCGAGCTGCCACGGCCCGAACATCTCGTTGCCCACGCACCAGAACTTCACGCGGTAGGGCTGGGCATTGCCGTTCTTGATCCGCCATTTGCCGCCGATGGTCTCGGAACCGCGGTTGCAGTACTCGACCCATTGGGCCGCGGAGTAAGCGTCGCCGAAACCCGTGTTCGCCGCGATCATCGGCTCCGCATCGATTTCGCGACAGAGGGCGATGAACTCGTCCGTGCCGAAGTCGTTGTGCTCGACGCCGGTCCACGCGGGGTTTTTCCGGGGCGGACGCCGGTCCCGGTTGCCGATGCCGTCGCGCCAGTCGTACCCGCTGGCGAAGTTGCCGCCCGGCCACCGATAGATCGTTCCGCCCAGCTCCTTGAGCAGCGCGAGCGTGTCGGCCCGCAGGCCATGCACATTGTCGCCCGGCATCAGCGAGGGCGGCCCGAGCAGAACGCTTCCCGCGAGCACGCGGATCTCGAATCGGGCGCCGCGCTCGAGAGTCGCGCCGGACTGGAAGAAAAAGGGCGCCTGCGTGTAACCGCGGCCCGAAAAATCGAAGGTGGAGGTGGCCCGGTCGGAATCCTTGTCCCCCCACGACAGGGTCACCGAGATCTTCGCGGGGCCGTCGGTCGGGCAGGCCCAGATGTAACCCTCATAGGTCTTGCCGGCGACCACGCCGAGATCGAGCTGCCGAATCCCGCTGCCCTCCCCGAGGCGGGGCGAATGTTCGCCGACAAACGCGTTTTCGCGCACCATGGTGACGTGGGCCGGGTCGCCGATGATCTGCCAGGGGGAAGCACCGACGACGGGATAGTTGGAGTCCTTCAGGTCGCGATAGGGCGCGTAGTCGGCGGTGATCGGAAAATAGAATTTCCGGTCCTCCAGCATTTCCGCCCAGACGCCGCCATAGATGCAGCGGCCCAGGTGTTCGATGAATTGCCCGTAGATGTACGGACTGATCGCCTCGCCCGTGCGCGACGGGTCGATCTTCACGTCAAGAGCCGGCGCGGCCGAGCACGCACAAACCAGCATAAGCGGAACCGGGAGCAGGCGGAGTTTCATGGGGTCGAAAATCGGACCCGGAGTGGCGAAGCCACGTCCGGCGGGATGAGGCATGGGGGCGACGCAGGGAAAACATGCCGGTTCGTCGGGGCAACCGCAGAAGCACATGACCGTTCAGCGAGTCTGAATTTGCCTGACGCCTCCAGCGACCCTGCTACCGTTGCCGGCGAACCCGGCACACCCCGTTCCCCATGCTGCTCCTACCGTTCCTGCTCGCCGTCCTGCCAGTCACCACGCAGGACACCCCTCCCCATCTGATAGTTTTCGGACCCGGCGATTCGGCGAAACTGAGCGCCGTGGAATCCGACGCCGGTCCGGCCAAAGGCACCCGCGCCACATTGCGGGCGCGTTTCGAGGCGGATCTCGAATCACCCGCCGGATTCGCAAAACCGCTCCCGCTGGAGGAGTTTCCCGTTTATGGGCGGCTCGTCCCGGGCGCAGGGGGACGGATCGAGTTTCATCCTTCGTTTGCCGGCGAATTTGTCACGAAGGCCTCGCTCGAGGGGCTTCTTCCCTCCCATCGCTACATCCTGACGTTGAACGGCAATCCCCAGCGCGAAGGCAACGCGCGGCTGCCCACTCCCGTGCCGGGAAATGCCGCCGAGCACTATTTTGATTTCCAGACCATCACCACCGATGCCCACGGACGCTACGGCGGATGGTTCGCCATTGCCCTGCCCGCCGGATCCTACGACGTGCGCTTCTATGTGAAGGACACGAGCGACTTCAAAATCGTGCTCTACCACGATTTCTTTCCCTTCGTGATCGATTGAGCGAACGGGATTAGCCGCAAAAAAGCGCAAAGCCGGCCGGATCATCCGCCCACGGAAAACACCGAACTCAGGGAATAGGGCCCGGCCAATTCCTTCCCTCCGTGTCTTTGTGGTTCAAGCATCCCCCGCGAAAGGCACGAAATGCACGAGCCGGTCATCTGTGCCATCAGTGATATCCGTGGTTAAAATGATCACTGGCGAAACACACCAGACCCGCAAAACACGCCCATCGCGCCAAATAAACGGCGCCCCCGACCATTGCGCCCTTTTGCGGCCAGATAGTCCTCAGCCCGCGGCGATGGCCGCCTTCACCAGGTCGACAAACGATTTGGTCTCGAGGGACGCCCCACCGATGAGGCCGCCGTCGATGTCCTTTTGCGCGAGCAGCTCCGGCGCGTTCGCGGGCTTCATCGAACCGCCGTAAAGAATCCGGACCTTTTGCGCGACCGGCGAGCCGAACAGCTTGGTCAGAAGATCGCGGATATACGCGTGCACCTCCTGCGCCTGGGCCGTCGTGGCCACCTTGCCCGTGCCGATGGCCCAGACGGGCTCGTAGGCGATCACGACCGACGCCATCTGGTCCTTGGTCAGGCCCTGCAGGCAGCCTTCCACCTGTTTGGCCACCACGGAAAGGGTCGAACCGGCTTCGCGCTCGGCGAGCGATTCGCCGACGCACACGATCGGCTTCAACTGGTTGGCCAGCGCGGCGACGACCTTGCGGTTGATGAAGGCGTCGGTCTCGCCGAAATACGTGCGGCGCTCGCTGTGCCCGAGAATCACGTAGGTCACGAAGAGACCCCGCAGCATTTCCGCCGAAATCTCGCCGGTGAACGCGCCGTTCTTTTCGGCGTGCATGTTCTGGGCTCCCAGGCGCACGGCGTGGCCTTCGAGCTGGCGCCCGACGCTCTCCAGCGCGGTGAACGGCGGACAAAGGACGATGTCGACCGCGGTCTCGCGGCCAATTCCGGCCAGGATCTCCTTCGTGAGGACGACGCCGTCAGCGGCCGTCTTGTTCATTTTCCAGTTACCGGCGATCAGTTTCCTGCGGATCATTTGGTGAAGTAGTGAGTAGTGAGAAGCGGGTAGCGAGTAGGAAAAGACCGTCGATCAGAGGAGCGAGACCTCGATGGATTGAAAACGCTCCCCTCGGTCGCCGATGGGGAAATGGACGCCCACCAGACGACCTGTCGATCCTGGGGCAAAACCAGATTCCGCTGCATCTTTACGGCTTAGGCTTCGAGAAAAGCGACGCCGGGGAGAACCTTGCCCTCGAGAAACTCGAGGCTGGCACCACCGCCGGTCGAGCAATGGGTCACTTTGTCGGCGACCTTGAACTTTTTCGCCGCTGTCGCGGTGTCGCCGCCGCCCACCACCGTCGTCGAGCCGCGGACGGTGGCGTCCGCGATGGCCTGCGCCATCGCCTTCGTGGAACCGGCAAATTTCTCAAATTCGAAAACGCCCGAGGGTCCGTTCCACACGATCGTGTTCGCGCGGCCGATGGCGTGCGCGTACAGCTCGATCGACTTCGGTCCGCCGTCGAGTCCCATCCAGCCGGCCGGGATGCCTTCCTGATCGGAAACGACGCGGGTGTTCGCGTTCGGGTCAAATTTGTCGGCGCAGACAAAGTCGACCGGGAGCGTGATCTTCACGTTCCGGGCCGCCGCCTTCGCGAACAGGTCCTTGGCGATCTTGGCACCCTCGGGATCGTAAAGGCTGTCGCCGATCGCCATGCCCTCGAGCTCCTTCTTGAAGGTGAAGGCCATGCCTCCGCCGATGATCAATTCGTCGGCCTTCTCGAGGAGATTGTTGATGAGGGGAATTTTGTCGGCAATCTTGGCTCCGCCGAGAATGGCCAGCAGCGGACGCTTCGGATGCTCGAGCACCGCGGCAAACGCCTTGAGCTCCGCCTCCATCAGGAAACCCGCCGCCTTCTGCGGCAGCGCGACACCGACCATCGAGCTGTGCGCGCGGTGGGCCGTGCCGAAGGCGTCATTCACATAAACGTCCCCCAGTTTGGTCAGGCTCGCGCAAAACGCCGCGATCGCCGCCCTGTCCGCCGACTTCTTGCTGCCGTCCTCCATCTTGACCTTGGTTTCTTCCTCGATGTGGAAACGAAGATTCTCGAGCAGCACGACCTCGCGCGGTTTCAGGGTACCCGCGGCGCAGGCCGCCTCCACGGCGGGTCCGACGCAGTCGTCGAGGAACTTCACCGGCTGCTGGAGCAGCTTGGCCAGTTCCTCCGCGATCGGCCGGAGGGAAAACCTGGCCACCTTCTGGCCATCGGGCCGGCCCAGATGCGACATCAGCACCACCGAAGCACCCTGTTCGAGCGCATATTGGATCGTCGGAAGCGCCGCGACGATGCGCTGGTTGTTGGTGATCGTGCCCGTGACCTTGTCCTGCGGGACGTTGAAGTCGACGCGCATGAGCACGCGCTTGTTGACGATGTCGAGGTCGCGGATCGTTTTGAACTTGGCCATGGAAGGGAAAGGGTCGCCAAAAATTAACCACGGATGGCGCCGAGGGGCACGGAACGACCAGTCGTCATCCGTGTCAACCGGCGTGCTCCGTGGTCAGAAAAGGTTCGGCCGGGCTTAGAGCTGCGCGGCGATCTTCTTCGTCAGGTCAACGACGCGGTTGGAATAACCCCACTCGTTGTCGTACCAGGAAATGAGTTTGAAGAAGTTCTTGTTCAGCTCGATCGAGGAGCCCGCGTCGAAGATCGACGAGGCCTTGCAGTGGATGAAGTCCGAGGAGACAACCTCGTCCTCGGTGTATTCGAGGATGCCCTTCAGGTAGGTCTCGGACGCCTTTTTCAGCGCGGCCTTGATCTCGGGCAGGGAGGTGTCCTTGGACGTCTTGAAGGTGAGATCGACGACGGAGACCGTCGGGACCGGAACGCGCAGCGACATGCCGGTGAGCTTGCCCTTGACCTCCGGGATCACGAGGCCGACGGCCTTGGCGGCGCCGGTGGTCGACGGGATGATGTTCTGCGCCGCCGTGCGGCCGCCCTTCCAGTCCTTCTTCGACGGGCCGTCGACAGTCTTTTGCGTCGCCGTATAGGCGTGGACGGTGGTCATGAGGCCCTCGGTCAGGCCGAAACCCTCCTTGAGGATGACGTGGACGAGCGGCGCGAGACAGTTCGTCGTGCACGAGGCGTTGGAAATGATGCTGTGCTTCGTCAGGTCCAGCTTGTCGTCGTTCACGCCGATCACGAGGGTGATGTCCTCGCCCTTGGCCGGCGCGGAAATGATGACCTTTTTCGCCCCCGCGGTGATGTGGCCCCTGGCCTTCTCGGCGTCGGTGAACAGGCCGGTCGACTCGATCACGATATCGACGCCCAGCCTGGCCCACGGCAGCTCGGCCGGGGTTTTTGCGGAAACCACCAGGATCTCCTTGCCGTTGACGATCAGCACATCGTCCTCGGGCTTGTCCGCGGCGGATTTCTTCGAGGCGACCGTGCCGCTGAAGCGGCCCTGGGTGGAGTCGTACTTCACGAGGTACGCCAGGTTGTCGGCGGGCACGATATCGCCGACGGCGACGACATCGAGCGTGGAGCCGAGCAAGCCCTGCTCGACCAGCGCGCGGAACACGAGGCGGCCGATGCGGCCGAATCCATTGATAGCAACTTTGACAGCCATGATTGTGGTGGGTTGATGGACGTTAGCGCGGTCAAACAAGGGCAGCCTCCCAGCTTTGGCAAGAGCGATGCGCCGTTTCCGGCCCGATCGGCCCCGCAGCGCCCACTATTTGCGTAATAAACAGAGGCTTCGGCGCCGCGGCCCGTCCGGTTCGGCGCCGGGAAACGCCTAGCGCGAATCGGCGGCCCACAATCCGCAGCCCAGGGCGGGCACGAACAGATCGGGCTCCACCGCGTTGGCCACGGTCGGCGCAGGGCGGCCGTGGGTGTAGAAGCACTCGTGGTCCGCCAGCATCCGCCAGTCGCCGTGTGCCACCTCGCCAATCGGAATCCGCACATCGTCGAGCAGCGGATTCACCGCGAGCAGCAGCCGCTGCGGCCCCTCGCTCCCGTCGGCGTTGTAGAGCAGCGCCAGCGCCACGTGATCCGCGGCCGAAAAGGCGCGGAAGAACCCTTCGCTGGGACGCGACCAGCGGCGCATCATCCGGCCGTGCTCCGACCGTCGAAATGCGATCCAGTCGGCAAAATACGCGTGGGTGGAGGGGAAACGCCGGCTCCGGAAATAATTCAGCGCGTTCAGGTCGCCTCGCTGGTAGGTGTTGTTCACGCCGTATTTTGACCGCAGGAAATCCTGGCCGGCCGCGAGCATCGGGATGCCCACGGACGCAAACAGGATCGCCGCCATCAGGTGCGTGCGCTCCCGGTCGTGCTCGGTCGGCTGGTCGCCGTTGGAATTCCCGTTCTCCGTGATGAC
Organism: Candidatus Didemnitutus sp.; assembly: GCA_036499305.1. GTDB lineage: Bacteria > Verrucomicrobiota > Verrucomicrobiia > Opitutales > Opitutaceae > Didemnitutus. The sequence goes on from DASYDZ010000016.1 coordinate 17,143, forward strand.
GTCGATCCAGGTGCGGTCGTCGTGCGACTCGGTGTAATTGACCGTCTGGGCCGGCCAGTACGCAAAGTGCCAGGGCGAACCCTTGAGAAAATACTCGAGCTTGTCCGCTCCGCCGCCGCCGCGGACATAATCGCGCAGAAAATCGCGAAAACCGTCGTTCCACGAGGCCCAGCCGGTGGGGCGCAGCGCCGCGGCGATATGCCCGCGGAAACTCCACGGCTCGGCGATGAGCACGACGTCGGGCTTCAGTCGCTTGAGCGCGTTCTCGACGTCCCGGAGCACGTCGACGCCCACCAGTTCCGCGAGGTCGAAGCGAAATCCATCGACCCCGTAGGTCTCGATCAGGTGCGTGCAACTGTCGATGATCAGCCGTCGCATCATCGCGGACCGGCAGCGCGTGTCATTCCCGCAGCCGCTCCAGTTCGCGAGCGTGCCATCGTCGCCCAGCTCGAAGTAGTAGAGTTTGTCGATGAACATCAGGTGGGCCGGCTCGCCGACGTGGTTGTACACGACGTCGAGGATGACCGCGATCCCCTGGCGGTGAAACGCCCCCACGAGCTCCTGCAGTTCCTTCACGCCCGAGGCGTGGTTCGGATCGCGCGCATAGGCGCTCGCGGGCGCGAAAAAATTGCACGTCATGTACCCCCAGTGGTATTCCTCCGGCGTCCGGTTATCGAACTCCTGCACGGGCTGCAGTTCGATCGCGTTCACGCCGAGCGCCTTCAGGTAGAAGGAAGGGCTCTCGACCCATTTGGTCAGGCCTGCAAAACCGCTGCGCTCCTCCGGCGCCAGCGCGACGGGCGCGTGGGCCACGAGATCGCGCACATGGGCTTCGACGATGACGAGATCCTGCCAGGGAGGAGTCTTGAAACTGCGATCGCCCTTCCCCACCCAGGCGGGATCGAGCACAATGCCGGGCCCTTCGCGCCCGACGGCGGCCTGCGCGTAGGGATCGAGGATGCGCTGGCCCGGGGAAAAGTTGCCGAACACATTCTGCGGGCCGGCGATTGAGTACCAGTAGAACCAGCCGTGCAGGTTGCGATCGAGACGCGCCTCCCAGACCCCGCGCCAGTCGCCGCCCTCCATGCGGACATCGAGCTCATAGACGTGGGCCTGGTCGAGCGCGTCGGCTTTTTCCGCCACGAACAGGCGCACATGGCGCGCCCGCGGGGCGAAGAGGCGGAAGAGCGTCTCATCCTTGCGCACGAGCGCGCCCAGGGGCAGCGCGCTGTGCAGCGCGTGGAAATAGCGGCCGAGACGAAGGCGGACCTTGGGCGATTGCTGGCCGTCGCGCAGATGGATCACCGTGTAGCTGCGACTCGGTTCGAGCGGCTCGGTGGTGGTGAACCGGAACAGGTTCCGCCCCGTCCGGCGCGGGTCGAGCGTCAGGTTGTAATGCCCGTTGCCGTCGGGCACGATGTTGGTGGCGTCGGGCGGCAGGTCGACCCAGCGCTGGTCTCCGGTGACAAACTTGAACTGCGCCGGCGGCTCGCGCTGGAGGAGCGCGGCATCCGTGCGCACCGCCCACGTCTCGTGGCCGCCGATCGTCTCGCTTTGCAGCCGCCACTCGGGACGACCCACCGCGTCGTTCCAGCCGTTGAAGTCGCCCGCCACATAGACCGGCGTCTTCGCCAGGTCGATCCAGCTGTTCACCGTCGGGTCCAGCACGAACACGAGCCGCCCCTGGTCATCCACGAAATACGCCGCCTCGTCCGCGAACGTCTCGGGCGGCGCCTTTTCCAGCGAAGCCAGTTCGAAGGCCCGCTCGCCGGGTTTCAACAGCGGGAGCAGGTCCGCGTTCCAGTCGTGGTCGAGTTCGATCACGCCCGACGTCGCCGACGTCAGCCAGGCGCGGAGAATGCGATGGTCGGGCTGAAGCACGCCTGTTTGTCGGGGCAAATCACCGGGCCGGCAAGACTCCCTTTCCCGGCGCGCGACCGCCACACGGGGATTGAAACCCGGCCAGTGTGGGATACCTCGGATTCCAGCCCATGAACTCCCGCTTCCGCCGGTGCTGCCTGCTTCTCGTCCTCATCGCCGGTCCGTTCGCACGGGCGGCTGACGACACCGACCTCCGCCTCGCCATCATCCTGACCCGCCACGGCGTCCGCACGCCGCTGCAGACGAACGAGGTGCTCGACCGCTATTCCGGGCAACCCTGGCCGGCCTGGACGCTCGCGCCCGGGATGCTGACGGATCACGGTTACCGGCAGATGGTGCTGATGGGACAATATTATCGCGATCGCTACGTGGCCGCGGGACTGCTCACCGGACAGGCG
>DASYDZ010000017.1:0-4314 GCA_036499305.1 Candidatus Didemnitutus sp.
CCGAGGCGGAAAAGCAGCAGGGTGTTCGCGGGCAGGCCGCGCTTCACCTCGAAATACTGCTGCATCATCGGGGTCATCGCATTTACCCCCGAAATTTATCGCCGCCTAAAAATGAGCGACCGAACTCCGCTTTTTCATCCAACCCGCCCGGGAGGAGCGGACGAGAATGCACGGACCGGGGTGTTGCACTTGCGCTCTCGGACAAATCGGTCTCGAACATTCCGGTCACTGAAGACACGAATCTTCACGGTCGCAAAGCTCAAACACGCCGCGCTTCAACGGGGAGGGGAGAAAGACGGGACCGTCGAGCTGAAATCGGCCGCATCCTCCAAAGGCCCGTTCGCCTGGTGATGGAAATGCAGGCGCGTTTGAGGGAGATCCCATTCGCGGCAAATACAAGGATCGCACGCAACGGTGGTATTGAAAGCCGGCAGAATTGCTGGCGGCGAGGCCGCTCATCGGAGCGATCCGTATCGCCTGAAAAGGAAGAACCCATCCACCCTCCGCCTCCGATTGGAGCCGGCGCGAACGGATTGCCTTCCCTCAAGCATCCGGCTAATATTCCCCGGCGGGATGGCTGCTAACCGCGGCCTTCGGCGCCTCGTCGCTTGCCAGTTCTGACGCCAGCCGGCAGGCTGACGGCATGAACGAGACGGCGACGCCGTTTGCGCGGCAGTTCTTCCGTTTCCGGCCGCGACTGGTGGAGGCGCTGCGAGACTATTCGCGCGACAAATTCCTTGCCGACCTTGGAGCCGGTCTGACGGTCGGGGTGGTGGCGCTCTCGCTGTGCATCGGTCTGGGCATCGCCTCGGGGGTCACGCCGCAGGCCGGGCTTTATACCGGCATCATCGGCGGATTTCTGATCTCCGCCCTGGGCGGCACCCGCGTGCAGATCGGCGGCCCGGCCGGCGCCTTCGTCGGCCTGATCGCATTGCTGGCGGCACGATACGGCGTGGCCGACCTGCTGCTCTGCACGATGATGGCGGGCGTCATCCTGTTCGCCATGGGGGCCCTGCGGCTGGGCAACCTCATCAAATTCGTGCCGCATCCCGTGACGGTCGGCTTCACCTGCGGCATCGCGATCACGATCCTTTCGACCCAGATCAGGGCGATGTTGGGGCTCGAGCTGGGCCACGAACCCGCGGAATTCCTGCCGAAACTCGCCGCGCTCGCCCGGGCGTTGCCCACCCTGGACTGGCCGACGGTCGCACTTGCGGGCGGTTCGCTGGCGCTGATCCACTGGTGGCCGAAATCATGGAGCCGCGTGCCCGGGTCGATCGTCGCCGTGGTGGCTGGCACCGTGTTGGTGACGCTGTTCAGGCTGCCGGTCGAGACCATCGGCAGCAAATTCGGCGGCCTGCCGCAGGGCTGGCCGGCGTTCCACTTTCCGGCGCTGAATCTGGCCCACCTCGGAGGGCTGGTCCGGCCCGCATTCACGATCGCGCTGCTCGGGGCCATTGAATCCCTGCTCTCCGCCGTGGTGGCCGATGGCCTGGTCGATGACCGGCACGACTCCAACCAGGAACTGATGGCGCAGGGGGTGGCCAATTTCATCGCGCCGCTGTTCGGCGGCCTGCCCACAACGGGCGTCATCGCCCGCACGGCGACAAACATCCGCTGCGGAGCGCACAGTCCCGTGGCCGGCATAATCCACGCGGCCTTTCTCCTGGTGATTCTCCTCGTGGCGGCCCCACTGGCGGCCAACGTGCCGCTGGCGGCGCTCGCCGCGGTGCTGAGCGTCGTGGCCATTCGCATGGGAGAATGGGAGGAATTCACGCTGTTGCACCGCCGGCCCCGGGGTGACACCGCGGTGTTTCTGACGACGTTTGCCCTGACCGTGTTCTTCGACCTGACCGTGGCGGTTGAGGTCGGCATGGTCCTGGCGGCGTTCTCGTTCATCAAGCGTGTGGCGGACACGACCCAGATCCGGGTGATGACCGGCGAGTACGCCCCGGCCGACGGGCCGGGGCACGAACCGGTGGCTGACGTGCCGCGGGGTGTGATGATCTACCGCGTCTTCGGTGCGCTGCTTTTCGGCTCGGCGGAGAAACTCGAGAGTGTCATCCGCCGCAGCGGGGGCGACACCAAGGTGGTCATCCTGCACATGGCAGCGGTAACCGCAATGGATGCCACGGCGCTCAACCGGGTGGAAAACCTGCACGCGAAGCTGCGGCGCCACGGCAAGCACCTCGTCCTGAGCGGACCTCATACCCAGCCCTATTTCATGATGGATAAGGCCGGCTTTTTCGAGGCGCTGGGCAGCGCCAATGTCACGCCGGACCTTGCCGCCGCGGTGGCGCGCGCCCGCGAGTTGACGGCGCCATCCTCTGACCGGCCGGATGCCGATCGGTGAAAACGAGCTGACCAACCGGCTGCTGATTTGGGTGACTGACGCACGCTGGCCAATGGCTCGCGACACCGGGAGATGCTGATCGCGGCCCTCTCCGTGCGGGGAATAGCGGCCATCCGCCGGGTGCATGGCCGACGACGGGGCAGGCTCGAATATTCTCCGGGAGTGAGCTCCAAGCACCGCTGCATCACCAGCGTGAGCTTCTCGGCCATGGGAGGGACGGGGAGTGAGAAGTGCCGGCACGCGCCTGGCAAGCGGAGGGTGTACTTTGGCCTCGCCCGGTCCGTCCGGGTCCGGCCAACTCGCGCCGTGCCCGTGTCCCTGCATCACGTCGACCTGGGCGGCGCCGGGCGTCCGCCTCTGGTCATCCTGCACGGGCTGCTCGGCTCGTCGCGCAACTGGCAGACCGCCGGCCGGGGTCTGGCCGCGCACTTCCATGTCTTCGCCCTCGACGCGCGCAATCACGGGCGTTCGCCCCATCACGCCGCGATGGACTATCCGGCCATGGCCGCGGACGTTCTCGCGTGGCTGGAGGCCCGGGACATGACATCGGTCACGCTGCTCGGGCACAGCATGGGCGGCAAGACGGCCATGCTGCTCGCCTGCCGCCATCCCGAAAAAGTCGGACGCCTGGTGGTGGTGGACATCGCGTCGAAGAATTACCAATGGGCGGAGCACCGGTCGGAGTTTGCCGCGATGAACGAGCTCGAGCTCGCGGGCCTTTCGTCGCGCGGCGAGGCCGAGCAGCGGTTCGAGAGCCGGGTGCCGGACCTCGGCCTGCGAAAATTCCTCGTGACCAATATCGAGCGCGACGGGAACGGCCCGTGGCGCTGGGTGATCAACCTCCCCGTGCTGACGGGGGCGCTGCCGGCAATGGAGCGGGACAGCCTCGTGGCGGGGGATCGCTTTGCCGGACCGGCCCTATTTCTTGCCGGCGGCCGGTCCCGCTACGTCCTTCCGGCCGACCACGCCCGGATCCAGTCGCATTTCCCTGCGGCGCGGATCGAGGTCATCGCGGAAGCGGGCCACAATCCGCACCTCGATCGCCGGGACGAGTTCGTGCGACGTGTCGTGGAGTTTGCGGGCGCGGGATCTGGCGGTTGATCGCGGGCGGCACCGATCGCGCGGATGAAATCCGGAAGTCCTGAGCCGGACTCATTCAGTGTAGCAGAGGTGGAGCCGGACCTCCCCGTTCGACAGGCTCAGGGCCCCGAGCGATGTCGAGGGGCGGGCCGGCTTCTCTTTGAAAGGCTCGCGAACCCGCCCGGAGGTCGGGTTCCACCATGCCGTACGTATCCCGTCATTCGAAAGAGTGAATCCATCTGCATGAGTCCGGCTGAAATGCTGCCCGGGCCCGCTCCCTCCGTGATTCTCCGTGAAATCCGCGGTGTCGCGGAATCGTTCCGGCCGGGAAAATATTCCCGCGCTCAGAATTCCCATCCTACGATTCGGCGACGAGCGGGATGTTTTCGGTGGCGACGGCGTGGCGGCTGCGCTCGGCGTACTTGAGCCAGCTTCGCCGCTTCCAGCGCCAGTACATCGTTATCCCGCGAAACCATTCGTCGATCGTCATCGAGATCCAGATGCCGGGCAGTCCCCAGTGGAGATTGAGGCCGAGGATCCAGGCCAGCGGAACCCACAGGCACCACATTGAGAGGATACCCATCTTCAAGGGAAAGCGGGCATCGCCGGTGGCGCGCAGCGAGCTGATGACGACGATATTGAAGACGCGGCCCGGCTCGATCAGGATGGCCATGCGCACGAGCAGCGTGCCGCCGGTGATGACGACGGGGTCGTGGGAGAACAGCCCGAGCAGTTGCGGCGCGAAAAAGGCGATGACCAGGATGCAGCCGAACGCGACGATGATCCCCGTCCGCAGGCTCTTGAGCAACTCGTGGTAGGCCTCCTCGAAGGCGCCGGCGCCGATCAGCCGGCCGATCAGGATCTCCGTTCCAAGTCCAAGC
>DASYDZ010000018.1:0-28903 GCA_036499305.1 Candidatus Didemnitutus sp.
GCGCGCCCAATCCGGCCTGTTCCGGCCCCCATTGCGCGCCAATGAGGGCGCCGATGGCGCCACCGAAGGTCAGCAACGGTGCGAGGACACCACCCGAGGTTCCGGACCCGAGCGAAACGGCCCAGATGACAGACTTCACGAGCAGCAGCAACGCGAGGGAGGCTCCCAACAGGTGCCCCTGGATGATCGCGTGAATGTTGTCGTATCCGACTCCGAGCGCCCGCGGGTCGAGCCAGCCGCCGAGGCCGACCACGAGGCCGCCCAAGGCCGGCCACCACATCCAATGGATGGGAAGCCGGGCGAAGAAGTCCTCGCAGGCGTAAACGAGTGCCGTCAGCGCGCCCGACCCGAGGCCGGCGGCGAGACCGATGATCGCGGCCAGCACCAGGCCGGACGAGGGGAGCGGCGCGTGGGCGGCGATGGGAAAAACGGGACCCGCCCCGAGCAACGGCACGCGGGCGACCGCAGCCACCACGGACGCGACCGCGACCGGAATGAAGCTGCGCGGTTTCCATTCAAACAGGAGCAGCTCCACGGCGAGCAGCACCGCGGCAATCGGGGTGGCGAAAACAGCGGACATGCCGGCGGTCGCGCCGGCGACCAGCAGCGTCTTGCGCTCGGCGGCGGTGAGTCGGAAACGCTGGGCAAAGAGCGAACCAAAGGCTCCTCCCGTCATGATGATGGGACCTTCGGCACCGAACGGACCACCGGTTCCGATCGAGAGCGCGGAGGACACCGGCTTGAGGACCGCGACCCGCGGATCGATCAGGCTGCGGCCGAGCAGGATGGCCTCGAGGGCTTCCGGGATGCCATGACCCCGGATCTTTTCCGAGCCGTAGCGGGCCATCAGGCCGATGATCAGCGAACCCGCAACGGGGACGAGGATCGCCCAGAGCCCGAGGGTATTGCCGGCGGGACTGGCGGCGGCCGCGGACCAGCGATGAAAATACGCCAGATTCGTGAAAACCGCGATCAGCCAGAGCAGGGCTTGGGCGACGACGGCCCCGATCGCGCCGATCGGGATGGCCAGGGCGGCGAGGAGCAGAACCCGCCGGTCGGTGGTGAAATCGGCCAACTCGTGCCCCGGGGCACCTTTGGCATGTTCAGGAAGAATGGTTGCCTTCACGAACGTACAGGAATTACATCGGGAGACGATATAATCAATGAGAAAGCCGGCCCATGACCGTCTGGACAAATCCCGCTACGAGATGCTCGCCGCGCTTCGCCACGCGCTCCGCCGGTTCCTCGGCTTCAGCGAGGCGGTGGCGCGGACCGCCGGCTTGACCCCACAGCAGCATCAGGTCCTGCTGGCCATCAAGGGAATGCCCAATCGGGCGTTTGCCGGCGTGGGGGACGTGGCCGATGCCATGCTGGTGCGGCATCATAGCGCCGTGGAACTGACCGAGCGACTCGAACGGATGGGCATGATCCGGCGCGACCGCGCCATCAAGGATCGCCGCCGGGTGGAACTTCGCCTCACGGCGCGTGGCGAACGGGCGCTCGCGCGCCTGACGGAGGTGCATCTGCGGGAATTGCGCCTCCTTGGACCGGTGATCGGCGGGTTGCTGGCGACACTGGGGATCGAAGCGGGGCGGAGGGCCGTTGAGCGCGCCCAGCCCGGCCGATAGCGCGAGAAACCGAGGTCTGGCGCCCTCGGCTACAAAACGAACCGCCGGCAGGCCCATCGTCGCGAGTTGTCGCCGGGTCCGCAGGGCCCGGTCGATTGGCGAGTGGGCGTGCGTCGCGGCAGATGCGCAAAACCGAGGTCTGGCGCCTTTGGATACAACGGCGCTCCTTGCGCCCGCGCTCCGTCAAAACGATCCGCAATTTCTACCTTCGCGGGACGGACTTTTGCAACTCTGCGATGCGGTTCTGGGCCGCGGTGAGCTGCGTCTGCAGGTCCTCGTTGGCGGACTTGAGCTGGGAGATCTGGTTCTGCGCGTCGGCTGTCTCGGATTTGGCCTGTGTGAGCTGTGACTGGAGGATGCCGACCTGCGCGTGGGCCTGCTCGACGTCGCCCCGGCCCTTGATCGATTCAACCTTGGCGTCCTCCATCTGCGTTTCGAACCCGGCCGCATCGGCGCGAGACTTGTCGAGTTGGCTTCGCGCCGCGAGGGTTTCCGCCTTTTCCTTGTCCAGTTGCTGGCTGACCTGGGCGGTGGTGCGCTTCGCCTCGTCGAGCTGCTGTTGCGCGGTGGCGAGGTCGGTCTTTGTCCCATCCAGTTGACGCTGCAATTGGGATTGATTGTCCAGCAACTGCTGGGCCCGGTTCTCGTAACCCTTGATGGCGTGGTCGCGCGAGTCCTTCTGATACCAAAGGACGGCGATCCCCACACACAACAGGCCGGCCAGGACGCCAAACGTGATCGTCAACGGCGTCACCGCCGGCGGCAGAGGAGATGCCGGTTTCTGGTCAGCATCATCAGCGGCGGGGCGTTCGGGCTGCGGGGTGTCGGACGAGGCGGGCCGGTGTTCGCGCGAATGAAGGTGCGATGCAGTCCCGGGGTGGCCCTGCGGGTGGGAGGCGGTGGCTTCAGCCATGGCGACACAATCGCGCACCGGCACGCGCCGCGCCATGGGGTGAAACCCAATGGCGCCCGGGACAGTTCACCCCACTGGCTGAAGGAGGGCCAAAGCTGTAAACTCGCGGACATTTCCCATGACCGTCACCCAGGAACTTGAACGGCTGTCCGCTCTCCACACGGCCGGACAATTGTCGGACCGTGAGTTCGCCGCGGCGAAACAGCAGATTGTCGGCGAAGTCGGGCAGCCGGCGTCGTTGCCGCACCCGACGTTTCAGGAAAGGGTCTTCAGGTCGAGCCGGTGGTCGGCGGGGAATTTCCTCTTCCCCGATCGCCTGACGGTGGCGCCCGACGGCATCGTCTTCCGCAAAGGGGCGATGTTTGGCTCGCGCGAGGAACACATCGGATATGGCGCCATCGCGTCGTACCGGACGGACAATGGCGTTTTCCTCGCCACGATGCGGATCGAGACTTCGGGCGGAACGCAGCCGATCGTGATCAACGGACTCTGGAAATCCTCGGCGCGGAAAATGCAGGAACTGATCCGCCTTGGGCAGGCCGGGCGGTCAGAGGCTGGGTGACGAGCCACCGGTGACAAGTGACGACCCCGGAGATCGGCCGGCAGGGTGGGACCACTGGGCCCGCTCTGCCTTTGCACCTCTTGCGGCAAATCTCCGGGCCAATAAAAAGCCGCGGAGAGATCTCCGCGGCTTCGAGAATTCGGGGCGACCGTCTTACTGGCAGGCTTCGCAGATTTCGCCGTTTTTCATGGACTCGATCGAGCAGGCGTTCTTTTCCGCCGGTGTATAGACGCGCTTGGCGGGGGCCGGATCGGCGCTGGCGACGGGAGCCGGATCCTTCGCGACCACCGCCGTGATGCCGGCGTCGGAGGGGAAGGGATTCGTGCTCGGAGCGGAGGACTTGTCGCCCGCGTGGCCGCGCACTTCCTTCCGCACCGCGACCGTGGCCTTCTCGATGTTGGAGGCGCCGAGCGTGCGGAGATAGTAGGTCGTCTTGAGACCGGCCCGCCACGCATGCCGGTACATGTGCGACAGCGTCTTCAGGTCGGGAGTCTTGAGCCACAGATTCACGCTCTGCGACTGGTCGATCCACTTCTGGCGGCGGGCGGCGGCTTCGACGACCCATTTCGGGTCGATGTCGAACGCGGTCCGATACTTTTCCTTGAGATCCGCCGGCACCGTATCGACGTCCTTCAGGTCGCCGTCGAAGTATTTCAGGTTGTCGATCATCTCCTGGTTCCAGAGGCCGCGGGCCTTCAGGTCGTCGACCAGGAACGTGTTGATCACGACAAACTCGCCCGAGAGGTTCGATTTGACGTACAGGTTCTTGTAGTACGGCTCGATGCAGGGGGAAGTGTTGGTGATGTTCGAGATGGTCGCCGTGGGCGCGATGGCGAGGCAGTTCGAGTTGCGCATGCCCTGTTTGGCAATCTTGGCCCGCAGCGGCTCCCAGTTCATGCGGCCGCCGCGCGGAACGTCGACCGGCAGTCCCCGTTCCTGCTCGAGCAGATCGAGAGTGTCCTGCGGGAGCAGGCCCCGATCCCACTTCGATCCCTTGTAGCTGGAGTAGGTGCCACGCTCCGCCGCGAGGTCCGAGGACGCCTCATAGGCGTAATAGGCGATGGCCTCCATGAACTCGTCGTTGAACTCGACCGCGGCGTCGGACGCGAACGCCATGCCCTTGAGGTAAAGCGCATTCGCCAGCCCCATCACGCCCAGGCCGACGGGCCGATGCCGGAGGTTCGAGGTCTTGGCGGCGGCAGTCGGGTAGAAATTGATGTCGATGACGTTGTCGAGCGCGCGCAGGGCGACGCGAATCGTGTCGCGCAGCTTGGCGTGGTCGAGCGTGCCGTCGGACTTGAGATGCGAGTCGAGGACGACGGAGCCGAGATTGCAGACCGCGGTTTCCTCGTTCGACGTGTTGAGCGTGATCTCCGTGCAGAGATTGGACGAGTGGATCACCCCGGCATGATCCTGCGGCGAGCGCAGGTTGCACGGATCCTTGAAGGTGATCCAGGGATGCCCGGTCTCGAAGAGCATCGAGAGCATCTTTTTCCAGAGCTCGATGGCGTCGACCTTGTGGCCCTGGATCTCGCCCTGCTCGGCGAGCTGCTCATAGTGGGCGTAGCGCTCCTCGAACTTGCGTCCGTAGATGTCGTGCAGGTCGGGCGTCTCGTTCGAGCGGAACAGCGTCCACGTGCCGCGGGCTTCCATGCGTTTCATGAACAGGTCGGGAATCCAGTTCGCCGTGTTCATGTCGTGGGTGCGGCGGCGGTCGTCGCCCGTGTTGCGCCGCAACTCGAGAAACTCGAAAATGTCGTTGTGCCATGACTCGAGGTAGGCGCAGCCGGAGCCCTTGCGCTTGCCGCCCTGGTTGACGGCGACGAGCTGGTCGTTGTGCAGCTTCAGGAACGGGATGACGCCCTGGGATTCACCGTTGGTGCCGGCGATATGGGCGCCGGTGCCGCGGACGGCGGTCCAGGAGCCGCCGAGTCCGCCGGCCCACTTGGAGAGCTGGGCGTTTTCCGCGATGCCGCGATACATGATGCCCTCGAGCGAGTCGTCGACGTAGTACAGGTAGCACGACGAAAGCTGCGAATGGAGCGTGCCCGCGTTGAAGAGCGTCGGGGTGGAGGAGCAGAAGCGCCGTGACTTGTAGAGCTCGTAGAGTTTGACCGCCCAGGCCTCGCGCTCGTTCTTCTCGTCGAGGAAAAGGCCGAGGGCGACGCGCATCCAGAAGAACTGCGGTGTCTCGAGGCGGCGGGAGCGCTTGCCGGTCTTGTCGACGATGAGGTAGCGGTCGTACAACGTCTGGACGCCGAGAAAATCGAGCTCGAGGTCGGCCGATGGATCGATCGCGGCCGAAAGGCGCGCCAGATCGTACTCCTTCAGGCGGGGCGTGAGGCGCTTGATGGCCACGCCGCGGTCGACGTACGAGACGAAGGCCTGCTGGTGGAAGCGCTTGAGGGCGCCCACGCCATCACGCACGATGTCCCAGCCGAGCACCTCCTCATAGATGTAGGTGAGCTGGATGCGTCCGGCGAACTTGGCGAAATCGGCGTCCTTCTCGATCAGCGTCTTCGCATTCAGGACGATGGTGTTGTTCAGATCACCCAGGGCGATGTTGTCGAACGTGGACCGCCGGAGCTCGGCCTCGATGGCCTCGGGCGTGAGGCTGAGGCGGAGGCCGATCGACGCGAATTCGATGCGGCGGCGCAGGTCGACGCCGTCCCAGAGGTAGGTCGTGCCGTCGGCGCGCTGGACGACGATCATCGAGTTCTGCCCCTGCGGCACGGGCGGGCGGCTGTCGTCGGACGGAAGTTCGACCGGCGCCGCGGTGTCGCCGCCGCGCGCGACATGGCGGGCGGCGCGATAAAGGATGTAGTCCTCGGCGACCTTGTAGTGGCCGGATTTCATCAACTCCTCCTGCACCATGTCCTGCACTTCCTCGATGTGCAGGAAGGACTGCTTGAGGGCGGCGGCGCGCTCGGTGACATTGCGCGTGATGCCGGTGGCGGGCGAGGGGTCCTTCTTCAGCGAGAGGAAGGCCTTGCGCACCGCGATCTCGATCTTCACCGAATTCCAGGGCACCACCTGGTTGTTGCGGCGGATGAGGCGCACGGTGACGGCGGGCTGGCCATGCTCGACGTTCAGCTTCTGCGCGCGCTTGAGGAGGAGGCTCTTGGCGACGTCGTGCGCGTTGTTGTCGACGAGCGTCTTTTCGATCAGCACGTAGAGATCGTGCAGGGTGACGCGGAGGGGGCCGCGCTCCAGCGCGGTGCGGGTGAGGTTCTGCGCCACCTCGCGGGTCACGCCCGCAACGAAGGCCTGGTTCTTCTCGTTGAAGACATCCTTCTCGCCGCGCGCGAGCATGAGGTTGGCGAGCGACTTGCCGACCGTGTCGGCGACCTCGGCGAGGTCGAAACGCTCGGAGCCGTGCGGGCAAAGCACCTCAACCTCCGGGACGGTGACATTCTCGTGCAGGACATCGCGCCAGTTGTAGTTGGGTTTCTGATCCTGGGGGGTGCCGGCGAACTTCTTGAGGGCAAGGTCCTGGTGCACCGATGAATTGTTCATGGCGAAAGACGGGGTGGGGGGTGTGTGACGGGCGGGGACGAACGGGCGGCGGACAGTTCTGGAAACTCAGAGCTCGTCGTCGCGTGCAACCTGGAGGGCGGACGATTTCTGATATTCAGTCACGCGGCCCTCGAAGAAATTCTGCTCTTTCTTGATGTCCATCATCTCCGCCAGCCACGGCAGCGGGTTCTTGAGGCCCGCGTTCAGCGGGGTCAGGCCGCAGCCCTCAAGGCGGCGGTCGGCGATGTAATCAATGTAGACGAGAAACTCCTCGACGGACAGTCCCACGGCGTTGACGGGCAGGCAGTCGCGGATGAAGTCCTTCTCCAGCTCGATCGCCTCGCGCATGGTGTCGCGCAGCTCCTCCTTGAACCCGACCGTCCAGATCTCGCGGTTCTCCTCCACGAGATCCATGAAGAGATTCCGGAACAGCTCGATGTGATTGGACTCGTCGCGCAGCGTGTAGCGGAACATCTGGCCGATGCCGGGAAACTTGTTCTGGCGGTAGAGCGAGAGGACCATGCCGAAGAGGCCGTAGAACTGCGTGCCCTCCATGCACTGGCCGAAGATGAAGATGTTTTTGGCGAGAAGCCGCTTGTTCGCGTCCTCCGTCATGTCGAGGTCGCGGCGCAGGGCGCGCGAGGCGCGGTTGACGAACTCGTTCTTGCGCTCGATCGACTTGATGTCCTCGAACATCGCCTCGCACTCGTGCGGGTTGATCGCGAGCGACGAGATCATGTAGAGGAGGGAATCGGCGTGGATGTTCTCCTCGTGCGCATGGCGCCCCAGCACCAGCTTCAGCTCGGGCGCGGTGACGATCTCGCGCACGACATGCTGGATGTTGTCGCCGACGATGCCCTCGGCGGCGGAAAAATAGCCGATGCTCATCCGGATGATCCAGCGCTCCTGCTCGGAGACCGTGCGGGCGTCCCGCCACTGCTCGATGTCCTTGCCCATCGGGATGTCCTCCGGCTCCCAATGGTTCGCCTTCATCTTTTTGTAGAGATCATAGGCCCACTGGTACTTCAGCGGAAGGAGGTTGAAGTAGGGAACCTGGCGGCCGTTGATGACTTTCTTGGCCGCGAATGCCGCCTCGGCCTTTTCCTGGTCGAGGGTGAACGCCTTGGCGCCGATCTGAAAATTTTTCTGCATGACGAAACGACGGGGACGAAAGATTCGGGGAAAACCCAGTTCTGCCCGTGGTCTAGCGACGGCGAAAAGCGGTTGGCGACACCAAGTTGCCAAAACTTCCCCACACGTTGTTGACCACCACAGGATGTGGCTGCCCGGAACCTAAGCCACAACTAATGGTGTCAGCCGCTGCCTCGTCAATTTTTTAAAGGTAATATTGTTGTGACTTTTTTGTTGGACAAAACCGGTCGTGGCGCCCGCGCCGGTGTTTTTCGCCCGCGCGGGCCGGGGTGGCGGGGTTTTTCGCTCTGAAACGCGCGACGGCCCATGCGAATGGCGAATCGCGAAATATTTTCTTGACCGAATGGATACGCGCCCATGCCGGGCGCTTCGTGAAAATATTTTTGTCCGGCGGTCCGCCGATCGCGCGCGACGCGCGCCTGGAGGCTCGGATCGGGCAAAGAAAAAGGCGCCCCGCTCGCGCGGGACGCCTTGAAGGCAGAGAAGCCGCTGCGGCCCGATCAGAAGGTCAGATGGACGCCGCCCTGGATGCGCCAGCGGGTGTCACCGTTGTTGGTGGTGATCAGCGAGGCGGCCGGCAGGTTCATGCTTCCGTCTGGATTCAACCCATTCGGATGCTGTGCATCGATGAGCATCGCAGGCTTCACCTGGCCGGTGCCATTGTACGTCGCATTGCCCAGGGTGCGGGTCAAATCGCCGAAGGTGGTGCCGGTGTTGACCTCCTCGACGTAGTTGAACAGATGCTTGTCGAGCCACGAGCCGAAGTTCAGGAAGTCGAGGAAGAGCTCGATCTTGTACTGATGGTAGATCGGCAGTTGCTGGCGGTAGCTGAGGTCGAGGCGGTTCTGCCACGGCCCGATGTACGCGTTGCGCGGGACGTAGCTGCCGGCGAACTTGCTCAGGCCGCTCGCGTTGATGAAGTTGAAGTAAGCGGTCTGCTGGGCGGGGCTCAGACCGCTGAAGTCGAAGCGGGCATCGCTCAGACCTGACGGGATGGCCACCAGATCATTGGCCGTGACGCCGTCGCCGTTGAGGTCGCCCGAATACACCCAGCTATACGGCTGGCCGGTGCGGCCCTCGTAATTGAGGGTGACGGTCGAATCGAGGCCATGCAGCCAGTGGAACTCACGGCTGACGGTCGCCTGGATGCGGTTCTTCACTTCGTAGTCCGAGCGGGCCACTTCGACGGTGTTCTGGTTGAACACCGAATTGAAGTTGAACTGCGAGCTGGCCGTCGAGCTGTTGAGCGAGGAGGCCTCCGTGGCATGGCCGCGGGTGTAGGAAACATTCCAGGCCCAGTTGTCCTTGAAGTCGTGGTTGAGCGAGATCGACTCGTAGTCCGATTTGCCGGAGTGCGTGTTGTACGTCTCGATCACGCTCGCGAACTGCGAGTGCAGCGCGTTGGCGGCGGTGCTCGGGGAGCCGGCGAAGCGCTGGCGACCGTCGGCCCCGATTGTCGTCGCCCTGAGATTCAGGTTCTCCAGGTCGAGCGCCTCGATCTGGTCGGTGTGGATGTATTCCACGGTCAGCACGGCGTCGAGGGCGGGAATCTTGCGATCGATGGCCAGATTGCCGCGGCCGATCGTCGGCATTTTCAGGCCGGGTTGGATCAGGTTGATCGAGGCCGCGCCCACCGAAGCCGGAAGGTCCGAAGTGCCGATCGGATTCGCCGGATCGAACTTGTACGCCGGATCGGAACTGGTCGGATAACTTCCGTTCAGATATTGCGTGAGCGTCGGGCCGGTGTAGGTGTGCGAGTTCAGCGGATCCTGTCCTGCCGGCACGGTTCCCGTCAGGTGCGACGTGATGTTGAAGCGACCGACGCCGGAATTGCCGTAGGAATTGGAGATCCACACCCACGGGTTGCGGCCGAGGAACACGCCGTAACCGCCTCGGATCTGCGTCGTGCGCTTGTCGTCGAGCGCGTAGTTGAAGCTGATGCGCGGCTGCGTCGAGGTGTTGCCGTCGATCGTGCCGGCGTTGGTGACGCCGAAGAGACCCTCAAACGTGGTGTTTTCCGGCGGGGCGATCGGGCTGCCGACAAAGTCCACGCGCAGACCGGCGGTGACGCTGAGGCGCGGGGTTGGCTCCCACTTGACTTGGGCGAAGGCGCCGGTGCGCTCGAATTTGCTGATGTCCGCCGTCGGCGTCCCGGTGGAGACGACCGCGCGGTCAAACGCGAATGGCTTGTCGGCGACGAAATCGGCCAGGTTCCAATAACTGAAGTAGCCGAAGGAACCCTGGCGGAAGAGGTTCAGATAATCGCTGGCTTCATGGTCGCCGCCGCCCGAGAAGGTAAAGTTGCGCCAGGTATAGTCACCCGAAGCGGTGAAGGTCTGGGTCTTGACATGCAATTCGTTGCCCATGCTGCTCGTTTCCGAGCCGAATTCGAACGCATCGAGCGTGCTGATGGCTGCGCCCGTCTGAGCGGTGCCTGGCACATTGAAGATGCGGATGTTCGGGAAGTTGACCGGGAGCGACCGCACTGAATCCTGTCTGGTGTTCGAATAGTCGACCTCGGTCTTGAAGTCAGGCGTCCAGTCGCTGAAGAGTTGGGCGGCCCAAACCTTCTCCTTCACGCTGATGCTATAGAGCGAAGAGTTGAAGCCCGTGCCAAGGTTCGTCAAGGCCGGTTGAAAGGTCGGTGTCACCGGCTGGCTGAAGCTCGTGTAGTTGAAGAAGCCGAAGCTTGGATTCACGCCGTTGGTGTCGCTATAGCGGACCGCCAGACGGTGGTTCTTGTTGATGTTCCAGTCGATCTTGGCCAGGCGTTTGGCGTCGAACTCACGCGTGGTGCTCGAGCCGCCCCAGGAGCCGAGGTCCGGGCTGCCGGGCAGCGCCGCAACGGCCGTCTGCAGCGAGCTGAGAAAGGCCGGATCCGGAGTGTAGCCCGCGAACGTCGGCGAGGTGTCCTGGATGAACTTCTCGAAGTTGACGAAGAAGAACAGGTGATCCTTCCAGATCGGGCCGCCGAGCGTGAAGCCGTAGACGCGCTGCTTCAGCGGCGAGCGCTTGTGGATGGTGCTGCCGAATTCGTCGGGCCCCTGCCAGTTGGAATCGGTGAACACGTCGTACGCCGATCCGTGGAATTCATTCGTGCCGCTCTTGCTGACCACGTTGATCGCGGCGCCGGCGAAGCCGCTCTGGCGGACGTCGTACGGAGTCAGGGACACGCTGAACTGTTCGATGGCATCCGTGGAAAACGGATTGACAAGCGAGAACAGTCCCGAGGCGTTCAATCCGAACGAGTCGTTGATCTTGGCGCCGTCGAGCGTGATCGTGTTGTAACGGCTGTTGATGCCGAGGGCCTGGATCTGCGGGTAACCGCGGATCGAGACAAAGGGATTGGTCCGGGCCAGATCCGCGAAGGAGCGGTTGACCGAGGGCAGATTCATCATGGCCCGGTTGCTGAGGACCGAACTCGCCCCCGTGGCCCCGGAGTCGAGATCGTTGACGCCGCCGTTGACGTCGAATTTTTCCAGCTTCACGACCTCTTCCTTTGAGGCCTTGGCGATCAGGGCCACTTCGGTCGCGTCACCCAGCGAGGTCTGGATGCCGGACAGTGGCTCGATCGTGTATCCGGCCAGGTCGGCCGACACGCTGTACGGACCGCCGACGCGCAGGCCGGAGAACGTGAACCGGCCGGACGGACCTGAGATCGCGGTATAGCTCGAGTTGGTGGGCGTGTGGACCGCGGTGACCGTCGCTCCGGCCACCGGTTTCCCACCGGTGTCGAGCACGGTGCCGGTGATCGATGAGGACACGATCGCCTGGGCGTACGCTTCAGGGCGGATGGCCAGAAAGGCCACGGTCATCGCCGCGAAAACGGTTAATCTTACGAATGCTTTGTGCATGGTGCAGCTGCAGTTCTTGGTAGGTTGAAGTCCCGGCGGTTGGTCCGGGCTTAGGTTTGGCGAGCGAACGAATCCGTCATGTCATAGTCAAGCCTTCAACCCGGCGCGCCTGGAGCTGCGCTCGATTCTTCACCGGGCCGTAACCTTGCCACTCGACGGGCGGAGTCATTCGGCCCCGAAAAAGCACAAATCGTGCGCATGCGGTATTTTTCTTTGGCCGCGGTCCTGCGAAATGAAGGCCTCAGGACATTCCGCCCGGCAGCGGAATCTGGCGGGTGGCCGTGCGGTGCAGGAAGAGCGCGGCCACCTGCGCCCGCTGGGCCAGACTCGAGACCTGCACCCACTCCTCCGGGCTGTGCAGCCGGTCGCCGATCGGTCCGAGTCCGTCGAGGCAGGGCAGGCCCGCGGCCGACAACAAATTTGCATCCGAGGCCCCGCCGGCGTGGACCGCGCCGGGAGGCGGGAGGCCCAGGTCCGAGGCGCACGTTTGCCAGTGGCGCAGGATCTCGTCACCGGAATCACTCGCTTCCATCGGCGGCCGGTTGAAATCGCCCCCGATATCGAGGCGAAACCCCGGCCGGCGGTTGATCGTGCCGGCGAGTTCTTCCAGGCGGCCGCGGATTGCGGACCGTTGCGGCGCGCTCGTGACGCGCACGTCGAGCAGCGCTTCCGCGAAATCGGGAACGACATTGGTGGCGGGTCCGCCGCCGCGGATTTGACCGACGTTCAGAAGCACTCCAGGCATCTCGTCCGGCAGGCGCACCGCACCCGTCAGGAATTCCGCGAGGGCGGCGATCGCATTGCGACCGTCGCGCGCCGCGCTGGCCGCATGCGCCGCGCGGCCGTGCGCGGTGATCGTGAAGTTGCCCGTGCCCTTGCGTGACCGAACCAGGGAGCCGTCGGGTCGAGCCGGTTCGAAGACCAGTCCGAGGCGATGGCGGCCGGCGGCCTCAGCCAGCACGGGTGCGGTCGCAAACGATCCGATCTCCTCGTCCGGATTCAGCAGAACCTCGCAGCCGAGGCCGTTGGCCGCCGGATCATTCGCCAGCGTCGCGAGCACGGCACGCATCACGACCAGTCCGCCCTTCATGTCGATGACACCCGGGCCGCGCAGACGGTCGGGGCCGATGGTCGCGCACGACTGAAAGGGATCGGTCGAATCGTAAACCGTGTCGAAATGGCCGCTAAGGAACACCTGGAGACCGGCCTCGGGCCGGATTCGCATCCGCAGCGCCGGCACGGGCGAGCCGGTCAGGGGAACACGTTCGCATTTTCCAAGGAGGCCGAAATCCTTCTCCAGAAGCCCGAGCATCGCCTGCAGACCGGCGGAATTCCGGCTGCCGGAGTTCTGGTTGCACCACCGGATCAGACATTCGGAAAGCTCCGGCGTCCGGACGGGCAGATCGAGGATCGCGGCGGGGATGGTCATCGGCGAAACGAGGAAACCGACGCTCGCGGCAAACACCCGCGACGTACACCCGAAATTTGTCCGACCTGATTAGGAACCGCGGAGGCGCGGAGATTCGCGGCGTGAAGCCGCTCCTGCAGAGGCATTACCCCTCGTGCCTCCGCGGTTCAAGACGGCACAACCGCCGTTACTTCGCCGGGATCGCGATCAGATCGCCATCGAAGCCGGCGGCGAACAGCCGGCTGCCATCGGCCGCGAGCGAACCCGCATACCCGCCGAATCCATTTTCCGGGGCCCGCGCCGCCAGGAGTTGCCACACCGGCTGGCCCGTTTTCCGGTCGAGCGCCATGATGCCGCCGGTGTGCTCGATCGCCGTGCCGGGAATGTTTTGGGCGACCGTGCCGATGTACACCCGCTTTTCGGTCACCAGCGGAGTGCCCCAGTCGAGCCCGCGGACGTCGGTCGCCCAGATCACCCGTCCCAGAACCGGATCGAAAGCCGTCACCCGTCGGTAATCCGAAGCGCCAACATAGAACACGCCATCGCGGAGCGCACCGGTCGATTCAATCCAGGAAAACCAGTAGGAATACTTCCAGGCGACGGTGGAGTCGGAGGCACGAAACGCGTACAGGAAATAATCGCGGCTGCCGGCCAGCACCAGGTCTCCATCGACGACCGGTGTCGTCACGATGCCACCGGCCGTCCGGGCGCGGAACATTTCCCGCCGCTCCGCCAGACCGAGGATGACAACCGATCCGTCCATCGTGCCGAACGAAACCCGGTCGCGGCCGGCCCGGCCGACGCCCGAAAAGATCGGCGCGCCAGCCTCGTGGCGCCACCGCGCCGTGCCGGTGGCGGCATCGAGGACATAGAGACCACCGTCGGCCGAACCGCAGGCGACGGTGTCCCCGTCGACGCATGGCATGGCGGTGCGGCGATTGAACGTGGGATTGTCGGGCAGCGGCTTGCCGGCGCGCTTTTCGTCATACAATGCGGTTCGCCACCGAAGTCTGCCGCTGGCCGTGTCGAGACACACGAGGTCGTTCTTCCCATCCACGAAATAGACCGCGCCGTTTGCCACCACGGCCTGTCCATCGATCCGATTCGGTCCCGACCACATCCAGCGCCCGGTGCCCGTCGCGGTGTCGATGGCATGAAAGGTTCCCTTGTTCGTTCCAATATAGATGCTGCCGTGGTCGGCCGTCGGAGACGCCCAGGTGGGCGCGCCGAGCGCGTGACGCCAGAGAATCGCGGGAGCAGCAGGGTAAACCGGCGGCGGGGGGGCGGGGGCAAAGTCACCGCCGCGCGTCAGGGCGATGGGGAGCCGACCCGGCCCGAAGGTTCCGCGCAGGTGATCGCCATCCAGCATGAGCTCCGACCGGAGCACCGGTTCCGAATAGTGATTGTTTTTTCGCGTGACGGGCACCTCGAATTTTGCCCCGAAGGTGTTCATCAGGGGAAAATACAACGCGAAATTGATCTCTCCCCGGGCATTGGTCTCGAACCGGAAAGCCACGTCCGCCGAACCTTGGGGCGCGGTGACTGTTCCCGACCACGTTCCAATGATGGGATCGGGGAGCGGTCGGGGCTGCTCGGCCTGGCAATGTATCCACGATGCCATTGCCACCATGGTCGCGAAAGTGAAGCCGCATCGGGCGGCTCGGGGAGTTTGCGGGCGGTCGGATGGCGCGGGGGACGAGTTCATCTTCAGGAAGTTGGAAGAGGAGGTGGAAATCCAAGCCGGGGGCATGGCGCCATGGTTTCGGCCAACGAACCGGCGCACAAGGCGTTTGAGGTCGATCCGTGGTTCCTTGCGACCGGCAGCAAACGGTCAGGAAGCGCGGGTTGTCGTGAAACCTTTGCAATGATTGCGCGTCTTAGGAATCGAGTCCATATTCCTCCTATGAAAAAGCTCCCTTCTGCTCGTCGTCTCTCCCTTTTGGCCGCCGTTGGTCTCGGGGCCCTCGCCGCCATGGCGGTGACCCGCGCCGAGGCACGCGTCGACGTGGGAATCTCGGTGGGCGTGCCTCTTCCGCACGGATACGCCGAGGTCTCGGTCGGCCGCGATCGCTACTATTACCACCGCGGCGTGTTCTATCGTCCGGGCGCGCGCGGCTACTTTGTGGTCCGAGCCCCGCGCGGGGCGATCATCCGTGACCTTCCGCCCTACTACAGCCGCGTCTATTTCGGCGGTTCCCTTTACTACCGCTACGGCGACGTCTATTACCAGAGCGTCCCGGGTGGATACGCCGTGGTGGACGCGCCGACGACGGTGGTGACGACGGCCACGCCGCCTCCGCCGACCACCGGCCCCGTCGCCGCCCGTCCTGATGACTATCAATCGGTCTGGATGGGTGGTGCCGAATTCCTGTTCAAGGATGGCCAGTTCTTCAAGCGCACGCCCGATGGCATCGTCTGGGCGCCGGCGCCGCTCGGTGCCGTGACCAAGATGTTGCCCGGCGATGCCCGCAGCGTGTGGTATCAGGACATCGAGTACTTCGAATGCGACGAGGTCTATTTCCGGAAGACGCCCGACGGCTACAAGGTCGTTGATGCGCCTTGGAAGAAATAACCTGCGGTCTTCCCCTCATTTCCAAGCCCGTGCGACCCTGTGTCGCGCGGGCTTTTTTTTGAACTCCGGGCATCCTTGCGATCTTTCCCACCTGTAGGGCCTCCGCTCGCGGAGGCCGCAACACGGGAGCAATCTCGTGGTTGGCGTCCTCGGTGTCTCACGCCTGGTCAAACGCCGCCGGGATTTTGCGTCCGCCCGCACCTCGCAGGGCCTCCGCTCGCGGAGGCCGCAACGCCGATCGGCGCACAAAGCAGCACTCTCAATCCCGAAATCACGTTGGCGCCGGCCCGGCGGGCACGCGATCCTCAGTGCCGCTCGAGATAGTCCTGTCCGGCGGTCACGGCACGAATCGGCAAATTCCAGCCGGGACCCAGATATTCGGCGGCCGGAAGATAATCGCAGTAGGGTAGTCCCTTGCCGTGATACTGGTCGAAGCCGATTCCGATCGTGAGGTTGGTGGCGGGATCCGTGATGGTCGTGAAAAACGACGTCCCGTAGAAATTGCGGCCGTGACCGGAGGATCCGAACGTCAGGCTTACTTCGCCGTGGATCTGAAGGCGGTCGACCAAGGCCACCACCCGATTTTTTCTGGGCCCGTCGAGCGCCGTGACGACCGGTCCGGCCACGATGGCCTGCGCCACCAGCAGATCCAGACGGGCGCGCTCGGCGTCCGTGAGAAGGTCAAGACCGGCCCGGGTGCGTTCGACTGCCGTGCGCCGGCTCGAAAACGTCCCGGCAAATCCCGTCACGCCCCCCGCCCGCGCCAGATCGACTTCCCGACCGACCACCGAATTCAGAAAGGTCACCTGGTCGGCGGTCAGCTTCGTCAGGCCGGCGGCCTCGACATCATCGCCCGACAGTCCGCGCGTGAAGGAAATGGTGCCCCACGATTTTGCCGGCGCGGCATCGGCGGCGCGGGCCGGGACATCCGCCGTCAGGGCCAGCAGGCCGACCATCGCAGCGAGGGGGACGAGGCGCATGGGGATTGAGACGTATGGAACCCGATCCGGTTCCAATCCGCGAGCATTATTGCTGGCGTGCGGCCCCGGGGCGGCATCATCCTGCGGCACGCGAATTGCTGATTCGCGGCGCGCATGCCTTCCCCGGTCACTCTCATCCTCGGCGCCGTGCCGTGGGAAATCAAACCTGTCATTGCCTCCCTGGAACGCCGGCGCGCGGGCCGTCTCCGGCGGTATCCATTTCATGAGGGGAAGTTGAACGGCATCCGGGTCGTCACGGCCTATACGGGAGTCGGCAAGACCAACGCCGCCTTCCTCGCCGTCTTGTTCATCGCGCATTTTCGTCCCGTCCGGTTGATCTACACCGGCAGCGCCGCCCGGCTGAATCCGGCACTCCGGACCGGCGACATCATCTTTGGCCGGCGGACGTTTCACCACGACGCCGGAAGCTGGCAGGCGGACGGGATGGTCTACCGGCGGATCATCGGCCCGCGGGCGGGGCACCCGACCCATTTCCGCTACGATGCCGATCGCGGTTTGCTCCGGGCGGCGGAACGCGCCGCGCGCACCCACGAGCCGAAGATCGTCACGGCCAACGGCGAAACCTACCGGCCGGCGATCCGCGCGGGGCTGATCTGCTCGGGGGATGTATTCGGCATGCCGGCGCCCAAGATCGCCGATATTCGCGCCAAGCTGAAATGCGATCTGGTCGAAATGGAGGGTTCCGCCATCGGGCAGGTCTGCACCGAGCTCGAGGTGCCGCACCTCGTCATTCGCGCGGGCAGCAACCGCGCCCAGCCTGACCCCGGCGGCGACTACAAGGCGCTCGGGCAGATCGCGGCCCGCCAGGCGGCATTCTTTGCGCTCCATCTGGTCCGCTCGCTGGCGTGAAGGCCTTCGTCAAGGGCGACATCGACGGGTTTCTCGGGCTCGCGCTCGATAACATCGTCCAGATCCTGATCATCATCGGGCTCTGCCAGGGCGTGCTCGGATTCGACGACGAGCTCGTCTATCGCACGATCCTCCCGGGCGTCGCCGTTTCATTTCTCGTCGGCAACCTGCTTTATGCCCGCGCCGCGCTGAAACTTGCGCGGGAGACCGGTCGCGACGACGTGTGCGCCCTGCCATACGGCATCAACACGCCGATCATGATCGCGTACATTTTCCTCGTGATGCGGCCGGCCAAGGAACTGGCGATCGCCAGTGGCGCCGCCGATCCCAATCGCGCGGCGTGGCAGGCGGGACTCGTGGCGTGTTTCGCGTGCGGTCTGATCGAGTTCGCCGGCTCGTTCGTCGCCCAGCGCATCCGCAAATTGACCCCTCCGCCCGCGATGCTGGCCACGCTGGGCGGCATCGGGCTCGCCTTCCTGTCGATGGGATTCCTGCTCCAGTCTTTCAGCCGGCCGCTGGTCGGGATCGTGACCCTCGGCGTGATGTTCATCCTGTATTTCGGGCGGATCAGGTTCGGGCGAGGTATTCCAGGCATCGCGCTCGCGGTTGTCATCGGCACCGGGCTTTCCTGGCTCGCCGGTCTCGCGCCGGTCGGACAGCACCCGGGAGCGCATCTGGGGCTGGCGTTGCCGCGTCCGGTGCTGGGTGAACTCTGGCGCGGCCTCACAAGCCATCAGCTCGTCGCGAGCATCTCGGTCATCATTCCGACCGGACTGCTCGGCTGGCTCGCCTCGCTGCAGAATATCGAATCGGCCGAAGCGGCCGGCGATGCCTATCCGGTTCGACCGGCG
Organism: Candidatus Didemnitutus sp.; assembly: GCA_036499305.1. GTDB lineage: Bacteria > Verrucomicrobiota > Verrucomicrobiia > Opitutales > Opitutaceae > Didemnitutus. The sequence continues at coordinate 18,307 of DASYDZ010000018.1, forward strand.
ATGATCACCAACGGCCTCGGCACGATCGCGGCGGCCTGCTTCGGTTCGGCCTTTCCGCTGTCCATCTACATCGGGCACCCGGGCTGGAAGGCCATCGGCGCCCGCGCCGGATACAGCACGCTCAACGGCTTGTTCGTCACGCTGCTCTGCCTGACCGGCAGCGCAAGCCTGGCGGCATGGCTGATTCCGGTCGACGCCGGCATCGCGATCATCATCTGGGTCGGCCTGGTCATCGCGGTCCAGGCCCTTCAGGTCGTGCCGCGGACCCACCTGGTGTCCGTGGTGGTGGGATTTTTCCCGGCGCTGGCCGCCTGGGCGGCGCTCCTGGGGAAGAACGCGCTGCACGCGGCGGGCTACGGAACGGTGGGCGGTCCGCCATTTTCCGCGGCGCTGCTCGAGACGTTTCGGCGCGACGACTTCTACCTGCAGGGCGCATTCGCGATCGAACAGGGTTTCATCTACTGCGCGCTGATCTGGTCCGCGATGACGTACTACATCGTGGAGCGGAACTTCCGCCGCGCGGCGGCGTGGAGTGTGGTCGCCGCCGTCCTTTCCCTCGCCGGCCTGATGCACGCCTGGAAATTCTCGGCCTCCGACACGGTCATCAGTGTGCCGCTGATCGACTGGCTCGCCGGTGGCGGCGCCGCCCCGGGCTGGGGGACGCTGTTCCCGGCGTGGCCGTTCGCGGCCGGTTACGGGCTGCTTGCGCTGATGCTGCTGGCTGCCCATCGGTGGGGTCAGCCCGCTCCCGACCATGCCTGATTCGGAGTCTTTCCATCGGAACTTCGGAGCGGGCGGGCGCGAGGTCGAACCGACTGCCGGAGAGGCGTCCCGCCACCATGCAGCGATGGACTCGATTGATCCCTCAACCCTCAACCCTCAACCCTCAACCGCATGAATCCGGCTGATCGCCCGCTCCCCGTCATCGAACTGCACCGCCACCTCGAGGGCGCCGTGCGTCTGACGACGATGCTCGAGCTTGCGGACCGGCACGGACTCCGGCTGCCGGGTCGCACCGTTGCTGAACTTCGTCCCCATGTCGTGATCACGGGTTCGCTCGGGGGCCTGCTGGATTTTCTTCAGCGCTTGCAATGGATGATCCACGTCCTCGCCGACGTGGATGCGTGCCGGCGCATCGCCTACGAGTCGATCGAGGATGCCGCCCGCGAGGGCATCGACTACCTCGAGCTGCGTTTCAGTCCCGGCTTCATGGCGCGGCCGCATGGACTCGACGCGACCGCCGTCGTGGCCGCGGTGGTCGACGGCGCCCGCGCAGGCGAGCGTGCCTTCGGCGTGCGGACGAATCTGATTGGCATCATGAGCCGCACCTTCGGCCCCGACGCGTGCCGGGAAGAGCTGGAGGCCCTGCTCGCCCACCAGGACGCGATCCGTGCGCTCGATCTGGCCGGCGACGAGGCGCGCTGGCCGGGCCGGCATTTTCACTCCCATTTCCGCCGCGGCCGGGACGCCGGCTGGCAGGTCACCGTGCATGCCGGCGAAGCGGGCGGGGCGGACAATGTCCGCTATGCCGTCGAGGAACTCGGCGCGACCCGCATCGGCCATGGCATCAAGGCGGCCGGCGATCCCGAACTGCTGCGGATGCTCGCCGACCGCGGCATCGGCCTTGAGATCAACCTGACGAGCAACGTGCAGACCGCCACGGTGCCGTCCCTCGCAGCGCACCCGATGCGGATGTTTCTGGACGCGGGCATTCGCGCGAGTCTGAACACCGACGATCCGGTGATCAGCGGCATCGACCTGGAGTACGAAATTGCCTTTGCCGCGCCGGCCGCCGGATTGAGTCCGGCCCATGTGCGCCAGGCGCGCGAAAACGCCCTCGCGACGGCCTATCTGACGCCGGCGGAGCGCGCCGAACTCGAGCGCAGGGCGGCGGCGCGGATCGCCGGCTCATGAGCGGCGACCTGCTGATCGCCAACGCCGGAGCCATCGCGACGATGGACGCGGCGCAACGGGTCGTGCGCGGCGGATGGATCCGCTGCCGGGCCGGCAAAATTGAAAAAATCGGAACCGGTTCGCCACCCGCCGACGGCGCGCGGGTGATCGATGCGCGCGGCGGCGTGGTGTTGCCGGGCCTGGTGAACACCCATCACCACATGTACCAGAACCTCGCGCGGGCCTACACGCCGATCGCGAGTTTGCCGCTGCTGCCCTGGTTGGCCGGGCTCACGCCGTTGTGGCGCGATTTCAAGGCCGAGGACCTTCACGTGGCGTCGGTGGTCGCGATGGCCGAGCTGATGCTGACCGGGTGCACGACGACCGCGGATCACCATTATGTTTTCCCGCCCGATTGCGGCGATCTGATCGGCGCGCAGTTTGCCGCCGCCGACGAGCTCGGCCTGCGCTTTCACGCCTCGCGCGGCTGCATGGACACGGCCTCCGACCTCATTCCCGAGTGGGCGGTGCAGTCTCTTGACGTGATCCTCGCCGACATGGAGCGTCTGGCCTCGCGCCACCACGATCCAGCGCCCGGATCGATGCGCCGCCTCGCGCTGGCTCCCTGCGCGATGACCTCGGCGTCCACGGAACTGTTTGTTCAATCGGCCAAACTGGCGCGTGCGCGCGGTCTGCATCTCCACACGCATTGCGCGGAGACGGTGGCCGAGAATGAGCTGACCGTCCGCCAGCGCGGCGTCCGTCCGGTCCAATGGCTCGAATCGCAGGGTTGGGCCGGCGACGATGTCTGGCTGGCCCACGGCATCCATTTCGACGATGCCGAGGTGTCCCATCTGGGACGGCATCGGATGGGCATCGCGCACTGTCCCTGCTCGAACATGCGGCTGGGTTCGGGTATCTGCCGCGTCGGCGATCTGCAGCGCGCCGGTGCGCGCGTGGGCCTCGGCGTCGATGGGAGCGCATCCAACGACTCCGGTCACATGCTGAACGAGGCGCGCCAGGCACTCCTGCTCGCCCGGGTGGCGCGCGGTGCGGGCGCGATGACGCCGATGCAGGCGCTTCAGCTCGCCACGCGGGGAGGAGCGGACGTGCTTGGCCGCCCGACGGAGATCGGCAGCATCGAGATGGGAAAATGCGCGGACCTCGCGATCTTCCCCGCTTCCGACCTGTTCAGCAGCGGGGCGGAGAACCTGGTCGACTCGCTCGTGCTCTGTTTCCCGCGCCAGGTTGACACCCTGATCGTCGACGGAGTCGTCCGGGTAAGCGAAGGCAGTATCCGCGGGCTCGATCTTCCCGCGTTGCTCAGCCGGCATGCGAAAATCGCGCGAAGGATCACGGAAGGCGGCGCGGATTGATCCACCTTGGAGTCGACGGGAAGCTGCGATTCCACCTGGCCGTCGAGCCCGATCGGCAACTGCATCGGTTGGAAAAGGGAAGGGCTCAGGACGGACGGGCAAAGCGCCTGCGCGCTGCGACCAGGCAGCCGACGGCACCAAGAAGCAGCAGCGCGGTGGCGGCCTGATCAGGAACCTCATCGGGAGGCGGATCTCCTCCGGGATCGGTCGTCAGATCGACGAGCGTCCAGGAGGACTGAAGCGCGACGGGGTCGGCATCCTGCTCATGGGGAAGAGTGGTGCGCGTGCCATCGGGCAGCGTGTAAACGCCCCAGCCGGCGTTGATGAAATTGGCCGAAGTGGTCCCGTCGTTGTCGTACACACCCAGCCACCAGGACGTGCTCGAGTTCGACGTGCTCAGATCGACATCGGCAAAGACAAAATTGTTGAGCAGGACGTCGAAGGAGAAGACCGGTGATGTTCCGTAGACGGCCGATCCCGGAGTCGGCCACGAAAGCGACATCGCGTAGATCGGATGATCGGTCGAAGTTCGATAAGGCGTGTCGAGTCCGTTGATTTTCACCGTGAAATTACTCGCGTCGGTTATGACCTCCCCGTTTGCGGTGCCATCAAACGTGCCCGAAAACATCGTTCCGCTGGTGAAGGTGTAGCTGAACGCGAACTCATCGGCCCGCGCAGCCACCGTCATCGCGGCGAAAATCAAGAGGATGAATCTCATCGAGCAAATAAGGTACATCAACTCTCACAGGCGTTCATTGAAAATAGTGATGCAGTGGGCGAACACCCCCCTAACGCTGCGCCAAAGCGGCGCGAAAACGAAGCCACGGGGTTTCATTAAAATTTGATGAGGGGCATCCGCGGGCGCCGGGCCGCGTGGATTTGAGCGAGTCGCATTTTGCCTGCTTCACCTCGCCTCGCGAGAAAACGCCTTCTTTTCCCGCGCTTCGAGTCTGTCCGCGCATCCCGCCCGCCGACCCGGTGGCGAAACGACGCCTCAGAGATCCTGCAGCAGATGCCGCAGCACGCCGGGCATCACGGGCTTGAAGAGAACCGCATCGACCCGCAGCTCCCGGTAGGCCTCACCGATATCGTGACGCAATTCGGAGCTGAAGACCACGATCTTGCCCCGAAACGGGAGTTCGCGGACCTGCTTAACCAATTCCAAGCCATTCACATGGGTCATGTGATGGTCGGTGATCAACACGTCGAATGCATCCGGATGGGCGCGGATCAGATCAAGAGCCGGTTTCCCGTCGGGGACCGTCTCGACCGAGTGCCCGTCACGGGCGAGCGAAATCTGCACGAGCGTGCGCAATTCTGCCATGTCGTCGGCGTACAGAATCCTAAACGTCTTCTTGGGCGCGGTGGCGGCGGTCTGCTCGGGAGCAACAGGTGTCATCGTGGTCATGTCATTCGCTCATCATGTGTGACGCGCGAAATGCCGGAAAGTTCTGCAAAAAGAATGCGAATCTGAGCCGCTCTCGTGCGTCGGTAATTGTCCGACAAAGACAATCGGGCTGCGACAATTCGCCACGCCCGCGCGGAGATCATTCGCGGCACGCGGTTATTTTTTCGCGCCGGCCTGGTCGAGTCCGCGTCGCACGAGCAACGGCTCGAGGTACGGGTCGCGTCCGGTGAAATTACGAAAGAGCTGCAGCGCATCCTCGCTGCCGCCGCGCGAAAGGAGCGTGGAGCGGAAGCGGTCGCCGTTCTCGCGGGTCAAGCCGCCGTGCTGCTTGATCCACTCGACGCTGTCGGCATCGAGGACCTCGGCCCAGATATACGAATAATATCCGGCCGAATAGCCGCCCGCGAAGACGTGCGAGAAATACGTGCTGCGGTAGCGCGGGGGCACTGGCGCGAAGTCCACTCCGTATTTTTTCAGCGCGGCCTCCTCGAAGGGCACCACGCCGTCGGCATCGGGCGCCGCTTCCGGCGGAATCTGGTGCCAGGCCTGGTCCAGCAGCGTGGCGGCGAGGTATTCGGTGGTGAGGAAGCCCTGGTTGAATTTCATCGTGGCGAGCATCTTCCCGAGCAGCGCCGGAGGCAGCGGTTCGCCGGTCTGGTAGTGTTTGGCATAGTGCTTCACGACCTCCGGCCAGGACGCCCACATCTCGTTCACCTGCGAGGGAAACTCGACAAAATCGCGCGGCACCTGCGTCCCGGCGAATCGCGGATACCGCACCTGCGAGAACATCCCGTGCAGCGCATGGCCGAACTCGTGGAACATCGTCCGCACCTGGTCGAAGGTGAGCAGCGCCGGCTGGCCGGCGGCCGGCGGAGGGATGTTGAGATGGTTGGCGACAACCGGCTGGGTTCCGAGCAGCCCGGACTGGTTGACGTACGCGTTCATCCACGCGCCACCGTTCTTCGAAGGGCGCGCAAAATAGTCGGCGATGAAGATCGCGAGCTGTCTGCCGTCAGCGTCGAATACATCGAACACCCGCACCGTTGGCTCATAGACGGGCAGGTCGTGGCGTTCCTTGAAGGTGAGTCCGTACTCGCGGTTGGCGGCGTAGAAAACGCCGTCAAGCAGCACGTGATTCAGCTCGAAGTAGGGCTTGAGCTGGGATTCGTCGAAGGCATAGCGCGCGGCGCGAACCTTCTCCGAGTAGAAACTCCAGTCGGCGGCCTCGAGTGGGAAGCCGCCCTGGTCGTGGTCGATGATCGCCTGCATGTCCGCCGCCTCGCGCCGGGCGTTCGCCACGGCCGGCGGTGCGAGCTCCGCGAGGAGCTGGTTGACCTTGTCGACCGAGCCCGCGGTCTGCTCGTCGACAATGTAGGCGGCATGGTTCGGATACCCGAGCAGCACCGCGTGTTCGGCCCGGAGGCGCACGAGGCGTGACACGGTGGCGCGGTTGTCGAACTCGCCGCCGCGGCTGCCGCGCGCGAGCGACTCGGCCATCAGTCGCCGGCGCACCTCGCGGTTGGTCAGCGACGACAGCGGCGGCTGCCCCGTGGTGTTCTCCAGTCGCAGTTCATATTTGCCCTCGTGACCGTCGGCCTTGGCCGCCGCCGCCGCGCCGGCGATCTGCGCCGCGGTGAGGCCCGCCAGCTCGGCCGGGGTTTCGACGACCAGCGCCGACGCATTGATTTCCTTGAGGACATTCTGCGAAAACGTGGTCTGGAGCGTCGCGATTTCGGCGTTCAGCGCCTTGAGGCGGGCCTGGTTGGGTGCTGACAGCTTCGCTCCAGCGCGCACAAAGTCGCGATGGTAACGCCAGAGAAGCCGACTGGACTCCGGATCGAGTTTCAATGTGTCCCGCCGGTCGTAGAGGGACTGGACCCGGGCGAAGAGATCGGGGTTGAGCAGAATCGCGTCGGAATGGGCGGCGAGACGCGGCGCCATCACTCGCTGCAGTTTCTGGAGCTCCGGATTGGTATTGCAGCCGGTGAGGTTCAGGAACGTCCGCGTCACGCGACCGAGCGGCAGTCCCGCCTTTTCCATCGCCACGATGGTGTTGTCGAACGACGGCGCTTCCGGGTTGTGCGCGATGGCGTCGATTTCGCGCAGATGATCGGTCATCGCCCAGTCGAAGGCGGGCGCGAAGAGCTCGTTCTTGATCAGGTCGAAACGCGGGTAGTGGAAGGGCAGGGTGCTCTCGCGGAGCAGCGGATTGTCGGGCATGGAGACGGAAGAAGGTTCGGCCGGCGGGGCGGCGGAAGCCAGAGGCGCGGCGACGAGGACCAGGGCGAGGCCGGCGGCGGGACGAAGCGGCGGGAAAAAACGGAAGGCAAACGCCATGGACATGGTTGTTGAAAGTGGGTCGGGAGCCGCGGCTTGGCAAGTAATCCGCTCCCGGCGGCGGCCTTTTTACTGGCGCGGGCCGCGGAGCGCGCTCATCATGGGATCTGGTCGGATGAAGTTTTTCCAACAGCTTTTCGACATTCCCGCGGAGGAGGTCCCAAAGGTTGAGCGTCGCCTGCAGAGGCGCTACGCCATCGGCGCGGACTTTCAACTGGCGGTGGCCGTGGCCGGCGACAATTGGAATGCCATCGGAAATGTCCGCGACATCGCGGTGGGGGGAGTGGGGGTGACGCTCGATCGCGGACCGGAGGTCGATGGCGGGCCCTCGGTGCGGGTGGGACTGCGGATCGACGGTCTCGAAGTCATCACTTCCGGGAACCTGCGGCATCTTCGCCCGCGCACCCCGCGCGGCCTCCATTGCGGTCTCAGCCTATCGCTCGACGAGCCCAAGGTGCGGCAGGCCTTTCTTCAGCTCCTGATCCCGGTGTCGGTGGGGGCGTCGATGGTGCCGCATCCCAGGCCGCTGCCGATCGACGAGCCTGGCGTGACCAAATCCTCCTATGCCGGCGAGTCTTCGTCGTCGCTGATCGTCTCCACCCGGTCGCGGTCGGCCACGTCGGAACCGGAGTCGTTCGAACTCATCATCGGCGACTACATCATTCGCGGCGACCGTCCGCCCAACCTGCTGTTTTTCACCCGCAGCCCGATGCCCATCGCGGCGCCCGGCGACAAACCCGGCGTGGCGACCGGGGAGCTGGGGGACGATGTGAAGCGTCTCTTTCGTTGGTGCGTCCTGAACATGAGCCATCTCTCCCCCGCCGAGAGCAAATATCTCCGGAGGTTCGTCGATTGAGCGCGGCCCCATCCCGTTCCGGAACACGGCTGGTGCTTGTCCTCGCCGCGTGCGCCTCGATCGGTGCGTTCGCGATCCATCAATGGACGGTCGACCGCGCAAATCGCGATCTCGCCGCGGCGCGCGCCGAAGCCGGGGAGGATCGCCGGGTGCGCGTGCCCAAGGCGGAACTCGCGGCGGTGCGCCGATCCGCGGCGGAACAGGCGGAAGGGCTGGAGCATGAACTGGCCGAGGCCCGCGCCCAGCTCGCCGCCTCGCAGGCCGCCACCGCCGACGCCGAACGCCGTCTTGCGGCGGCCGTCACGCCGCCGGTTGCGGGCGCGCCCGGGGCGTCGACTCCATTGGCCGCGGGGGGTCCGGTGAAACCGGATCTGGCCCGGGGAAATTTTTCCGTTCGTGATGACTTCCGGGTTTACAGCCCCGATGCCCGGTTGAAGGTCGGCGACAACATCACGATCTCGTCGCCGGTGGGAATCATGCTTTCGGATGATGACCTGTCGACCATTGCGGGAGATCTCGCCGTGGAGACGCCCACCGGGAAGGTCGAGGCGATGCATGCGTTCGTCGACATCGTCGATGGCAAGATCGAGATGACGGCCGACGCGATGCGGTTCACGAACAAGTGACTGTTTCCCGAGGTCCGACGCCCTCGGCGACTTCCATCAGTGTCGCCGGGTGCGAAGGGCCATGACCCATCGCGGGACAAAACCCGCTCCTGCGGATCTCAATTGCGGAGGTAGCGATCAAACCAGTCGAGCGAACGCTCGGTCATGTCCTCGGTGTGCGCGGGATTGGTGAAATGGTGCCCTTCGTCCGGGTAGACCACGAGCGACACCGGAATGCCCTGCGTGCGGAGCGCGTGCCAGTACTCGAACGACTGTGGCGCCGGGCATTCCTTGTCGTGCTCGCCGACGATCACCAGGACCGGCGTGCGAACATTCTTCATGAAGTTGATCGCCGAGCACCGGGCATAGGCCAGCGGATCGTCGTACACCGAGTGGCCGAAATACGGGATCATCCACTGGTCGATCAGGTTTTCGCCATAGTAGCTCTGCCAGTTGGAGATCCCGGCGCCGGCAAACCCCGCCCGGAATCGGCCCGTCTGGGTCAACGCCCACATCGTCATGAAGCCGCCGTAACTCCAGCCTTCGAGGCCGAGCGCCTTCGGGTCGACCGGGTGCGATTTCAACACGGCGTCGACGCCCGAGAGCACATCGCGCAGGTCGCCGCCGCCCAAATCGCGGACGTTGGCGGCCGTGAAGGCCTCGCCGCGACCGAAGCTGCCGCGGGGATTGGGCAGGAACACGAAATAATCCTTTGCCGCGAGGAGCGTGATGTTCTGCCCGGGTGTGGGCCAGCGCGGGGTGAGCTGCGACGCCGGGCCGCCATGCACCGAGACCACCAGCGGATACTTTCGCCCCGGCTCCAGCTTGGAAGGCCCCAGCAGCCAGCCCTGCATCGCGAAGCCGTCGTTCGTCCATTCCACCCGCTCGGCGCCGGTCCATCGCGGCGCGAGGCTGGCGTTCGCGTGGGTGACGGCGCTCCATTGTCCGATCGGACCGGCCCAGACCTCCGGAGGATGCGCCCACGACGTCCGGATCAGCGCTGTTTGCCTTCCGTCCGCGGCGACGGACAGGCTCAGGATTTCGCTCCCGGCCTGGAACGATTCATCGCCCGACCATAGGGCTTCCGTTTGACCGCTGTCAGGATGAAGCCGCGACACCGACGTGCCGCCGTTCTTCCATGCGGTGACCAGGAGGGAGGACGAGTCCGGAGCCCACTGGAGCCAGGCCGGCGACGTGTCCGTGCCCGGCGTGAGATTGCGCGCCTTGCCGCCGGTCGCCGGAATGAGCCACACGTCGCCGCCCGTCGAGCCCGCGTCACTCATGAGGCCTTGAATGAACGCGACGGACCGGCCGTCAGGCGACCAGCGAGGGACGGCGATTTGAGTGGTCGGATGGTACAGCTCCGCCGTGCGTCCCGTGACAAGATCGAGAGCGAACAATCGTGCGATCCACCAGTTGTTGTCGCCGTCGCCCGGCGCGGCCACATAGACCAGATGCCCGCTGTCGGGTGCCCAGTCGTACTCGTAGACGTACGTTGCATTGTCCGTCACGACCCGCGCCACGCCGGTCGCCGCATCGACGATCACGATCTGTTGTTCGACGATTTCCTGTGAAACCTCGCCCACCATGCGCGCGGCCGCTTCGACGGCGCCGGTTTTGGCCTGGCTGCCGGCGGTCTGGAGCACCGCAATGGAGCGGCCGTCCGGAGACCAGCGGGGGTTGCTGACGAATCCGTGGAGATGGCCCAGCGGCCGGGCGTTGCCATCCGCGGCGTTCGCCACGTAAAGCTGCAGTTGCCCGGGTTCCGCCTGATCGGACAGAAATACGATGCGTTGGCCGTCGGGTGACCAGGCGACGTCGCCCTCATTGCACGGGCGCCGGCCGTCGCTGGCGCTGAGCTTCCGGGGCAGCGTTCCATCGACCCCGGCCACGAATATGGAGCGGGCCGTCGTTGGCGTGCGATCGGCGTTCATCAACTGCTCGACCCAGGCGACACGGAGTCCATTGGGGGAGATCGCCGCCTGCCCAAATTGCCGGGTGGCGAAAAGGAAATCGATCTCCTCGCGGGACGAAGCGCCCAACAACGCTGCGCACCCGCATCCGGCCACCACCAGGAAAAGGCTGCGAGAGTTCATGGCGGCCCAGACAACCGGAATGCGCG
>DASYDZ010000019.1:0-3420 GCA_036499305.1 Candidatus Didemnitutus sp.
AGATCATTCCCTGCGGGCAGGGCACGTGGGCAAAGTTTGGCTATGCCGAGCCGGCCGCGTCCGCCCACGTTCCGATGGGCTCCGTCGTGTACGGACGCCTTCCCGACCAGCCTTTCGGAATCGATTTCGAATATCGCGACCGGCTGGCGGCCGCCGGTGCCTGGGAGGCACCCGACACGTATGTGGTCAGGATCTGTCAGTATCGCACGACGTTCGTCCAGACCGTCCGCCTCAAGTTTTCCGAACGCGAAGTCACCGTGACCGCATCGCAGAACGTCGGCTTCGACCGGACCGACGCCGTGCCGCTGACCGGGCGGTGACGATGGATTGAGCCCGTCCGGCGCCCCAACGAGATCTTTTTTTCGGGAAGGACCTGGAGGCCTGAATTGAGGCCTCCGGCCGGATGGCATTGGCAATCATTGCCAGATTTCACGCGATGCGGAGCGACCGCGGCCGGCGCGAGCGCCGGCCCTTTAGAGCGTAGATAAAGTCTTGCAGCCTGGATGCGGGATACAATCGCTCGTGACATCGCCCCTGACTATCGCGATCGCACACTGATTCCGTAGGGCTGCCGCTTGCGGCAGTCGCAGCCGGCGCGAGCGCCGGTCCCACCGGTGATTCTCCCGTTGTCGTTGGGGACAACGACGACCACGCATCGGCTTTCCGACACCACAGGCCAGGATCATGCAATCAGAAGCTCAAGGCGGAATGGCGAACAGGAGAACCGAATCGTGGAATGTGTCCCGGATCCCGGAATCGATGAATCGGATCGGGGACTTGGTCTCTCAACTCGCGGCTTTCAACGCTCAACCGGATGAGATGGCCTCAGCCGGACTCATGCAGTCGGGGGGTGGAACGTGTTGTCTCAACACGTTCGCGAACCGAAGCGCGTTGAGGACAACACGCTCCACCCTTCGATTCGCAGCTTCACAGAGCCAATCGAGTGTTCAATTGCATGATCCCGCCTCAGGCCAGGATTTCAAGCAGGCGGGAGAACAGGCGGTTTACGCGTGCCTGGTTGTCCTTCACGAGCTCCTTGAACTTCGCGAAATCGATTTCCGTGCCCTCGAGGCCGTTGGCGTAGTTGTCGATCAGCGCGAGGCTGTTGTAATTCAGTCCCGCTTCGGTGCACAGATCGGCCTCATGCGCGGCGGTCATGCCGATCACGTCGCCCCAGTGCTGGACAATGCGAATCTCGGCCTTGGTCTCGAAGCGCGGACCGCGCATCTGCACATAGACCTTGCCGGGATGAATCGTGAATTCCGGCGCGAGTTGCGGGATGAGGCGCGGGATGAGGTTGTTCGCGATCACCGGCGCGCCGCCTTTCAATTCCCGGTCGAAGAACGTCGCCGGCCCCTGCTGCAGTCCCACGTAATCGCTGCACGAGACGAACGTGCCCGGCGGCAGGTCCTTCTTGAGGGAGCCGACCGAGTTCAATGAGACGACGTCCTTGATGCCCAGGTTCGCCAACCCGCGGATATTCGCGCGATAGTTGATGGAATGCGGGGGCAGCGGAAAGGCGTAGCCGTGACGGTTGATCAGGACGAAATCGCCCTTCGTCTTGTAGGTGACATCGCCGTGTTCGGTCGCGACCGTCTTGACCGCCCAGTCGGCGAAGAGGTTGGAATTGACGATGCTGGTGCCACTGACGAACGCGACCTTCATGGCCCGAGCTAACCGCGATCCCGACGGAGGACACAATAGGATTTTCGCGTCGCTGGAGGGCGGGCAACTCCGCCCGCCTGAGCAGGAACGATGCAGCCGGCGGGCGTCGGTTTCCATACCGACGCCTCTGGCGCCGATGCGGAGATCGGCGACCACCAAAGAAATTGTCGATCCGGGAGCAAACCAGATTCCACCGTCGTAACGCCTGAGACTTCTGCTGCAAGGTGGCGGGAACCTCTCCAGCCTTCTTGCGATTCCGGACGCTGGCCGGGCGGGGTCGCCCGCCCTCCAACTCGGACCGTCACCCGACCCAGGAAAGGCCCTGGATCTTGCGGGCGAGCGCGACATCCTTCGCCGTCACCTTGCCGCCGGCATCGTGGGTGTTGAGACGCACGGACACGCGGTTGTAGACGTTGGTCCAGTCCGGATGGTGATTCAGCGCCTCGGCCTCGAACGCCACGCGCACCATGAACGACACGGCCTCGCGAAAACCGCCAAACGTGAATTCCTTGGCGAGCCCATTGCGCTCATACGTCCAGCCCGGCAGCGAGTGCAGCGCGTCGTTGATTTCCGCCAGCGTCAAGGGTGTCGTCGCCACACCGGTAATACTGGCATGGCATCCCGTTTTGGCAAGCCGTCAGCAATCCGCGTGGTCCGGCGCCGAAAAAGATGCCGTCCTGCAACGACGCCGATGGTAACCGCGCCCGCCAGGACCTTGGTGAAGCATGCATGGGCCCGGTAGGTCGCGCCCGCTGGGCGCACCGACTGCAGTCCGGACTGGTCCGTGATCTTCGTGAAATCCGTGGTCAACCCACCCGTGCCCGATCCAACGCGTTCGGGTCAACCGGTTCTCCCATTCAGGGATTCCGCCATGCTTGCGTATTGCGCAAATGATGCGGCGGCCGGCTGGAATCGTGCGCGCCCGATCTCGAACGCAGCTTGTCAAATCCCGCGGCGCCGCCCTAAATCGCCCTTTCGCTCATGTCGCAACCGGGCCCGGTCAAAGTTCCGCACCACGTCGCCATCATCATGGATGGCAACGGCCGGTGGGCGCGCCAGCGCGGGTTGCCGCGCCTCGAGGGCCACCGCCGGGGCGTCGAAACGGTTCGCACCGTGGTCGATGCCGCCCGCGAACTCGGCATCCGCTATCTCACACTCTATGCGTTCTCGGTCGAGAACTGGAAACGCCCGACCGACGAGGTCAGCGGGTTGATGGGCCTCCTCGATTTCTTCCTCAAACGCGAACTGAACAACCTCATCAGGAATCGCGTCCGCCTGCACACGATCGGCCGCGTCGACGAACTCCCGGCCAGCGTTCGCCGCGAACTTGACCGCGTGAAGGAGGCGACCCGTGAATTCACCGAGTGGAACCTCGTCCTGGCCCTCAATTACGGCGCGCGCACGGAGGTCGCCGATGCCGCCCGCGCCTTCGCCCTGGCCGCGGCCGCCGGGCGCGAGGACGCCGCGCATGCGACCTGGGACACGTTCAAGCGCTATCTCTACACCGCCGATCTTCCCGAGCCCGACCTCCTTATCCGCACCTCGGGCGAGACGCGCATCAGCAATTTCCTGCTCCTCCAACTGGCCTATGCCGAGATGATTTTCACGCCGACTCTGTGGCCGGATTTCGGCCGCGCGGACCTGGAGCGCGCCGTCGAGGAGTATGCGCGGCGCGAGCGGCGTTACGGACTGACCGCGGAGCAAATCAAGGCTGGCGCGGGCTAGGACGGCTCACCTTACTCGGCCCGTGGTTTC
>DASYDZ010000020.1:0-6294 GCA_036499305.1 Candidatus Didemnitutus sp.
GGCGCGGGTGGCGGGCGTCGATCAGGCCGTGGCGGCCTCGACCGGCTCGGGTTCGTAGGCGAAATCCACGAAGCCCTTCTTGACCGTCCAGCGCATGAGTTCCTCACGGCTGTGAAGGCCGAGTTTCGTCAGGATGTGCTGGTGATGCGTGCGCACCGTGGCGACACTCAGACCGGTGTGCCGCGAGACCCGCTCGTTGATCCAGCCGTATCCGAACAAGGGCAGGAGGTCGACCTCGCGCGCCGACAGGATTTTCGAGAAGTGCGTCGGATGCTTCCGCGCCTCGCTCATCGCGTTGAGCACGGGCCGGGAGAAATAGGTCTCGCCGGCGAGCAGTTTCTGCACCGCGAGCAGCACTTCGGCCGTGTCGCCCGTCGATTTCAGGACGAATCCGTGAATCGGGCTGTAAAGCACCCGATTGAGCACGGCCTCCGACACCGACGCCGTGAGCACCAGGACCCGCGGGGCGGGGCGAAGGCCGCTAAGTTGGAGGGCAACGTGGAGCCCGGGCACATCGGGCAGTTTGAGGTCGAGCAAAACGAGATCGGGTTTGATCTCGCGGGCGAGCCGGAGTCCATTCGCGCCATCGGCAGCGTGAAATGTCTCAACCTTGGTTTGGGCGACCTCCGTCAGCCGGACGGCGAGGAGATCGCGGAGGATGTTGTCATCCTCGATGCATAGGATCTTGAACGTGGGCATAAGTAAGGCCCGCGCTTACGGCATAGCGGCGACCCGGGGGCGGTGCACCGAATAAAACGGCCTGAAAACAGGCGGTGGCGGCACCAGCGGGCGAAAGACAAGACGCTCCTGAAAGCCTTCCGGGTGCGGGGATCAGTCCATGCCAATCGTGCGACTCCGTCTTTCCATCAAGACGGTGTCATGCCAGATGCCATCACGGCGCGCGATGCGCTCGCGCCGGCCGACCAGGCGAAAACCGCAGCGCGTCTGCAGGGCCACGCTGGCCGCGTTGGCGGCGATCGTGACGCCCTGCAATGTCCAGAGGCCATGGGACTCGGCCGAGGCGACCAACGCCTCGAGCAGCGCCGTGCCCACGCCGCGTCCGCGCGCGGCGGCGGCGACGTACAAGCCCACTTCGGCGACGCCGGCATAGCAGACCCGGGCCGACACCGCACTCAACGCCGCCCAGCCGACGAGGCCGTCCTCGAAGGCAGCCAGCCGCGAATGCGGGAGTCGGGCGGCATTCCATTGCTCCCACGACGGAGCGGTCGTCTCGAAGCTACCCACGCCGGTGGCCAGGCCTTCAAGATAGATTGCCCGCGCGGCGGGCCAGTCACCCTCGACCAACGGCTCGATGCGAAGCGGCATCCGACGGGGCGTCAGGCATGAAGCGTCACCATCCAGCCCATCCCGAATTTGTCCTGCACCATCCCGAAGCAGGGCGACCAGAATGTCTTGCCCAGCGGCATGCTGACCTTGCCGCCTTCCGAGAGGGCGGCGAAAGCCCGGCGTGCCTCCTCCTCGGTCGCGACGCTGAGGGACAAAGAGAAACCCTCGAACCGGGTCCGATCGGAGTCGCCATCGGAAGCCATCACGCGACTGTCGCCGATGCGGACGCTGGCGTGCATGACTTTCTTCTCAAAACCCGCCGGAACCATTCCGGGCTGATGCGGCATCGGCGACTCATTGAAGCGCATGAGCATTTCTATCTTCGCCCCCACCGCCTTCTGGTAAAATGCCAGCGCCTCCTCGCACCGACCGCCGAATAAAAGATAAGGTTCAATCAGGGGATTTTTCATGGCGAGGACACAGATACGCCGGGAATCCCGACGGTGGCAAATGGGAACGCGAAGCCCAAATGGCTCCGATCGCGATTCAGCGTGGGTCCGGGGATCCCATGTTTTGTGGCTATCGTTTTTCCCAATCTGCGGTAGCGTCCGCGGATGGTAATAGTCATCACGGGAGTCACGCGCGGACTGGGACGCGCCCTGGCGGAATGGTACATCGCGAACGGGCATACGGTGGTCGGTTGCGGCCGCAGCGCGCAGATTCTCGAACTGCGGTTCACGCATCCGCCGCCGCACGATTTTACCGTCGTCGACGTCACCGAGGAAAACAAGGTATCACTGTGGGCCGAAAAGACGATCGCGGCCCACGGAGCGCCTGATTTTCTGATCAACAATGCCGCCCTGATGAACACACCGGCCCCGTTGTGGAAGGTGCCGGCCGCCGAGTTCAACCGGCTGATCGACGTGAACATCAAGGGCGTCGCGGCCGTGATCCGGCATTTCGTTCCGGCCATGGCCGCGCGCGGACAGGGCGTGATCGTGAACCTGAGTTCCGGCTGGGGGCGCAGCACGTCGGCCGAGGTGGCGCCCTATTGCGCGAGCAAGTTTGCGATCGAAGGCCTGACGCAGGCACTCGCGCAGGAATTGCCCGCCGGCCTGGCGGCGATTCCGCTCAGTCCCGGCGTGATCGACACCGACATGCTTCGCCAGGCGTGGAGCGATGGCGCGGCCCGATACACGAAGCCGGACGTATGGGCAAAGCAGGCCGCTCCCTTCATCCTGACGCTCGGGCCGAAGGACAATGGTCGCAGCCTGAGCGTGGGCGGGTTCGAGGACTGAGTCGGAACAATGCAGTTGGATTCGCTCTTTCGAATGACGAGAGGTGTACTGAATGGTGGAACCCGACCTCCGGGCGGGTTCACGAGACTTTTAGAGGAAAACCGGCCCGGAGGTCCGGTTCCACCCCGGCTCAACTGAATGAGCCCGACGGAGTCGGAACAATGCCATGCACCACGGATAGAGACGGATGACCCGGGAGCGGAATCCGGGCCGGAGCCGCAGCGCGCGGTTCCAGCGAAGATCGAGGCATCAGGCGGGAAACGGTAAGCCTTCGACCAGCCGGCTTCATGCTTACTTGCGCATCCGTGAATCGAGCACCAGCGTGACGGGGCCGTCGTTGACGAGCGCCACTTTCATGTCGGCGCCAAACCGGCCCGTTGCAACCGGATGCCCGAGCGCGGAAGTCAATTGGGCCACGAACGTCTCGTAAAGCGGCTCGGCCACTTCCGGGCTCGCCGCGGCGTTGAAGGATGGCCGGGTGCCCTTGCGGGTGCTGGCGTGAAGCGTGAACTGACTGATCGCGAGAATGCCGCCACCGACCTCGACGACTGAGCGGTTCATCCTGCCGTCGTCGTCCGGAAAAATGCGGAGCTTGACCATCTTCTCGGCGAGCCAGGCGCCGTCGGCCTCGGTATCGCCAACGGCGATGCCGGCGAGGACGAGCAGGCCCGGACCGATTGCACTGCCCACGATGCCGTCAATCGTCACGCTCGCGGACAAGACGCGCTGGACGACGAGGCGCACGGGTTCGCTCGGGTCGACCGCGCCTGGTTCAGGGCATCAGGCGATGCGGTTCGACGTCGACCTCGTAGTTGATGCCGGGAAGGCCGAAGCCAAAGAGACGCAGGAATTCAGCGCGATAACCCACGATGTCCGTGAGCTGCTCAAGGTTCTCGGTGCTGACCTTCGTCCAGACATCGGCCACGGCGGACTGGACATCGGGGCGCATTTCCCAGTCATCGACGTGCACGCGACCATGCGAATCGAACTGCGGGGAATGTCCGTTGTAGAGCTGGGTCGCGAACAACCGCTGCATCTGCTCGATGCAGCCTTCATGAAGGCCCTTTTCCTTCATGATCCTGTAAAGGATGGAAATGTACAGTGGCACGACGGGAATGGCGGAGCTGGCCTGGGTCACCAGGGCCTTGTTGACCGAAACCATCGCGCGCCCATGGCCATGGGCTTTCAGCCGGACGTCGAGAGCCTTGGCGGCGCGCTCGAGGTCGACCTTGGCGCGGCCGATGGTGCCATCCTTGTAGATCGACCAGGTATGCGCCGGTCCGATGTACGAATAGGCCACGGTGGTCGCGCCAGGCGCGACGAGACCTGCTTGGAAAAGCGCATCCATCCACATCTCCCAATCCTCCCCGCCCATCACGGCGACGGTGTCCGCAACCCCTTGCTCATCGGCCGGCTGGATCGTGATCTCGCTGACAATTCCCCTGTCGGTGTCGACTGTCTTGTTGGTGTAAGCAGTGCCGATCGGCTGCAGGGTCGACTTGTGGACGGCGCCGGTGCGCGGGTGCTGGCGGCGCGGCGACGCGAGGGAGTACACGATGAGGTCGAGAGGGCCCATGTCGCGCGCGATCTGTGCGATGGCCTGTTTCTTGATGTCGTCGGAAAAGGCGTCCCCGTTGATATTGCCGGCGTAGAGGCCGGCCGCCCTGGCCGCATCGGTGAAGGCGATGGAATTGTACCACCCGGCGGTGGCGGTGCGTCCGTCCTCCGACGGGCGTTCGAAGAACACGCCGAGGGTCTTGGCGCCGGAGCCGAAGGCGGCGGCGATGCGCGAGGCCAAACCATAGCCGGTGGACGAGCCGACCACCAGGACGCTCTTCGGTCCGTCTTTGATCGGGCCGCGTGCCTTGACCAGATCGATCTGTTGCTGCACGTGGGCGGCGCAGCCTTCCGGGTGCGCCGTGATGCAGACGAAACCGCGAACCTTCGGTTTGATGATCATACCATCCTAGTCTTTCGCCGCGCGAAGGGGACTCAAGAGCCAATTACCCGGCGAAATGGGTCAGCGGAGGCCGGTATATGCTTGCCGGATGCAGGGCGGGATTTCCATATCCCGCCACGGAGGGGCGGCATCCGGCCCGTTCGACGAGCTCAGCCGGACTCATTCAGTTGAGCCCAGGTGGAACCGGACCTCTGGGCTGGTTCTCATCTGAAAGTCTCGCGAACCCGCCCGGAGGTCGGGTTCCACCATTCAGTCAAGGTCCCGTCACTCGGAAGAGCGTATCCAAATGCATGAGTCCGCCTCAGAGCCGGCAATGCCGCCCCATAAAAGCGGACGCGCCAAGGCTCCTACGGATTGGCCGCACGCAAAACCGTGGTGCCGGGAGAAGTGGGATGGTCCCCATGGGGTTGAACCGTGACGAGGAATCGTTCCGCGGTTCCATCCGGCAAGGTGAATGGCTGCCGGATCGCTCCCTTGGTCGGGGCGTGAAACGAAGCGATGGCCACGGGAACGGCATCGGCCTTTTCCGCCCAGATCATGTAATCGTCGCCGGGCGGATTCGCCGGCATCTGCTTCGAGTAAAACAGTCCGCGCCTTGTCGCGGGATCGGTGATCGTCACGGCCAGCAGGTTTCCGTTTTCGTCGCCGGCCAGCAACTGCACCGAGAGCCTGGCCAGCGGATCGCGCGCGCGGAGCTCGTGGCCGAGGTCGTTGATCATGCCTTCCGCGATGAGGGAACGTTGCCGCAATTGGGTCTGCACGCTGCGGAGGGCCACATCGGTGAGATCACGCTCGACGGTCATCCCCTCGAGTTCGGATTGCACGGTCGCAACCTTGAGCTCGAGCCAGGCGACCGCAAATACGCAGGCCGCAGCGAGGCCCATCAGGATCCAAAAAATGACGAGGCCGGGCCCCGTCGACCTTTCCTGCGGGGCGGTCATCGAGGCCGCGGTGACGTCGGGGCGTTCACAGGACGACCCAGCCCAGCAATCCGAGCGCGATCAGCAGTGCCAGGACGGCCAGCAGCCGGCGCTCCTGCTTCGTGGTCGAGAAGATCATGGCTTGAGTCCGACACGCGCGAAACTGGCGAACATCTGCCGCACGAGCGGTTCGGCGGCAAGCACATCCCAGGACTGGTTGGAGGAAATGCGGACAAAATACTGGGGGCCTTCGCGGCGAAAACCGTAATGCAGCGCCAGTGAAATCAACGCCGGGACCGAATAGGGGTCGCGGTAGTTGATGACGCGCCCGTCGTAGATGTGCCAAAACCAGACCTGCTGGACCTGGCGGGCGGCGTTGTCGAATATCCGGTGTTCGGAAGGCGGGAGGACATGACGGTCGATTTCCAGGGTCTGCCGCGTCTGGGACCCGTTCTCCAGGGTCCACCCCGCGCCGGGCCAGCAGGCATCGGGCGTGTGGGACGCGACGAGGCTCACGGGTGCGTCGCCGGCGTTCCAATGCGCGACATACACCGTCAGTTGGAAAACCCCGCCGTCGCGATTCCGGAGGTAGGTGACCTGCGCGAGGTCGGTGGTGCGCAGAATGTCGGAGAATTGGTAGAGCGACGACGATGATTCAACCTCCCAACCGGGCGCCATGGAGGGCAACATCGCCGCGGCCTCGCGCGTCGGCGGTGAATCGGAGCCGGCGGATGGACGGTAGAAAAAGAAAAGGACTGCCAGGACCGCGACCGCGGTGCACCCGGCGAGAAAGGATCCGGCCCGCATCCGGCGGATGGAAGGCGCTTCG
>DASYDZ010000021.1:0-9920 GCA_036499305.1 Candidatus Didemnitutus sp.
TCGTGGGCCTCGTGGTCGGGCTCATGCCACTGACGTGACGGCGTGCGGTGTTTTGCAGGGCGGCATCGCCTGCTCTGAACCTGTCGAAGGGCGAAAGCGGCCTGGCGGCGCGCCCAGCGGTCGCGCCCTACCCGGACGAACGGAGGCGGGGTTTGGAAATCCCCGGTCCTTGCGTTCCCGAATCCGTGCCCTCCACGAAATCCGTGCCCGATCCTCGGCGCACGTGTGGCGTCCCTGTCCCGATTTCTCCAATTTGCCTAATGCCCCATCGCTTCGGGCCGCACCGCCATCACCGATGGCACCCCACTCTGGGTCCATACGAGCAGAAAATCGTTCGGCGAGTCCAGCAGCACGTACTGCTTGGTGTCGCACAAAAAGTCATGCCCGCCGAACTGATACCGCTCGCCCGGCGTGATCTGATGCAGGGTTTTCGACTGCGCAACAATCTCGCACTGCATGCGGACGAAGCTCTCCGCCGTCGCCGCGAGAAAAAGGGCGCTGCGCAGCGGCATTAATTTTTCGGACATCGACTTTCCCTTCGGATCGAAGGTCACGATGTAGGCCACCTGGCCGTCCTGCACCTCGTAGTACCAGACCGCGACGTTCTTCTGCGGCTCCTCGGCCGGCTTTCCCATCCGCTTCCTGATCTGGTCGAGGGTGTCACCGAGCCGCGCGTGCGCGGTGACCGCGCCGACGGCGAAAGCCAATGCCACCAAGAGGCGTCTCATGAAGCAGAACGGGTAAGGAGATTTCGCAGCGCCGCGAGGTATTTTTCCCGCGTCCGTGCAATCACCTCGGCCGGCAGGCGCGGGCCGGGAGGTTTCTGGTCCCACTTCAGCGCGAGCAGATGGTCGCGGACAAATTGCTTGTCGTAGCTCGGTGGAGAGCCGCCGGGCGCATAGCTGTCCGCCGGCCAATAGCGCGACGAGTCCGGGGTCAGCACCTCGTCGATGAGGAAAAGTTTCCCGGAGGAGTCCGTGCCGAACTCGAACTTCGTGTCCGCGAGAATCATTCCGGCCTGTTGCGCGCGATCGTGGCCAAGATGATAAAGCCGGAGACTGGTCTCCTTCACCCTGGCGTAAAGTTCCGCACCCACCGTCGCGGCGCCCCGGGCATCGTCAATCGGTTCGTCGTGCTGGCCCTTTGGCGCCTTGGTCGTCGGCGTGAAGATGGGTTCCGGCAGCCGGTCGGCCTGGCGCAGTCCCGCCGGCAGCCGGATCCCGCAAACCTGGCCGGTCTTTTGGTACGAACTCCAGCCGCTGCCGATGAGATAGCCGCGCGCCACGCACTCGATCGCCAGCGGCCTGAGCTTGCGCACGATCATGCCGCGCAACGGCAGGTCGCGGTCGCGCAAGCCGCGGCGGACAAACTCACCGGCCTGATCGGGCAGGAGATGATTCTCGATGATGCCCGTCGTCTGCGCGAACCACCACAGGCTCATTTGGGTCAGGATCGCGCCCTTGCCGGGAATCCCGTCGGGCAGGATCACATCGAACGCCGACAGCCGGTCGGTCGCCACCAGAAGCAGCGCGTCGCCCAGGTCGAAGATCTCGCGCACCTTGCCCGACGCGATGCGGGGACACGGCAGCCCGTCGATCGAGAGCACCGCATGCGTCGGGAGCGACGCGGCGATTTCGGCAAAGTCCATTCCCCAGCCCAAACCGCGGGCGCCGCCGCGTCAAAAGCAGAAAATGCCGCCGGCCGCATTTCCGGGGTGCATTTGCCCGGCGAACGTTTTTCATGGAGCGCGGTTGCCGGGTGTTGCGCCCGCGATCACCTCTCCCCTCGCCTCCTGAAACTTGTTCTCCCGCGGCACACCCCCGTCGCGGCCCCGCCTCCTCCGTTGCCCATGAATTCCGCCCGCGCCCGCGCCGCCGCCCGTGAGATCGAGGCCGATCTCCGTCAGAATGTCCTTCCGTTCTGGATCGAGCGCGTGGTCGATCGCAATGGACGGACATTCTTCGGTGCGCTCACCAACGACCTGCACGTCGATGCCAGCGCCGAGCGCGGCGCGCTCCTGACCAGCCGCATCCTGTGGACCTACGCCGCCGCCTACCGGCGCTATCACGACGAGGCCTATCTCGAAATGGCCGACCGCGCCCATGCCGACCTGATCGAGCGCTTTCTCGACCGCGAACACGGCGGATTCGTCTGGTCGATCCACCCCGATGGCCGGGTGCAGCGGGACCGCAAGCAGATCTACGGGCAGGCCTTCGCGGCCTACGCGCTGGCCGAATACCATGCCGCCACGGGCCGGCAGGATCCGCTCGACCAGGCCATCGCGGTTTTTCACCTGATCGAGAAACACGGCCGCGAGCGCCACCACGGCGGTTACCTCGAGGCCTTCGACCGCGCCTGGCAGCCGGTCGCCGACATGCGTCTCAGCGCCGTCGACCAGAATGACCCGAAATCCCAGAACACGCATCTGCACGTGATGGAGGCCTACACGACGTTGCTCGCCGTCTGGCCGGATCCCGCGCTGAAAAAGGCCCTCGCCGACGTGGTCGATCTCATGCTCGGAAAGATTGTCGATGCGCAATCGGGACATCTGGGATTGTTTTTCGCCAGCGACTGGACGCTGCGCTCCGACAGGATTTCCTACGGCCATGACATCGAGGCGGCGTGGCTGCTTTGCGCCGCGGCGGAAGCGCTGGGCGAGACCGGGCGGATCGAGCGCGTGCGGACGCTCGCGGTGAAGATCGCCGACGTCACGCTGGCGGAGGGCATCGATGTCGACGGCGGAGTCTACAATCTCGGCGGACCGGCCGGGCTGGTGGATGCCGCGAAGGAATGGTGGCCGCAGGCCGAGGCCGTGCTCGGTTTCCTCTGCGCGTGGCGGTTGTCCGGCCAGCCGCGCTTCTTCGACGCGGCGCTGCGCTCGTGGGACTTCATCAAGATCCGCCTGATCGATCACAAGCACGGCGAATGGTTCCGCGGCGTCACCCGCGATGGCCGCCTCCTCGCCGACCAGCTCAAGGTCAGCTTCTGGAAATGTCCCTATCACAATGGCCGCATGGGCCTCGAGGCCGTCCGCCGCCTCACCGCAGAATGAATTTTAATCTCCAGCAAGACAGTCTCCCCCCATGAAAGCACCCAAAGCCTCTCCGAAAAAAAAGTCCGCCGCCGCTCCCGTCGCGTGGACCGCGCGCCTCAAGCAGCTCCGCGCCAGGCATGAGAAATTTCTCTCGCGCCGGAATCCCGTCGATCCCGAGTGGGACAACGGCGTGTTCGATCGCTTCGTTCATCCCGCGATCACGTACCGCCACGCGCCGCTCGAGTGGCGTTACGATCTCAATCCGCAGACGAACCCGTTCCTGATGGAACGCCTGGGCGTGAACGGCACCTTCAATCCGGGTGCATTCTACTGGAAGGGCAAGGTGCACATGGTCGTCCGCTTCGAGGGCTATGACCGCAAGAGCCTCTTCGCCATCGCCGAAAGCCCGAACGGTGTCGACCACTGGCGGTTCTGGGATGAGCCGGTCGACCTGCCCGAAATCAAGCCCGAGACCAACGTGTACGACATGCGCATCACGTTCCACGAGGATGGCTGGATCTATGGCGTGTTCTGCGCCGAGGCGAAGGACCCCGAGGCCAGGCCCGGCGACCTCTCGAGCGCCGTGGCGCAGGCCGGCATGGTCCGCACGAAGGATTTCCGCAAATGGGAGCGTTTGCCCAATCTGAAGACTCCGGCCTCGCAGCAGCGCAACGTCGTGCTGCACCCGGAATTCATCTCCCGGCAATATGCGTTCTACACGCGGCCGATGGACGGCTTCATCGACGTCGGCTCCGGCGGCGGCATCGGCTGGACACTGTGCCCCGACATCACCACCGGAATCACCGGTCCGGAAAAGATCATCGATTCCCGCGCCTACCATACGATCAAGGAGGTCAAGAACGGCCAGGGTCCCGCACCGATTCGCACAGCGCAGGGCTGGCTGCATCTAGCCCACGGCGTCCGCGCGTGCGCGGCCGGACTGCGCTACGTGCTCTACATGTTCATGACCTCGCTCGAGGATCCATCGAAGGTCATCGCGCGCCCCGGCGGACATTTCCTCGCGCCCTATGGCACCGAGGGGATCGGCGATGTCTCGAACGTCACCTTCACCAATGGCTGGGTCGAACTGCCCGACAAACAGCGCACCGTGCTGATGTATTACGGCGGCTCGGACACGCGCTGCTACGTCGCGCGCTCGAATGTCGCAAAACTGGTCGACTGGTGCCTGCACACCCCGGAGGACGCTCTCACGACGCGCAAGGCCGTCGACCAGCGGCTCGCGCTCATCCGCGCCAACAAGGCGTTGTCGTAGGCGCCGATCCGGCTTGCGATTCTTCAACCCATGAAAGCCGTTGCCCTCCTTCGGTTCAGCATTGCGCTGTCCCTTCCCACCGCCGTCCGTTTGTGCGCTGCGGATTCTGCCGCCGTGCAGTCACCCGATGGCACGATCAGCGTCGAGGTCCACACCACCGGCGCACTTTCCTATCGGGTCACGGTCGACGGGCAAACGGTCCTCGCGGACTCGCATCTCGGGCTGAAACTGCGCGGCGGAACCGAACTCGGCCGCGACGTCGCGCTCGCGCAGACTAACCGGGCCTCGGTCGATTCTGCCTGGGAGAATCCGCTGGGGAAGAACCGGCATGTGCGGGACCGACATCGCGAATTGATATTGTCGTTTGTGGAAAAGGACGCGGGCGGCCGACCGTTCGACATTGCCGTGCGGGTTTTCGACGATGGCGTCGGCATCCGTTACGTCCTTCCGGCAACGGCCACCAGCAAGGAGATTGTGGTCGACGAGGATCTCACGGAGTTCGCCTTCGCGGCCAACCACCTCGCGTTCGCCGGCAACAACCCGCTCGATAATCCCACGTACCCCGCGCGCCAGGGCTTTGCCGGATCGCAGGAATGGGAATATCGCCGCCGCACGCTCTCGGACATCCCCGCCGACACGGTGACCGGCCTGCCCGTGCTCGTGCAGACTCCCGCCGCGTGGGTCGCGCTGGCGGAGGCCGATCTGGTCGACTGGTCGGCCCTGTGGGTGTCGCGGCGCTCCGATGCGCCGGCTCCGGGAATCACGCTGCGTGCCCGCCTCGCGCCCGCGCTCAATGGCGATGGCCTCGTGCGCGCGAAGCTCCCGCATGCGTCGCCCTGGCGCGTGCTGATGATCGGTCGCACGCCCGGCCGGCTCGCCGAGAGCGACCTGATCGTCAACCTCAGCACGCCGTCGCGGCTGCAGGACACATCGTGGATCAAACCCGGCTTGATGGCGTGGGATCATTGGTGGTCGGGTGACACGAAGGCCGATACCGCGACGATCAAACAGTATATCCAGCTCGCCGGTGATATGGGCTGGCCCTACCAGCTCGTCGACTGGCACTGGTACGGCGAGCCCGCGAAGCCCACCGCCGATATCACGAAGGTCGACTCCGCCGTCGACATGCCCGAGCTGCTCCGTTTCGCCCAGGCCCGCGGCGTGCGCCTCTGGCTCTGGGTGAATTGGACGGACGCCGACCGTCACGACGCCTACAAGGAGGCATTCGCGCTCTATGAAAAATGGGGCATCGCAGGCGTGAAGATCGATTTCATGGACCGCGATGAGCAGGAGATGGTGAACTGGTATGAAAAGATCACGCGTGCGGCGGCCGATCATCACCTGATGGTCAATTTCCACGGTGCCTTCCGGCCGACCGGCATGATCCGCACCTGGCCGAATCAGATCACGCGCGAGGGCGTCCTCGGCAACGAGTACAACAAGTGGAGCGCGCGCGTGACGCCCGAGCACAAGGTCACGCTTCCGTTCACCCGGTTCCTCGTGGGCCCGGCGGACTTCACGCCCGGCGGCTTCGTCAACCGGCAGCCGGCGCAGTTCCAAACGCATGTCTCGCCCACGCAGGTCATGGGCACGCGTGCGGCGCAGCTTGCGCTGTTCGTCGTCTACGACAGCCCCATCGGCTGCGTGTGCGATCATCCGGACAATCTTCGCGGACAACCCGGCGTGGATTTCCTGCGCGTGGTGCCGACGGTATGGGACGAGACGCACGTGCTTTCCGGCGCCGTCGGCGAACAAATCGTGATGGCGCGGCGGTCCGGCCCGAAATGGTTCGTCGGCGCGCTCACGAACAGCGATGCGCGGACGATCCCGCTCAAATGCGATTTTCTCGGATCCGGCCGCTGGAAAGTGCGCTGGTGGCACGATGCCGCAGCATCCGCGACCGACGCCACCAGGATCGACATCGAGGAACGCATCGTGAGCTCGGCGGACACCCTCGACCTCGTTCTCGCCCCCGCGGGCGGCGCCGTGCTCGAGCTTCAACCCGAATAGTCCCGGACCAAACCGGGGAATTCAGCTCATTTTCCCCGTCCGTGTTATCCGCGTGTTCGGTCGTGCCCTAATTTCAAACCGAAGCTCGAACAACTGTCTGTCAAGCACGGCACTCCACCGGAGGGCGCCGAGATCGCGGAGGGAAGAAATCATTTTACATGATGAAACGGAGCTAACGGAGATATTCTCTGCCAACTCCGTTATCGCTCCTGTCGCGAGAAGATCGGGAGTTCTCCGCGAACTTGGCGACCTCCTGTGAAAATGAATTCAACGCTACCCTTTCGCCAGCGCTGCTCGGACACCACCGCGTGTTCCGTGAGCAACCTCTGTTTCGTCTTCCGCCCTTTGCATTCCGAATCTAACTTTCGTTGGTTTCGTGCATTTCGTGGGCAAAACTGCCTTCCCCCTCTCCTGTAAACCCTTCGGTGGATTGAAGTTCGTGGATTTCGTGAGCAAACGCGGCCCGTGCTTTCCGCCGATGCGTATTGCCGCCCGGGCCCGCCGCACTACCGTAACCCATGGCTTTTAAAACACTCGGCCTCGCCGAACCCGTCCTGCGCGGCATTCAGGCCGCCGGATACACCGATCCCACCCCGATCCAACTGCGGGCCATTCCCCTGGTCCTCAGCGGCCGCGACCTGATCGCGTCGGCCCAGACGGGCACGGGCAAGACCGCCGCTTTCGCGCTTCCCATCATCTCGCGCCTGCTGGCCGCCCCGACCTCGGGCTCCGCGCCGGCCCACGGACGCCACCGTTCGCCCTCACCGCGCGTGCTCGTCCTCGAGCCCACGCGCGAACTCGCCGCCCAGGTGGAAACGGCCTTCCATGATTTCGCCCGCTTCACCCAGCTCCGCACCCTCGCGGTATTCGGCGGGGTCGGCTACGGGCGCCAGCGCGCGGAGATTTCGCGCGGCATCGATATCGTGGCCGCCACGCCGGGCCGCCTGATGGACTACCTTCAGGATCGCACGCTCGGGCTCGAGTCGGTGTCGATCCTCGTGCTCGATGAGGTCGATCGCATGCTCGACATGGGCTTTCTGCCGGCGGTGAAGGACATCATTGCGCGGTGCCCGCGCCAGCGGCAGACGCTTTTCTTTTCCGCGACCGTGCCGCCGGAAATCCAGTCGATCGCCTCGTTTGCCCTCCGCAACCCCGAGCGGGTGGAGATCGGCGCGAACCGTTCGGTCACGAAATCGGTCAACCACGCGCTCTATCCCGTCAATTTCGACCAGAAGTTCGACCTGCTCCTGGCTCTTCTTGCCCAGGCCGGATTCGACAGCGTGCTCGTGTTTTCGCGCACGAAGCATGGCGCGGACAAAATCGCCCGCCGGCTCAAGTCGGCCAACCACGCGGTCGCCGTGCTCCACGCCAACCGCTCGCAGAATCAGCGGATCGAGGCGCTGGAAGGGTTCAAGAGCGGCCGGTACGAAGTGATGGTGGCAACGGATATTGCCGCGCGCGGCATCGACGTCGCCGGCGTCACGCACGTCATCAACTACGATGTTCCCGAAAATCCCGAGGATTACGTTCATCGCATTGGACGCACCGGCCGGGCCCAGGCCGTCGGCGACGCTTGCACGCTCGTGACGCCCGAAGATGCCGGCTCGGTCCGGGATATCCAGCGTTTCATCGGCCAGAAGATCGCGGAGATGCGCGTGCCGGGCTTCAACTACGGGGCCCCCGCCTCCCGTCCCGCCCATCCGCCGCAGCAGCATGGCCGTCATCATCCTTCTCCCCACCAGCCCCGTCGCGGCGGTGGAGGCGGCGGCTGGCATCGCCGCCGGCGCTAATGTTGCAGGGCGGGCATCTCTCCGACTTTCGGGTAGGGCGCGACCGCTGGGCGCGCCGCCAAGCCGATGCGTGGCGCCCGCGGAATCCGTGGCGGGATACGGCCCGTTCGACCGGCTCAGCCAATCATGCAGTTGAGCCAGGGTGGAACCGGACCTCCGGGCCGGTTCTCCTATGAAAGTCCTGCGAACCCGCCCGGAGGTCGGGTTCCACCATTCAGTACACGTCTTGTCACTCGCAAGTGCACGTCCAACGGCATGAGTCCGGCTCAGGGCAGGAAATTCCGCCCTACAACCCACCATCGGCCACAATACCCTCCTCGAGCCAGCGGTGCTGTCCGTCGATGACGTGTTGGGCCAGCGCATAACCCTGGTCGTCCGCGTTGCGCGCGATGCCGGAATAATTTTGCCGGATCCGGGTCGCCGCCTGGGCCTGGAAGTCGTCAACCACCTCGAGGATCGCTCCAGTGGCCTCGCCGTCCTCGATCCGCTTCTGCGCATACACGCAGGTGGCCGCGAGGGCGAACAGGTCGGAACCGATGTCCGCGATGCGGTTGAGCAGCACCTGGCGCTTCTCGAGCTTCGGTCCGTGGCGGACCATCTGATGAAAGAGCGTGCGCGCGAGGCGGCGCGACTGCCGCGCCAGCGAACTGAAATGGGCCGCGAGATGCGGGTGCATGTTTGCGGGTGCCCGTCCGCCAAAAGGGAGCCACTGGCGCGGATACCAAAGGGCATAGAATCCGGCTGCACGCACGGCGCTCTTCAGGCGTTCGCCCCACGGTCGCTCGGTGTTGAGCGCGATGCCGGCCACCTTCAGATGCGGATCCAGCGCCTCGCGCATGATGAACAAACGCAACACCTCGGACGATCCCTCGAAGATGGTGGCGACGCGATTGTCGCGGAACAGGCGCTCGACCGGATAAGCCTTCTCGCCGCGCGCACGCAGCGAATCGACGTTTTCGTAGCCGCGCCCGCCGCGGATCTGCATGACGTCGTCGAGGCAGGTCCAGGCCTTTTCCGTCCCCCAGACCTTGCACATCGCGGCCTCAAGTCGGATGTCGGCATGCTTGTCGCGGTCGATGATGCGCGAGGTGAGGAACAGCATCGCCTCGAGCGCAAACGTGTGCGCCGCCATCCGCCGGATCTTCTCCGCCACGGCCGCGTGACGCCCGATCGGGGCGCCCCACTGCACGCGGTCACGACCCCACTCGCGGGCGATCTGCAACGATTTCTTCGCCACGCCGAGCGACGAGGCCGGAATGGACAGCCGACCCGAGTTCAATGTGGAGAGTGCCACCTTCAGGCCGCGCCCCTCGCCGCCGATGATGTTGGCGCGCGGCACGCGGACATTCGTGAAGCGGATGACGCCGTTGTACAGCGCATGCAGCCCCATGAACTGGCAGCGGTGCACGACCTCGAGGCCGGCTGACGCCTTTTCAACGACAAAGGTCGTGATCTGAGTCCGCGGCTTGCCGTTCACCATCTTCGGAGGGGTCTTGGCGGCGACAATGAGCAGCGCCGCCTCGGTGCCGTTCGAACACCACAGCTTCTCGCCGTTGATGACAAAATCGTCCCCGTCGGGCAGGGCCTCGACCGCCACCCGGCCGGGATCGGAGCCAACCCCCGCCTCCGTCAGTGCGAAGGCCGACAACTCACCTTGCGCGACCCGCGGAAGAAACCGGCGCTTCTGTTCGTCGGTGCCAAAAAGCATCACCGGCTGCGCCACCCCGACCGACTGGTGCACGGAAAGGTGGGCGAACAGATTCATGCAATGGCTGGCGATCAGCGTGCATGCACGGCAATAGGTGGTCTGCGA
>DASYDZ010000022.1:0-11631 GCA_036499305.1 Candidatus Didemnitutus sp.
GCAGGGTCGCGCAGGCCGTGTCCTCGGCCTCGATTCCCAGATGGACCCGGTGCGCAACGCGGCAGCTCACCTCGCTTGGCATGCCCGCATACCACTGCAGCAGATCGATCGCGTGGATCGCCTGGTTCATCAGGACGCCCCCGCCGTCGACCGCAATGGTGCCGCGAGAGCCCGAATAGTATCGCGGGTCCCGGTGCCATTTGACCGACGCGGTGGCGAGAGCCAGACGACCGAAACGTCCGGCCGCCAGCGCGCCCTTGATCGCGTTGGCGTTTTCGCTGAAACGGCCCTGGAAGACCGCCGCCACCACGACACCCGCCGCATCCGCGGCTTCCAACATCCGATCCGCGCGCTCCGTGGTGATCTCGAGCGGTTTTTCCACGAACAGATGCTTTCCCGCCCGGATGACCTCAAGCGCCGGTTCCAGATGAGCTCCCGCAGGCGTCGTGATGCACACGACGTCGACTTCGGACAGGGCGGCGATTTCGCCGGCCGTGGCGGCGGCGGCGGCGAGGCCGTGCCGGCGGGCAAAGTCGCGGGCCCGTTCGAGGTTCCGGCTCGCCACGCCGACCAGGTGTCCCCCATGCAGACGCGCGATCGCCTGGGCGTGGAACTCCGCAATCATGCCCAGGCCAACGATCGCAAACCCGAGCGAGCGCTGCCTGCCGGCCGGATCACGCATGCTCAAATTCCACTCCCACCAGGCGGCTGCTCCAGCGGGACGGCGGGTGGCCCGTTTGCCGGCGGAACCAGCGCGCAAAATAGCCCTGATCGGGGAGACCAACCATGGCCGCCGTGCTCCCCACCTGCATGCCCGAGGACAGGAGTTCCTTGGCCTTGGTGAGGCGTTGCTGGTTGCGCAGCTGGCCGAGGGTCAGGCCGGTCGTCTTTTTCACGAGGCGGTTCAGGTAGTCACGGTTATAGCCGCTGCGCTGCACCACACTGGTCAGCGGAACCGTGGGGTCGAGACTCGAAACGAGCTGCCGGATCGCCGGACTGCCTTCGGCCCCGGAGGCGAACGAAGAGCGCTCCATCCACCCCGCGGCCCGCAGCGCCGCCACGAGGATGCGCAGGATCACCGTCGCCGCCTCCAGCGAGACCTGCCGGCCTCCATCCCGGTCGCCCCGGAGGAGCGCCGCCAGTTCCTGGCGGAGGTGAAGAAGTTGTTCGCGACCGAGATGCCGGACGGTTTCCCGCGGCAGCGGCTGGCGTTCGATCTCGAAATCGATGATCAGGCAGAGCGGCGCGCGCTTGGCCGTCCGCCGAAACGAGTGCCGCGCCTGCGGCGGCAGGACCACCACGGTGCCCGGCTCGACGGCCGCCGAACCCGGATCCAGGAGCTGCATGCCATGCCCGCTCAGGTAAAAGATCACCTGGCTCCACCGGTGCCGGTGCGGCTCAACAGCGTCCGAGTAATACCGGTGGCGGTGCAGGGAGGCCCCCAGGACATTCAAGCCCGGAAGATGCATCGAGGCGTGCGGCGGAAGCAGAGGATGAAATCGATGCATGCTGGTTCGCGCGGTGGCCCGGATTGAAGGTTTCTGGGAGGAGAGGTGTCCCCGGGGACTGCAATGAAATGGAGGCACCGGGGTTTGCAACGTCGTCAAAATTCATTCATTAGAAATGCCGGCGCACCTGCGCCGCACCGGGTCTCGTTTTTTGCCCCGGGGTTCATGCCTTTGTCGCGGCCGAGGACCGCTCGCCGGCGAGCTGTTCGCATTCCCCCAGGCAGAGCCACAATGCTCGCGGCAGATGGAAGCAGCCTTTCCATTTTCCACCCTTGAGCGGCAGCAAGACCTCGCCCCGGCGGTTCAGGTAGCCAAACCATTCACCGTGCTCCGCGTCCGGGAAATGCGCCCAGGTGTATTCGTGAATCCGCTGGAACCACGTGAGGCATTCCGCCCGGCCGGTCAGGCGATAGCCCTTGAGCATCGCCACGAGCGCCTCGAGGTGGACCCACCACAGTTTCTGATCCCATTCGAGCTGCTGCGGCGGATGACCGTGCGCGTCCAGCAGATAGAGAATTCCGCCGTGCTCCTTGTCCCAGCCAAATTCCAGCGTGCTCAGCGCCACATTCACAGCCCGCTCGGACAAGGCCCGGTCCCCCCTCCGCTCGGCGATATCCATCACGAACCACATTCCCTCAATGCCGTGCCCCGGGTTCACCAGACGCCCTTCGAAACAGTCCAGTTTGGCGCCATCCGGAGCGACGTGCTCCCGCAGAATCTGTCGCGACGGGTCAAAAAACAGATCGAACATTTCCACCACACACCGGGTGATGGTTGCATCCGCCAAGTCCGGATCGAGCAGCCACTCCAGGTCGAACGTCAGATTGGCCAGGATCATCGGCAACGCCAGGGAGATCATCGGGCGGCTCCCCGCCACCGTCTTGGCAAAACGACCCTTGGGGTCTTTTCCGCGGCGGAGGACATTGCCGAAGGCCTGCCCGGCGAGCTGCCGGGCCTCGTCGTCCTTGGCCGCGCGGGCGAACTGGCCGAACGCCATGGCCGCGAAACAGTCGGAGAAGATGTTGTGGGGAGCCGTCAGCGGCCGGCCGTCCTGCGCCAGGCTGAAATACCAATCGCCGCGCTCGTCCCGGCCGTGGCGCCGCAGAAAAGTGGCCCCGTGGCGGGCCACCGCCAGCCACTCCTCGCGGCCCGCGAGGTCATTGAAAAGCGTGGAAAACGTCCAGACCTGCCGGGCCTGCAGCCAGACGAATTTGTCGCGGTCGTAAACGGACCCGTCGCGCGCGAGACAGGTGAAAAAGCCGCCGTGCACGCGGTCGAGGGAATGACGTTCCCAAAACGGGATCACATCATTGAGCAGGGCGCTCCGGTACTGGCGGGCAAGGGCCGAAAAGGAAGGTGCCATCGGGCGGGTCGGGGTGCGCACCGTGATAAGAAGAGGGCCCGGCCACCGACAAGAACGCGGCCGTTCATCCATTAGAAATCGCGCGACGAGATGACGCCGGCGGAAAATTCTAATGAATGACTAACGGCACCGTTGACTCTCCGTTCCCGTGGCTGCAGTCATGTCCTTCGCCCGAGGCGGCCGCGAATTCGCGGGCCGGCCCCTCGCCGCGGGACGCGGCGCGACACAGACGATCCCATGAGCCCAGCAGTCAGCGATCATTCCTTGGCGAAACGAGGCCCGTGAGGCCGCGACTCCGACGATGAAACATCTCCCGACGATCAAGGACGTGGCCAGTGCCGCCGGCGTGCACTTCACCACGGTGTCGATGGCGCTGCGCTATGATCCCAGGATCCGCGCCGAAACCCGCAATCGCGTCCTCGCCGCCGCGCTGCGGACCGGCTACCAGCGCAATCCCGTTTCCGGCGCCCTGAGCATGCGGCGCCAGTCGGTCGTCGCCGCGAAAAGCACGCCCCGGATTGCCTTCGTCTCCAACCGGTCGCCCGAGAATGGATTCTATCGCCGGGATTACATCGGCAACCTGCTGCGCGGGGCGCGCGACAAGGCGCAGGCCCTGGGCTACGAATTCGAGGTGATCTTTGTCGATGACGGGCACCATGATTCCCAGTCGCTCTACCGGTATCTGAAGGAGCAGGCGATCAGCGGCCTGATCATCGGGGCCTTTGAGCCGGACCGGTCGGAGCTCAGCCTGCCATGGGACGAATTCTGCGTCGTGCAGATTGATTCGCGGCATCACCGGCCCTCGTTCACCTTCGTCTCGCACGATCAGATGCACGCCGTTCGCCTGGCGTTCGCGAACCTGCGCCGGCTGGGGTAC
The DNA here is from genome assembly GCA_036499305.1 of Candidatus Didemnitutus sp. Taxonomy (GTDB): domain Bacteria; phylum Verrucomicrobiota; class Verrucomicrobiia; order Opitutales; family Opitutaceae; genus Didemnitutus. The sequence goes on from DASYDZ010000022.1 coordinate 3,749, forward strand.
CGCCGCGTTGGCCTCGCGGTCGGCGCCCACGACCCGATCGTCACGGCCAATCTTCCCGGCTGCGGGTATCTCCTCGAATTGTTCTCGGTCCGGCCCGCCGACCGGTTGGAGCCGCTGCTTTTTCCTCCCAACGTGGGCATGAAGGCGGCGGCCCGGATCGTCGCCGAATGGGTCCGGGAAGTGGGCGCGGACGCGGTGATCTGCAACTGGATGATGATCGGCCGGCTGTTGCGTCTCGGCGGGGCGCCCCGCGGCGTGGGGAGCGCGTGCATGTGCCTGCAGAGGCCGGCTCCCCAAATCGCCGGTGTCGTTTCGAACACCGACCTCGTCGGCAGCCAGCTCACGAGCCGGCTGGCGGCCCTGCTCCAATCGGAAAGCTACGGCGTCCCCGCGACTCCGACCAGCACGTATGTCGAAGGCTTCTGGCACGATGGCACCTCGGCGCCCGACCGAAACTAGGAGCGGTTCGCCCGCCGCGCCCGTGACGATGCGGGACATCGCCCGCCTTGCCGGCGGCGTGCATCCGTCGACCGTCTCGCTTGCCCTCCGCAACCATCCCGGCATTTCCCCCGCGACCCGCCGGCATATCCAGCGGACCGCGGCGGCCGCCGGCTACCACCGCGATCCGCTGCTTGATGCGTTCAATGAGCGCCGTTTGCAGTCGGGCCAGCGGCGTTCCCATCCCGTCCTTGCCTTCGTCTCGGACTTCGGGGCCCGTCGGAAAATGGAAGCGTCCTCGCTGCACTCCGCATTGTGGCGCGGCGCGCTTCGCGCGGCGGATGCCCTCTATCACCGGCTGGAGCTGTTTCTGGTCGGCCCCGGGGCGCTGACGCCGGCTCGCCTGGATTCCATTCTTTTCACGCGTGGAATCGATGGATTGATCGCGGCCTCGTTTCTGCCGACGACCGTCCCGCTGCGCCTGACCTGGAATCGCTATTGCGGCGTGAAAGTCGAATGCCAGGACTGGCTCTCGCCTCACTTCACCATTGCGACCGACCTGCTGCAGGGGACGCGCGTCGCGTATCGCCGCGCGAAACAGCTCGGGTACAATCGCGTCGCGCTGCTGCCCGAACCGGACGAACACGCCCGGAACGACCTCGTTCAGGCGGGGTACCTGGTCGAGCACGCCGCAACCAAAGGTCGGTTCTCGCCGCTGATTGCGCCGCCAAACATCGGCGGCGGCAAGCTGCGCAAGTGGATTCGCTCCGAGCAGGTCGACGCCCTCCTCTCGGCTCAGCCGAAAACCGGCGACGCGCTCGCCGCGATCGGACTTCCGCCCGGTCGCGCCATCGGGTGGGCCTGCCTGGCGCTGGCGGAAGCGGAGCGAGGCGTGGCGGGACTGCTGGCCGACTACGAGCGCGCGGGTGCGCTGGCGGTCGAGCAAGTTGTCAGCCTTTCACGCCTCAATCTTCGCGGCCCGTCCAGCAGCTCCATGATCACGTATGTTCCGTCCGCGTGGCAGGATGGAGCGTCGCTTCCCAGCCGGCATCTGTTGGAACCTCCGGCCTGAACTCCCGCCGCCGTCGCGGTCACCGCGTGGCGGCTCCGGGAGCGAGATGGTCGTCCAGCCACGAGAGCGTTCTTTCCCACATCTGGGGAGTATAGGCGTGACCGAGGCCAGGATAAATGATGCTTCGAAATTCCGCGTCCGCCCCGTAAAGCCGGTAGGCGGAATGCACGGTGGTTTCGATGAGATGGATTCCGTCAATTGGTGAACCGGGATCGCTGTCACCGGTTTGAAACAGAATCGGACGCGGCGCGATCAGGGAAACCACCGCCTCGCTGTCAAAATGGTTCAGCATTCCCGGCACAAAATAGCCGATGTCATGCTGGAAAATCGATTCCTTCAGGGTGAGCTGCTCATAGCGGGTGAGGCAGGCGATGGCCACTCCGACCTTGAGCCTTTCGTCCAAGGCCATCAGCCACCACGTCCGCGTGGCCCCCATGCTCATGCCGGTGACGCCAAGCCGCCCGGAATCGACTTCCGGCCGCGCCGCCAGGTAGTCGAGCGCCATCAGATCATCGCGCAGCATCATGCCCCAGAAGGTCCGGCCGAGCCAGAGGTCCAGCTTGCTCGCGGTCTCCTCGGCGCGGTAGTCCTTTTCGCCTGGTCCGTCCGGACCCTGGCCGTTGCGTTCGCCGAATCCCGGCGCATCGATCGCCACCACCACGTAGCCGCGCCGGGCCAGCGCCAGACCGGGGGCCTCGGGCGTGTGCCGGGCCTCGAACAGTTCCTGCTTCCCGAGATCGTATTCGCCGGCGTGCCAGTGACAATAGAGCAGCCCCGGCCGCGGGCCCGGGATGTTCTTCGGCCGCACCACATAGCCGGGCACGACGGAACCGGCTCCATTGTCGAATTGGAATTTCTCCACGATGTAGTCGCCGCCGTCCTTGGTCCAAATCGTCTTCACCGTCGGAACCGCCGGCCGCGGCGGCAACTTCCCCAGGAGCGTCCAGAGCTCGGAACGAACGGTCAGCCGTTTGGCGTCCCAGTCCGCCCGGGAGGCTGGAATTTCAAAGGGCGGCGCAACATTGGCTGTGGCCAGCCACTGCTGGGCAATGGATGGCTCCGGGGCGGCGCCGCACAAGGCGGTCGCGGCACCGGCAAGTCCGAGGATAAGAGCGGGGCTTCGATGGTTCATGACGGAAAAGTCGAGGTCAGTTGTTGAGGCAAAGTCCACCGCTCCGGGAACCGCCGGGGTGCCAGCCGGGTCCGGCTTCGTCCAGTCGATGACTACACCCAGCACGTGGGATTTGTCGCGCGAAATCCGGTCGTAGGCGGACGGCAGATCCTTCGGCCGCGCGGTGTGGGTCACGAGGCCGTCGACGCGAACCGAACCGCGCCGCAGCCATTCGAAGGCCTGTTCCAGCAACGCCTGCCGCGACGGCTCGCCGGTCGGAGCCCGGTCGGGCAACATGGCCTCGTGGGCTCCCATCAGGGCAACGCCTTTCCGGTGGATGTGCTTGTACAGGTCCACCGCCAGCTTCCCTCGCGGCGAGCCCAGCAGAACCACATCGCCGCGATGGCGCACGGCAACCAGGGCGGCGGTCACCATCGCCGGCACGCCCGTCGCCTCGATCACCGCATCCGGCTCGCCGGTCAGCTCCGCCCGGGCCGCTGCGAGGTCCGCGCCGGTTCCCAGCGCACAACGCAGCACGCCGCAGCGCGCCGCCAGCGCGAGCCGGGCCGCATTGATGTCCTGCACCACCACCTCGGCGACCCCCTGCGCCTGCAGTGCCTGTGCGGCCAGCAGGCCGACCAGGCCGGCACCGACCACGATGACCCGCGCGGGCGGACGGCGAAACGCCCACCAACTGGTCGCCGCGATCTGCAGCATCCGGCCCATCAGGATCCGGGATACGGACAGGTCGGCCGGAGCACGGAGCCAAAGCATCTGGCCCGGGTTCCAACACGACCACGATTCATGACGACCCAGGAAGAAGAGGCGCTCGCCCGGCACGATGCCGGCAATGCCGGCGCCACACGAATCCACCCGCCCCAGCGCGGTGTAGCCGGGGCGATGCGGATACTTGGCGAAGGTGATCTCGGGATCGGCCAGCCCGGCGTGCGTCCCTTCATACAGCGCGAGTTCCGTGCCGGGGCTGATCAGGGAATATTCGGTGCGCACGCAAATCTCGCGCGCGGCGGGCACCGGATGTTCCTGCGGCTCCATCAGGACCTGGCGGACGCCGGGGAAGACGACGCGCCAGTCGCCGCTGTCGGGTGGTTCCGGTGGAATCATCGAGTCAGGCGGCGGGCGAACGAACCAGGTTCTGTTTGAGGTACTCGAAACTTTGCCGCAGGGAATCAAACGGATCTCCGTCGCACGTGTCCTGTTCGACGATGAACCATTCGCAGCCTCCGCGCTCGGCTTCGGCGATGATGTCCGGGAACGGCAGCGTGCCGCGTCCAAGTTCCGCCCAGGTGGGCTTGTGCTCGGATGTCATCCGATAGTCCTTCAGATGGATGAATGGAAGCCGGCCGCCGAGTTTGCGGCACCAGGCGACACAGTCACCTCCGCCATAGTGCACCCAATAGGTGTCGAGTTCGCCCGCGAGATGGGCGGGTTCGGCATGCGCAAAGAGATAGTCAAGGATCGTCCCGCCCTCGAAGGCCATGAACTCGATGCCATGGTTGTGATATCCCAGCGTCAGGCCGGCGGCCCGCAACACGGCGCCGGACGCGTCCAGATTGCGGGCGAACGCCCTGACGGCCGCCGGATCGGTGAAATCAATTCCGTGCGGATACGGGTACGCCGTGAGACGGCATCCGAGCTGCTGGAGGTTCTCCACCACGCGCTGCGGCTCGGCCAGAATGTCGGCGGACCGATCGTGGGTCGCGCAGATCCGCAACCCCTCCTCCCTCATGATCCGGGCAACTTCCGCCAGCGGGACCGGGCAGCTCCATGTATGCTGCACGGCCTGGTAACCGATGGCCCGCAACTTTCGCGCGGTGGCAGCCAGGTCGGATGCCGTGCCGCAGAAATCCCTCACGGTGAACAATTGGGCCGCGACTTGGGAAAGCTGCATGGCGGGAATCCGGAATACGAAGGTCCGGGGCGGACTACCGTGACTCGACCGGCCCGCCCCGAAGGCGATCCTGGACTGCTTCCAAGCGCTTCGTTTCCACCCGCGCCGGCGAAAGCCCCATGCTGCCGATCATTTGTGCAACCGTCGTCTGCGGATCGTTGGACCAGAATATTCCCATGTCCTGATCGCGACAATAATGGAAGCCGATCCTGTCGCCGAACTTTCGGCGCGCTGCGGCCCCTTCGTCCAGATCGGCATCCCAGTGCAGCACTTCGAAAGAAAGGTCGATCTGATGCACCAGCACGGAGCCCTCAACGGAAGCTTCGGCCTCGATCATGCCGAGCGGGTTGAATACCGCGGAGTGGTCCCGCGGCGCCGCGCTGACGACGTAATACTGGTATTGCAGGGCGTAAAATGACGGATGCACCGTCTCGGGCGATGCCGATGGCAGCGCGACAATTTGCGCCCCCTGCCGCGCGAGGGCGCGCCAGCCGTCCTCGTAAAGCATGTCGAAACAGATCTGGATGCCAAGCCGGCCAAAATCGCAGTCAAAGACCGGGAATTCCCTCCCCGGCGTCGTGCCACCCTCCAGGATTTCGCTTCCGTGCCCTCCGACAGGATGCACCTTGCGATACATGCCCATGAGCCCGCCCTGCCGGTCGAACAGCAGGGCGGCGTTGCTGTAGATGGTGCTGGCCCCGGATTCGCGGAGGACGGCCGGGGCAATCAGGTAGCAATGGTATCTTTTCGCCAGGGCTCCGATCTCTTCCTGCACGTCCCCGAGCGCCACGGCGCGCTGGGCCGGCAGGTCTCCGGGATGGGCGACGAAATACTCGGGAAACACCGCCAGATCCAGCGCGTGGACGGAATTCGTCCGGCCCGCCTGCGCCGCCATCTCCGAGAGAAATCCATCCATTTTTTTCAGCCGGTCGCCCAACTTCATCGAATAGATCTCGTAGCCGCCCACGAGGGTTCCAACGACTACTTTCCGGGGCAGGCGGTTGTAACTGAAGCCGGATTCCGTCCGCGGGGGCGGAACGGACTCTGCAGCCGGCAGCGCCGCAGTCCATCCGCAGCACAGGCAGGCCGAGGCGGTCAGAATGTGGCGGATCCAGTGTCTCGACGCTGTTCGTATTTGCATGGCGGCTCGAGGCCAAAGCGGGATTTCGACCCGCGACGGCCGGTTCGGACATCATTTACCCCGGGGATTCGTGTTTCAACCTAGAAGGTCAGCGTGTTCGAGAGCTCCCAGGTCATGCCTTCCTGGATGCGAGCGAGCGCGATTGATCCATCAGGTTCGTAGTAGGATGGCACGAGTTTGGTCGTCTCACCCACGTTCCGCAGGTTCAACTGCACCTTCCATTCGAGATTGCTCCGCACCTTCATCTTGTATCCCAACCACAGGTCAAAGTGCGAGTCCCGGGGGCCATACCAGGGATCCGTGACGTCCAGCGTGCCAAGACTGGGGCTATAGTGATAACCTTCGATGCGGGCGGCCTCGAGCCGCGCTGCGCCGCCGACAAACAGGCCCTTCAGGGTGCCGTGGTCGAACGCATAGGTCGAGATGCCGTTCAGCCGCCAGGGAGCGACCTCGGGAGCAGACTGTCCCTGTGAGTTCACCTCGACGAGGTAGGGATTGTACACGCCCTGGATCCAGGTCGGCCCGACGGTGAAACCCGCGGTCGAGCCCCACAACCGGAGCGCGCCGGCGGGGCCGGAGAGGAAATCATCCCACGTTTTCATGTACTCGCGGGTGGTTTCGTCGATGTTCTCGTGGGTCGCAAACGTCCGGCTGTAGTTGACGGTGATGTTCCAGTTCTTCACCGGCCGGAAATCCAGCTCGTACTCGGTGCCCTTGGAGATGATGTCGACCGTCGAGACCGCATTGCTCGATCCCGACCAATTCTCGGATCCCGGCTGAAAGGTCCCCGAATCGTAGCCCGAACCGAACACATTGCGAATCTCGCCGGTCGACAATTTGGTCACGTCAATCGACAGCGGATGAATCCCGTAGTATTGGAAGAACGAGTTCGTTACCGGTGCGTGCAACCACGCGTTGACGATCTGCCGTGAAAGGACGGTTTGCGCCGCGTTGTCGAAGGCGGCATTCCCCGGACCGGCCGAGGCGCCCGCCACTCCGTCGATCGCGGCGTAGTTCCACTCGCCGCCGCGGCTCGGATTCAGGCCTTCGAGGTAATCCTGCAACTGCGCGGCAAAGCCGAGTCCCCAATCGGGCGCGCCCCACACGAGGTAGCCGTTCGAGCCCAGGCCCGCGATCGAGTTTCCATTCGAGCTGGCGAACGTGGCGTTGGTCACCTTGGTGTGAAACCAGTCGACCTTCAGCGCCAGGCGGTCGTCCAGCGTGGTCACCGTGAATCCATATTCCTTGGTATCGCCGTCGGGATTGGCGACCGTGTCGCCGATCAGGTTCTGGCGCGGCGTGTCCGCCTTGAAGTTGCTCGAGCGATCGTAGAACACGCTCAGCGTGGTGCCGCCCGGCAAATGCGAGGTCAGGGCCTTCGGCAAATGATAGACGCCGCCCCACGACAGACTTTCTCCCGACTGCTCATTGCGGGAATTCGGGTTGTCGTTGAAGTCGAGGCCGACCTGGCCCGACGTCGCGTTGCTCGGCGCGCCGGTCGCGTAACTCGTGACGACGTCGCGCCGCCAACCCACCGTGGGCACCAAGTCCCCGTCCAGCATGTATCCCTGCCAGGTGAATCCCCGCGAAAGATCCCGATAACGCGTTTTCTGCGCGCCAGTGACCAGATCCGGGAACTGGGACGCGACATCGGCGTTGAGCCAGTTGACGGTCGTGTTCTGCCAACCCGTGTAGTTGGCCGGATTTTCCGACTGGGTTGACGTAACCACCGCGCCGGTCGTGTAGCTGGTGTACGTGTAAGGTGCGGCCGGATCCACGCCCGTCGCACTCCAATGCGAGTTGAAGTAGCGAACCGTTGATGACGACGTCGGCGCAATAATGCTGTCCACCCGCGACAGGTTTGCTCCGGCGGGGCTGGACGCGCCTGTGAGGCTGGAGCCGATGTAGTCCACCCAGTCGAATTGCCGATAGGAGGTCAGCGTGTTGGCCGGAAAATTGAGAAGGGCCGTCCAATCCGGCGAGGTGGCGTACTGGCTCCACTGCATCGCGAGCGTCTTCTTGTTGTCCTCGGCCATCAATCCCGTGAACACATGGCGCCCCAGGATCTTGGCCAGCGTGGTGTTGCCCAGAAAATCCGAGGCCCGGATTTCCCCGGTGGCGGTAAATCGGAGGCTGTTGCGCGAAATCTGGTTGGAGCTGCTGCTCGACCAGAAGGAGTTGGCGACATAAGGGCGCCCGACATTGGGATTGG